>DASYPO010000391.1:0-9386 GCA_036006545.1 Bryobacteraceae bacterium
ACGCCGTTTGTACGGAGGCAAAATCGTCGCTGGATTCGCCGGCGCCACCGCGGACGCCTTCGCCCTGTTCGCCCGCTTTGAAACCAAGCTGGAACAATACAACGGAAACCTGTCGCGATCGGTGGTCGAGCTGGCCAAGGACTGGCGAACCGACCGCATGTTGCGGCACCTCGAGGCGCTGCTCCTGGTGGCCGACGCCGAGGTTACTTACCTGGTCAGCGGCAACGGCGATGTGATCGAGCCGGACGAGCAACTCGCCGCGATCGGGTCCGGAGGTCCGTTTGCCAAAGCCGCCGCGATCGCGCTGATGGAAAACACCAATCAGTCCGCCCGCGAGATTGCCGAAAAATCCATGGCCATTGCCGGCAAAACCTGTATCTACACCAATTCCAACGTCGTCTACGAGGAGCTGGGCTGATGGTCATCTATCTTCCCGCGCAAGCCGCCGAGGATTCGCCGCTGCTCGACGAACTGACGCCGCGCGAAATCGTACGCGAACTGGATAAATACGTGATCGGACAGGCCGACGCCAAGCGCGCCGTCGCCATCGCACTACGCAATCGCATCCGCCGCCAGAAACTCGATCCGGACATGGCCGACGACGTCATCCCCAAGAACATTTTGATGATCGGCCCCACCGGCGTCGGCAAGACCGAGCTGGCACGTCGTCTCGCGAAATTGGCCAGTTCGCCGTTTCTGAAAGTCGAGGCCAGCAAGTTTACCGAGGTCGGCTACGTCGGCCGCGACGTCGAATCCATGATCCGCGATCTGGTTGAGATCGCCATTGACATGGTCCGCGAAGAGCGTCTCAACGAAGTGGGCGAGCGCGCCGAGCGCAGCGCCGAGGAGCGGCTGCTGGATCTGTTGATGCCGCAGCAGCCCGAGCCTACGGAGAGCGCCGAACGCACACGCGAGAAACTGCGCGAACGTCTGCACGCCGGCAAGCTAGACGATCGCATGGTCGAGATCGACGTAAAAGAACGCGGGCCCACCTTCGAGGTCACTACCGCGCAGGGCCTTGAGGAAATGGACATCAGCCTCAAGGATGTGCTGCCCGGCCTGTTCGGCGGTCGCACGCGCAAGCGAAAAATGCGCGTCGGCGAGGCACTGGATTATCTGGTCACCGAGGAAGAACAGAAGCTGGTCGACATGGACCAGGTAACTCGCGTCGCCATCGAGCGCGTGGAACGCAGCGGCATTATTTTTCTCGACGAAGTCGATAAGATCGCGGGCCGCGAAGGCGGTCACGGTCCCGACGTCAGCCGCGAGGGCGTGCAGCGCGACATCCTCCCGATCGTCGAAGGCACCACGGTCAACACGCGCTACGGTTTCGTGCGTACCGATCACATCCTGTTCATCGCCGCGGGCGCGTTCCACGTGTCGAAACCCAGCGATCTGATCCCCGAGTTGCAAGGTCGCTTCCCGATTCGCGTGGAGTTGAAATCGCTCACCGAAGAAGACTTCATCCGAATCCTGCGCGAGCCCAAGAACGCGCTCATCAAGCAGTATCAAGCGCTGCTCGATACCGAGGGCATCAAGCTCACCTTCACCGAAGATTCGCTCAAGGAGATCGCGGGGTTCGCTGCTCGCGTCAACGAATCCACCGAAAACATCGGCGCTCGCCGCCTGCACACCATTCTCGAAAAGTTACTCGAGGAAATTTCCTTCGACGGTCCCGATCTCAAGAAGAAAAATGTGAAAGTCGACGCGGTGTACGTGCGCAAACAGCTCGCCGACATCGTCAAGGATCAGGATCTGAGCCGGTATATTCTGTGAACCGTGGCGTTTTGGTGTTGTCCAGCGTGGGCATCGCCGCACTCGCCGGTTGCGGGTACGTCGGCGCTCCGCTTCCTCCCGCGCTCAACATTCCCGTCCGCGTCACCGATCTTCGCGCCGCCCAACGGGGCGATAAGATCGAGGTCGAGTTTACACTTTCCGACTTAACTACCGAGGGTCTGCCGCTAAAAAATCTGCGCGCCGTCGAAGTCTTCGTCGGACCGGCTCCCAATCCTTTTCAGGAATCGAACTGGGCTGCGTCCGCCAGGAAATTCGTGGTCCCGAATGCGGCTCCGGGTCCGATCCTGCAACACATCGACGCCGCCGAGTTCATCGGGAAGGATGTCGCGATCGGCGTGCGCGTCACCGGACCGAAGGGCAAGCTGTCCGATTTTTCGAATCTCGAAAGCCTTCCGATCGGCCGACCACTCGAGCGCCCCACCGCACTCGAAGCGAAGAACCAGGAGACTGGAATTCTGCTCACCTGGCGCGGGTCGGGTCCGAAGTACCGCATCTATCGCACCGTGCCCGGCGGCAAGCCCGAGCGGCTCGCTGATGTGGACGCCGCCGAGTTTCGCGACGATTCCACTCAATTCGAATCCGAGTATCAATACTACGTGCAAGCGATCTCCGGCGAAAAGTATCAGAGTGAAGTTTCCGATCCGAAGGTGATCGTCGCCCGCGATGTTTTTCCGCCTGCGGTGCCGACCGCCCTTACCGCCATCACTGGCGTCAACACCGTCGACCTCGCCTGGAATCGCAATCTCGAAGCCGACTTCAAGGGCTACCACGTTTATCGCGCTCTCGAAGACGGACCGTTCACTCGAATCGCGGAACTGTTGCCCGCAGCCGCGTATAGCGACGGCAAGCTCGAATCGGGAAAACGCTATCGCTACGTGGTGACGGCGGTCGACGTGAACGGAAACGAGAGCGCGCGTTCACAGGTCGCGGAAGCGATCGCGCCTTAGTTCAATTCCTCCACCAGTTGCTCCGCGGTGAGCGCCTCGACACCGGGCGAGAGCGCGGTCGTCTCCACGGCGCGCGGCGAGTGCCGATACACCACCAGCATTCGCGCCGGGGGCTTTTTCATCGCGCGCCGCAGCGAGAGCAGCGGTCCCGCCATTTTCGGAAATACGGTGCGCGACGCTTTGCACTCGATCAGCCACAGGTCGCGATTCCGCTGCGGCAGGACAAAGTCCACCTCTAAGCCCTGTCTGTCGCGAAAATAGTAGAGTTCCTTTCTCCGGCCTATATTGATCTGGCTCTTCAGAATCTCCGACGCGATGAATCCCTCGAATAGTGGACCCAGGAACGTGGATCGCTCCAGCTCGGCCACTGTCTGAATGCCCAGCAGATGACACGCAAGCCCGGAATCTCCCCAGTACACTTTCGGGGACTTGACCAGTCGTTTCCCGAAGTTCTCAAAATACGGTGGGACCAGAATGATCTGCCCGGTCAGCTCGAGCACGTTTATCCATTCGCTGATGGTGGGAACCGAAACCGCCAGGGGAGCAGCCAAGTCGGTTCGGTTCAGCATCTGGCCGTGACGGCTCGCCAGCAATCCCAAAAACCGACGGAACGTCGGCAGATCCCTCACGTTTATCACGGAGCGAACGTCGCGCTCGATGTAAGTCTGAAGATACGAACTGAACCACAGTTCCCGCGACTTCGGCTTGGCGATCACCTCGGGGAATCCGCCGTTAAACAAACTCACCTTGTCCGACTCCGCCACGCTGAACGGCATCAGTTGGAGAATCGCGGCGCGGCCAGCCATCGATTCGCTAACCCCGCGCATCAGCGGCGCCTCCTGCGAACCCGTGAACAACCACTGCCCCGTGCGCTGCGGCTTCTGGTCGATCAGCGTGCGAACGTAATTGAATAACTCAGGTGTGTTCTGAATCTCGTCAAAGATGACCGGGGGCTTTACCAGCTCAAGCAGACCCCTGGGATCCTGCGCCACGCGCATAATCACATCCGGATCCTCCAGCAGTAGGTACGTGGCCTTGGGAAAGGCGTTCATGAGAAGCGTCGTCTTGCCCGACCGCCGTGGACCCGTTAGAACCAGCGCTGGAAAGGCTCCGGCCGCATCAAGCACCGTTTTCTCCAGCCCTCTAGCTCTCATCTCCATCATGACAATTCTAAACTTGTACTTTAAACTTGTCAAGAATAAGACTATTACATCTGATTCTATCCGCAACCTCTAAAATTGTCTACAATGGTGCCGTGCCCCGATCCTTCTCCCTCTCGCCGCGCCCCGTCCCCCGCGTCGAAACCTCGCTGCGACGCATCATTACCGCGCTCCCCGCGCCCGAATCGATCCCCATCATCGAATCCCTGCATCGCGAGGAGCCTGTATCCATGCAGGGCCAGCCTCCAATTGTGTGGGATCGCGCCCACGGATTTCAGGTCTACGACGCGTGGGGCAACTGCTGGATCGATTGGTCCAGCGGTGTGCTCGTCGCAAACGCCGGCCATAGTTGTCCCGAGGTAGTCGAGGCGATCGTCGCCCAAGCCCGGCACGGTCTGTTGCACAACTACTGCTTCCCCAGCGCGATTCGCGCGTGCCTCGTCGACAAACTGGTGTCCCTGCTCCCCGCTTCGCTCAATCGCGTTTTCCTGCTCACCACCGGATCCGAAGCAGTCGAGTGCGCCATCAAACTCTGCCGCACGCACGGCATCAAAGTCGGCGGACCTTCCAAGCACGTCGTCGTGTCGTTCGATAAAGCCTTTCACGGCCGTACACTCGGATCGCAACAGGCCGGCGGCATTCCCGCGTTGAAGGAATGGATCGTCAATTTGGATCCCGGCTTCGTGCAGATCCAATTTCCCGACGGCTACTACAACCCCGACACGTCGTTTAAGTTTTTCGAACGCTCCCTCGATCACGCAGGCGTCGACCCACGCAACGTCTGCGGCGTCGTGCTCGAAACTTTTCAGGGTCGCAACGCCGGATTCGCGCCGGTCGAGTACATGCAGGCGCTACGCCAGTGGACCGAGCGTCACAATGCGCTGCTGGTTTGCGACGAAGTGCAGGCGGCGTTCGGCCGCACCGGAACCATGTGGGGATTCGAGCACTATGGCATCGTGCCCGACCTCGCCGCCTTCGGCAAAGGCATCAGCAGTTCACTGCCGCTCGCCGCCGTCGCCGGACGCGAGGACGTAATGAATCTGCACGCGCCCGCCAGCATGACGTCGACGCATACGGGCAATCCAGTAGCCTGCGCCGCCGCGCTTGCTTCGATCAACGTGATCCTGCGCGACGGACTAATCGAAAACTCGCGACGCCTCGGCCACTTGCTCGCGACTCGACTCGCCGCATTCAAGGAAAAGTATCCGCAGGTCGGGGCGGTGTCGGGAAAGGGTCTGGTCTGGGGGATTTCTCTGGTTCATCCCGGCACCCGCGAGCCCGACGCGGACGCAGCGTTCGACCTGACCTGGCGCACCATCGAGAAAGGCGTGCTGATGTTCGCACCCGTCGGCTACGGCGGCGCAACCTTGAAGATCTGCCCGCCACTCATGATCACCGAAGCCGCGCTGCTCGAAAGTCTCGACGCCTTCGAGGAAGCCGCATCGGAAATCCTCGCGTCGTCCGTGCGTGAAGCCGTCAAAGTCTGATGAACGCCTTCGACGCGATCGTCATCGGCGGCGGCATGATCACCCACGATCAGCTTCTGCCGTCGCTCTATCAACTCCGTCGCCTCGGTGCGATCGCGAAAATCACGGTTTGCGCGCGGCGCCCGGAAACGCTGGATCAACTCCGCGCTTCGCAGTCCATCCGCGACGCCTTCCCCGACCAGCAGTTCAACCCGACCAACGACTCGTACGACGCCCTTCTCGCAGCCGCCAGCCCGCGCCAACTCGCCGTTGTCGCCGTTCCCGATCCTCTGCATCGCGACGTAATTCTCGCTGCGCTCCGCGCGAATCATCACGTGTGCACTGTCAAGCCGTTGGTGATGACCGTACGCGATGCCGAAGAAATCGACCGCGAAGCGCGCGCTCGCGGACTTTTCGTCGGCATCGACTATCACAAGCGCTCGGACGATCGCAGCCTCATGGCTCGCCGTCTCTATCGCGCCGGCCGTTTCGGCGAGTTTCGACTGGGGCGCGCTTGCCTGCATGAAAAGTGGAATTACCGCCACTCAAATTTCAAAACCTGGTGCACCGTCGAAAACTCCGACGCGTTCAGCTACATCGGGTGCCACTACGTCGACTTGGTGCAATTCATCACCGGTCTCAACCCCGTCGCCGTGAGCGTGTACGGACTCCGCGATCGTTATCCCCAAGGCGGCGAAGGCTTCCTATGGACCGACGCGCGCGTGCGCTGGTCCAATGAGGCTCTGCTGAACGTCCAGAACTCGCTCGGCTATCCGGAAAATGGGCCGGGTTCGAATCTTCAGGGATTAGAAATGTTGTGCGCGGGCGGCGACGTGGGCGCGATGCTGCGTCATTCCGATCAATACCGCGGTCTCGAATACGCATACGTCGACGGCCCGTACTCCGAACCGAGCCCCGACTATTTTCAGTACGTCCCACATGCCGGACCAGGGCTCGCGCCGGTCGGCTACGGCTATCGTGCAATCGCGCAGATTGTCGACGCCTGCCGTAGAGTGGAAGATGAGCGACCGGAGCGGCGCGCCGCGCTCCTCGAAGAAATCGATCGAACAGAAATGATCGCCACGCCCGCCAACAGCCGCCATAACGATCGCGTGATCGAAGCGGCGCGTGTATCCATACTGGACGGCGGACGCGAGGTCGCGTTGTGAGACAAGTACGAATCGCAATCGGATTATTCCTCGCAGCACTGCTGCTGATCGCGGCTGGTCCTGGCTTTCGCACGCGAGCCTTGTTCGAAGAGCACTACCAGAAACACGGGCGCGAGTTCGGCAAGATCTCGCCCGAAGAGTATCTGCGGCTCGCCCAGGATCTTCGCGACGCGCCCGCCGGCGGTCCGATTCTCGAAGCTCGCAAGCCAGGCGGCATCATCACCAAGTTCGATCGACGCAGCGGAGCGTTCGGCGCGTACAACGGGAACCGCACTATCCGCACGTTTTTCAAGCCCAACGACGGCGAACGTTATTTCCACCGACAGGCGAATCGCCCATGAAGATCCAACAGTATTTACGAGACAACGGCTACCCTGAGCATGTTGTTCGGGAAGGAAAGCCTGGGCTGGTCCGCCAATGGCGCGAATTCGTCGGACGAGTAGAGCGTGGCTATTGCCTGGGGCTCGAGGAATATCGCAACGATCTTGACGCGCGCGGTATTCTGCGGCTCTCCGGTGCTGACATCGATGACCAGGAAATCGCCGCTCTCGATGAACGATTGAAGAAACTGCTGACCGGCGACAAACGCGTTTGGGAAAGCGCTCCCGGCGATCCCTTCTGGGACTTCGGCTACCCTCGCATTGCCGGCCCTGACCTGTTCGAGGATCTACGCACCGAAGACTTGCTGTGACCCAGTGGCGCGGGCTTCAGCCTGCAGCGTCGGCTTTAGCCGGCGTCCCCAGTTTTGCTTGCATCACCTTCGGGGCCATTTCTGCGCTGCCGTCTTGTTCCGCCACACATCCTCTTAATCACCTCGCGCAAGTGCCGCACGCATCGATTCAGCTCGGCAACCGGCACAAACTCGCCCGTCTTGTGCGCGGTCGTCATGTCGCCCGGACCGAACACAACCGGCTCGCCCGTGGCCGACCGCAGATGCGCCGCCTCCGTGCCGAACGAAACCGTGGCCGCCCGATTCCCTGTGAGCGATTCAAGTAACTCCGCCAGCTCGCTCGTCGGCGCTGGATCGAAGGGCGGATCGAGCCGCTTTACATCCAGCCGAGCGTCCATCCCCTTCAACTCTCCGCGGATCAATCCCGCGACCCACTCGGGATCTTGCCCAGGAATCGGCCGCCACTCCACCGTAATTCGGCATTCGCCCGCGACAATGTTCTTCGCCGTCCCACCGCTGATCAGACCGACGTTGAGCGTCGTATACGGCGGCTCGAACTCGCGATTTTTGTGCGCCGCGATTTTCCGCGCCAGCTTCTCCAAACGTGTCACGATTCTCGCCGCATCAAAAATCGCGGAGTGTCCTTCCGACGGAAATGCGCTGTGCGCCTCTCGACCCCGCACGACGATTTCTGCCAATGCATAGCCCTTGCCCGCTCGAATCGGACGCATGCCCGTCGGCTCACCGATCAGCATGTAGCGCGCCAGGAATGCATTCTCGCGTGCCAGCAGCTTGGCTCCGACGCACCCGACCTCCTCGTCGGCGGTGAGAATAACCGCCAGCGGTTTCGCGAGATTCTTCAAATCCGTCTCCGCTACCGCCGCCAGAATGCACGCGAGGAATCCCTTTACGTCGGCGCTGCCGCGCCCATACACCCGACCATTCCGCGTCACCGGATGTACTGATTCCTTCCACGCCGGGTCGAACGGAACAGTATCGGTGTGACAGACCAACGCAAGCTCAACTTCGCTCGCACGGCCACCCTTCGTCACCGCCACTAGATTGATCTTCTCGGTTCCCGCCGCGTCGCGATGCGGATACTCGCGAAGCGTCCAATCTTTCGCATCCAAAAATCCGCGCGCAATCTCGATCACGGGACGATTGCTCATCGACGACACCGATGGAATCGCAACCAGCTTCTTCAGAATCTCGACGACGCTCACGTCCACAGTCTCCGCTGGACGTCAACAAACTCCCGCACGATTTCTTCCCGCAACCGATGCTGCCCGTCCTCGATCACCGCGCGACCGCCGACAAACACATCCCGAATCGCCACGCGACCCGCCGCGAACACAGCATTCGAGAGCAGCGAGGCACGATCCGCGCCCGCAATCGATAAATCCTCCAAATCGATCGTGAAAAAGTCTGCGGGCCGGCCCACCTCCAGACTCCCGACCTCCACCCCCAGGCTTCGCGCGCCCGATTCCGTCGCGCAATGGAACAACCGCCGCGCCAGCGATTCTCGATCCCCGTCTTCCGCCAGTACGGCTCGCTCCAATTTCTTCAACCGCAGATGATATTCCAACTGCCGCGCGTCTTCGAGCAGATCGATCTGCGCGTTGCTATCCGTGCCAAAGCAGATCGCCCCGCCCGCACGCAGCAGGTCGTCTGCTGGTCCGATTCCATCGCCCAGGTTTCGCTCCGTGGTCGGGCACGCGCACACGGTCGCCCCCGACGCGGCGAATCGCCCGACCTCTTCGTCCGTCACATGAATCACGTGCACGCCCGTAAAGCTCGCGTCGATCACTCGGTGCTCGACCAGTAATTCCACCGGCCGCCGACCGTATTCGCCGAGCGATGCCTCTACCTCCGCCGGCTGCTCGGCGACGTGCATATGCACTCGCATCCCGTGCTCCCGCGCGTACGGCATAATCTCTTTCAGGTAATCCAGCGGCACCGCGCGAATGCTGTGCGGTGCCATGCCCACCTGGACCCCGGCGCCCCTCGCCGCATCCATCACCTCCAGAAAATCTTCCGGTGTTGGCGACAAAAAGCGAATCTGGCCCGGGTCCGGTTCCTTCCTCCAACCTGCCCGCACATACGCTGTCACCAGCAGCACGATTCCAATTCCACAATCGCGCGCAGCGTCCAGCACTCGCCGAGAAAGCAATGCCCGC
>DASYPO010000392.1:0-7208 GCA_036006545.1 Bryobacteraceae bacterium
CGCCAGCATTTCGTCGCGCCGCTCGAAACTGCCACGCTCTTCGATTTCTCCCAGCACCCCGGCAATGCCCTTACCGATGCCGGGAATGTCGGTCACCTTCTTTTCGGGATCCTTCAGAATCGCCGCGACCGATTCCGGGTACCCATCGATCACCGTCGCCGCGTTGCGATAGCTGCGAATGCGAAAGGAATCCTCATCCGCGATTTCCATGAGGTCGGCGGTTTCAGAGAGGAGTCGTGCGATGGCGCGATTTTCCATCTAAGCGATTGTATCCGGCTGCCGCCAAGTGACATCAGCCGCTCCACCCGTAGTAACCTCGATATTGCTCCCGTGAACGATACCGACGGCAATATTGACCACCTCAAACGCACCATCGCCGCCATGCGCGAGCAGTTGGAGCTGATGAAGTTCGAACAGCAGGGTAAAATTCAGGAAGCCGTCGCTGCCGTGGGAGCCGAGAACCTCGAGCTCAAGAAGACCATCGAAGCCATGCGCAGTGAAATGGACCGCATTCAAATCAAACACAGCGAGAGAATTCAGGACCTCACCCGCACCGCCCGCGACGAACAGAATCACATGCAGGAAATGATCGCCAAGCTGCGAAACCAGTTGGAGGAGAAGCTTGGCCGCTAACCGGAAAGCCAGATCCGGCGCGGCAGCGGCCCCCGCGAAGCAGAAACCCGCGCCGTTCACCGCCGTCGAGCGCGCGCAGTTTCAGGAGATGGAACTGCTGCTGAACATCAGCAAGCAGGTGGCCGCCATCGAGACGCTGGATGAACTGCTCGCGACCATCGTCGAAATCACGGCGCGCGAAACCGGCGCCGACCGAGGCACGCTGTTTCTCAACGACGACCAAACCGGCGAGCTATATTCGCGTATCGCGCAGGGCGTGCACATCCGCGAAATCCGCATCCTCAACAACCGCGGTACTGCGGGCCAGGTCTTTACGACACGCAAGGGCGTGATCGTGCACGACCCCTACAACGATCCGCATTTCGATCCCGCGATCGACAAGGAAACCGGCTACGTCACCAAGAACATCATGGCCGCGCCGATTTTCACCGCTCGCGGCGAAGTAATCGGCGTGCTTCAGATGCTGAACAAGCTGGAAGGCAAGTTCACTCCTGAAGATCTGCGACGCCTGAAGGCCATGGCCGAGCAGACGGCACTCACATTACGAAATACGCAGTTCCGGGAAAAAATGACCGCCGCGCGCGAGCAGGAAATGCGGCTGCTCGACGTGGTCTCCGACGTCACCGCCGAATTCGACCTGGGCACCATGCTGGTGAAGATCGTCGGTGAGGCCGCCAAGATGTTGCGTGCCGAGCGCGCCACCATTTTCTTGAACGATTTCAAAACCAACGAGCTGTTTTCGCGCGTCGCGATGGGCGGAAAGATCGACGAGATCCGCATGCCCAACCACGTGGGCATTGCGGGGGCAGTCTTCATCTCCGGAAAGACCATCAATATTCCGTACGCCTACGCGGACCTGCGCTTCAATCCAGCGTTCGATAGGCGCACCGGTTTCTTCACTCGCTCCATTCTGTGCGTGCCTATTCTCGATCGCTCCGGACAGACCATCGGTGTCACACAGGTGCTCAATCGCAAAGGCGGTCCGTTCGTTCAGGAAGACGAAGCACGCCTCAAGGCGTTTACCGCGCAGGTGGCTATCAGCCTGCAAAGCGCCAAGCTGTTCGACGACGTCCAGAACATGAAGAACTACAGCGAGAGCATGCTGCAGAGCATGTCGAACGCAGTAGTCACGCTGGATGAGAACGGCCGCATCGTCACCTGCAATCGCGCCGGTCTCGAATTATTGAAGACGAAATTGGAAGAGCTTCAACATCGCACCGCTGTCGATTTTTTCGGTGAACAGAATCCGTGGCTGATCGAAAAAATCAAATCGGTGGAGGAGTCCCAAACCCCGGAAACGCTGATGGATGCGGCATTGACTGTCGGCACCGACAAGCTTTCCATCAACCTCAACGTACTTCCACTGGTCAGTGAATCGGAGAACGAAGGCGCGAAAAAGATCGGCACGATGCTGATGATCGAAGACATTAGCATTGAGAAACGCATGAAGACCACCATGTCGCGTTACATGGACCCGGGTATTGCCGATCGCCTTCTCGCCGGCGGCGAAGAAGTTTTGGGTGGCAAGAGCGTTACCGCGACCGTTCTGTTTTCCGATATCCGCGATTTCACGGGAATCTCCGAAGAACTGGGCCCGCAGAGCACCGTTCGCCTGCTGAACGAATATTTCACCGTCATGGTGGACGCGATTCAGAAGGAAGGCGGCATGCTCGATAAGTTTATCGGCGACGCCATCATGGCGGTCTTCGGGCTGCCGGTGCCGCACGACGACGACGAGGATCGAGCCGTGCGCGCGGCCATTTCGATGATCACCAATTTGCGGACGTTTAATGCGCTGCGTGCCGATGCCGGCTTAAAACCCATCGATATCGGCGTCGGCCTGAATACCGACACGGTAGTGTCCGGCAACATCGGTTCGCCGAAGCGCATGGATTACACCATCATCGGCGACGGCGTGAACCTTGCGTCCCGCCTCGAGAGCGCCTGCAAGCAGTACGCCGCGCGCATTCTCATCAGCGAGAACACCTACCGGCGACTGAAGGGCACCTATCGCATCCGCGAGGTCGACCAGGTGATCGTCAAGGGTAAACACGAGCCGGTGTGGATTTACGAAGTGCTGGACTATCACACCGACGAAACCTTCCCCAACCTAATGGAAGCGGTAAATCATTTCAAGGGCGGTTTGTCGTACTACCGAAAGCAGCAGTGGGCGCAGGCGGAGAACGCCTTTCGCGGTGCCGCTGAGTTGAACCCGCACGACAAACTTCCCGGGTTGTATCTCGAACGCTGCGAGCATCTCAAGGTCGAGTCCCCCGGAACCGACTGGGACGGCGTGTGGAAACTCAAATCCAAGTAGCGAACGGATGCGAAGCCGCGACCGATTCCGCTACAATCCGGCCATGCGATCGTGCTTGTGTTTCGCCCTCCTTAGTAGTGGGTTGATTCCTGCTCTGGCAGGCGAGTGGCCGCAGTTCCGCGGACCCAGTTCGAACGGGATGGCCGCGCGGGATGCGGCGCCCCCGATTGAATTTGGCCCCCAGCAGCGACTCCTTTGGAAACGCCCCTTGCCGATTGGACATTCGTCACCGGCAGTCTGGGGCGATCGCGTATTCGTGAATGCCTTCGACCCGGAATCCAAAAAATTGGAGCTGATCTGTGTCGCGGCGAAGACCGGCGAGATTCTCTGGAGGCGCGTCGCTCCGGCTCCGCAGCTCGAAACGCCGCACGTGGTGAGCAATCCCGCCACCGCTTCACCCGCGGTCGATGCGGAGCGCGTCTACTCCTATTTTGGTTCGTATGGCCTGACGGCATTCAATCATGCCGGCGAGCAGCAATGGACACGTCCTTTACCGATGCCCAAGACGCAGCATGGCAGTGGTGCGTCGCCGTTGCTTGTCGCCGATTTTCTGATTCTGAATCACGACGCGAGTCAAGGTGGATACCTACTGGCCGTGAATCGCCGCGATGGGAAAGAAGTGTGGAAACAAATCTATGCTGAACCGCGCGGCCGCGAGAGCTACTCGACTCCCATCGTCTGGCGCGATCAACTGATCGTGCATCGCGCGGGATTTGTCGAAGGGTATCGGCTTTCGAACGGAGAGCGGATATGGTCGCATGCCACCGGAACATCCGGCGCGAGTTCGCCGGCGGCGGGCGCGGACCCGGGCAATCTCGTATTCGTGAGCACCTGGAATATCCTCGGAGAAGACGATCTGCGACCGCCTCTGCCGGATTTCGCGGCCTTGCTGAAACTCTACGACAAGGACGGCGATGGAAAGATCAGCGAAGCCGAGTTCCCGGAAGAAACACTGGTCATGACGGCGCGTCCGGAATTGGAAAAAATCCCCCACTCGCAGAATTACGTTGGATTCCGCGGCGTCGATCGAAACCGCGATGGTTTTCTGGATTCGAAGGAGTGGGAGACCTATCGAACCAGAGTGAGCGACATGATGCAGGACCATGGCCTGCTCGCGATCCGGCCGGACGGCGACAAGGCTGAGGTGCTGTGGCGCGAGAAAACCTCGATTCCGGAAATACCATCGCCGCTGTTGTACCAGGGCCGCCTGTACCTGATTCGAAACGGCGGGGTAATCACCTGTCTGGATGCCGCGACGGGAAAAATTGTTTATCGCGCGCGCGTGGGCGCACCGGGTCCGTATTTCGCATCACCGGTCGAAGCGGCGGGGCGAGTTTACCTCGCATCTTCGGATGGCGTGGTGACCGTGCTCGCGGCCGGCAAAGATCAACTTGAAGTGCTCGCTCGCAATAAGGTCGCCGAGGATGGCGATCAAATCGTCGCCACTCCGGCGCTCGCTGGTAAAGTGATCTACGTGCGAACCGCGAGGAATCTATATGCCTTCGGGGATCGTTAACGACCTGCGCCATGGCGCACTTCTGCTCAAGCGCGACGCGACCACGTCCGCGCTGATCGTGCTCGTACTCGCGCTGGGGATCGGCGGCAACGTGGCGATCTTTACACTACTCAAAGCCGCATTCCTGGATCCGCTGCCGTATCGCGACGCCGGACGGCTGGTGACGATCACGGAGATCACTGGCTGGATTCCGAGCACGTCGTCGTATCGTGAGATTCGCGCGCGGACGCGCACGTTGGATCAGATGGCGTTTGCGGAACATCGAGACATGCAGATCACTGGAACCGGGGAGCCTGCGCGAGTCTTCGCGGCGCGAGTGACGGCGTCGTTCTTTCCTTTGCTGGGTGTGAATGCGGCGATCGGACGAACGCTGCTCGAGGAAGAGAATCAACCCGGACGGACGCCGGCGGTTGTTCTCAGCGATTCATTCTGGCGATCGAAGATGGGCGGCGACGCGGGGATCGTCGGTCGCACGATCCGCCTGGATGGGCGCGCCGCGCTGGTGGTGGGCGTACTACCGCCTGATTTTCATTTCGACTATCCCACGCTTCGAATTCCGGAGCCAGTGGAGATTTACGCTTCGTATCCAGTCGATCCCGCGGGACAAGTGGAAGTGACTTCGAACGGTCGCGGCGTGCCTGTACGAGTGCTGGGGCGCATTAAAGACGGCGTGACGTTCGCGCAAGCGGAAGCCGATGTGCGCCGCATCGCTCGGGAGTTGACCCGAGAGCAACCCAGATCCTTTCCGAATCCACAAAAGGATCCGAGTCTCTTCACCTACGCAATGACGCCCTTGCGCGATGCAATCGTCGGGAACCAGCGTTCGCTCCTGTGGCTGTTACTCGGCGGCGTCGGAATATTGTTACTCATCGCCTGCGCGAATACCGCGCAGTTGCTTCTAGCGCGATCGTTACGGCGAGGCAGGGAAGTGGCGATTCGTGTAGCCGTCGGAGCAACCCGCCCGCGCTTGATTCGCCAGTTTTTGTTGGAGGGCCTGGTTCTGGCGTTGTGCGGCGGTGTCGCGGGATTGCTCGCCGCACGCTGGATCGCGCAAGCGATCGCGGGTTTGTTGCCGACCCGCAGCCCCCTGCTGGCTTCCGCGCATCTCGATGTGCAAGCGATCGCCTACACGCTCGCAATCTCCCTGCTTTCAGCCCTCGTCTTCGCGACGATTCCTGCGTTGAAGGGCAGTCGCTGGTCTCCCGGCCCGTCGCTGACGGCGCGCGGAACCGCGGGCGAAGGAAATCGCTGGCGCCACGCCATGATCGCGATCGAGGCGGCACTCTCCGTGTTCCTGCTGTGCGGCGCCGGGTTGGTCGTGCAGAACCTGTGGACACTAGTCGAATCGCCGATGGGATTCGATCCGACGCAGGTGCTGGCAATGCGCCTGAAACTGGCGGCGCGTCCACAGAGTACCGCCGATCCAAACGCTGGCGCGGCAATTCAGGATTACCTGGATCGGATCGCCGCGATCCCGGGCGTGGAATCGGCCGCGACCGTCACCGGCCCACCGCTGCGGCCCGCGCGCGCGGGAAATGCCGAGCTCGTCGGGGTGAAAGAGTCCTCCGGCAAGCTCAAAAGCATCATCAGCGATAACCACTTGGTCAGCGCCGATTATTTTCGGACCCTGCGCATCCCGCTTCTTGCCGGACGAGCTTTGCAGCGCGCCGATGCGGGCCCGCGCGCCACTGTCGCTGTGGTGAATCAGGAATTCGCGCGACGTTTCGGTATGGGTGCCGACGTCGTCGGCCAACGGCTGGACGAGGGGCCGGGCGAGCCGATCACGATTGTCGGGATGGTCGGCAATGTACGCACACGCGGCTTGCGAGTGGACCCAAATCCGGAAGTGTATCTATCGTCGCTGCAGCTCTCCTGGACGAATGTCTATCTGGTCGTGCGTTCGGCCCTCCCGCAAGCGGAGCTGGTGAAACAGGTGAAGGCGGCGGTCCAGTCCGCAAATTCCGATCAGCCCGTGTTCAGTGTCCAGACCATGCGCGAAGTGATTTCCGACGCGGTCAGCGAGCCGCGCTTCAACGCATTCCTGATCGCCGCGTTCGCGCTACTTGCGATGGGAATGGCCGCTGCCGGAATGTACAGCGTGATCGCATGCCTGGTTTCGCAGCGGACTAGCGAGATCGCGATTCGCATGGCGCTGGGCGCCAGCCGCCGGGACATCGTGCGCACCATCCTCGGAACCACGACGGCATGGGTGGCCGCGGGCCTGGTGTGTGGCCTCGCGCTGGGACTCCTCGCTCGAAACACCATTCGCACGCTTTCGAGCACCGCGATCGAAGGATCGCCGTGGATTTACGCTGCTGTCGTCGTGTTCTTCCTCGCGGTGACGCTGGCTGCGGCGTATCTCCCGGTGCGACGCGCGAGCCGTCTGGATCCGGCCTTGGCGCTCCGCAGCGAATAGCTTAGAACTTCCAGTTTCTTAGTACCTCCCTACGAGGAAATCCCGACCGCCCCTCGGTGGGTTCTCCCTAGCACTTTCTACCACCTACGGCCGATGAGAAGAATGGGGACAGGTTCGACCGGTTTGGTCGACCCTTCCCGAATCTCGGCCGAGAGGTGCTATGTCACTGAAACAGAAGTTCTTGCGTAGTTCATTGGCGCTACTTATTGTGAGCGTCCCGCTAGCTGTAGCGCAACCGTCCAACTACGTACGAGGACAAATCCTGGTTCAGTTCAGGCCAGGCGTATCGGACGCACAGGCTCAGTCCGTCCTCGGCTCAGTCGGCG
>DASYPO010000393.1:0-14359 GCA_036006545.1 Bryobacteraceae bacterium
CTTCCCCGCGATCATCGTTGCGAATGCGAATCGCTTCCGCCACGTCAAACACGAAAATCTTGCCGTCGCCGATCTTCCCGCTGCGCGCCGCCGCCACCAGGGTGCGAATTACTTCATCCGCGCGAGCGTCAGGGACCACCATCTCCAGTTTGATTTTCGGAAGCAGATCCACCTGGTATTCCTGACCGCGATAAATTTCCTTGTGACCCTTCTGGCGGCCGTGCCCGCGCACTTCCAGCACCGTCATGCCGTCGATCCCGATGGCCTTCAGGGCCTCCTTGGCTTCTTCCAGCTTGTGCGGCTGGATTATGGCTTCAATTTTCTTCATGAAAACCACCTTAGCCGCAAATACACACGAGTGCACGCAAATGTTCTTAGCTCAATTTGATTTGCGTTCATACGCGTTCATTCGCGGCCAATTTTTAAGCCTCGAAGTTGTACCCCTCTTCCCCATGCATGCTGAGGTCAAGACCGTCGATCTCGTGCTGCGTCTCGGCGCGCACTCCCGTCACCGCGTCGCAAATTTTCAGAATCACCCAGGTTCCGGCGATCGCCAGCACCCACGCGATTGCGACGCCCATCAACTGATTCCCCATCTGCCCCGCGTTCCCGTCCACCCAGCCCATGGGCTTGCCCGACCATACGTCGTTGATCGCGCGCGTCGCCAGCACGCCGGTAAGAATCGCGCCCAGCGTTCCACCCGCGCCGTGCACGCCGAACGCGTCCAGCGAATCGTCATAGCCGAACTTGCGCTTCACCGCGGTCGCCATCAGGAAACACACCACGCCCGCCAGCGCGCCGATCAACAGCGCGGGGAACGGCTTGACGAAACCTGACGCCGGCGTGATCGCGACCAGTCCCGCCACCGCGCCCGAAATTCCGCCGAGTATGCTGGGCTTGCCGTTCGCGACCCACTCAGCGAATACCCAGCCCAGCGCCGCCGCGGCCGCGCCAAAATGTGTCGCGACGAATGCGCTGGTTGCGAGCGGTGATGAGGCCAGTGCGCTGCCCGCGTTGAATCCGAACCAGCCGACCCACAGCAGGCACGCGCCCACGGCGCTCAGTACCAGACTGTGAGGACGCATTGGTTCGCGCGGATAACCGTGACGTTTGCCCAAATGCAGCGCGCACACCAGCGCCGAAACGCCGGAGGTGATGTGCACCACCGTGCCGCCCGCGAAATCGAAGCTGGGGAATTTCCCGCCGTTGTAGTTGAGCAGCCCGCCTTTGCCCCACACCATGTGGGCCATCGGAAAATAAACTACCGTGGTCCACAGCACCGTGAACAACAGCATGCCCGAGAACTTCATCCGCTCGGCGAACGCGCCCGAGATCAGCGCCGGCGTGATGATCGCGAACATGAGCTGGTAGATCATGAACGTCGAATGCGGAATGGTGGCGGCGTAATCTGCATTCGGATCCGCGCCCACGTTGTGCAGCGCCAGGAACTTGAACCCGCCGATAAACGAATTCCCTTCGGCGAACGCAAAGCTGTATCCGTAAATCGCCCAAAACACCGTGACGACGGCCATCAGGATGAAGCTGTGCATCATGGTCGCCAGCACGTTCTTGCGACGGACTAATCCACCGTAGAACAGCGCCAGGCCCGGACCGGTCATCATCAGGACCAGCGCCGCGCTCACCAGCATCCATGCGTTATCAGCCGAGCTTTGCGCTCCGCGCGCCAGTTTTTCCAGGTCGTCCAGACGTTTCGCGAGCGCGTCCGGAGGCTGGCCGTGCGCCAGCGCGGCGAATAGAAACACGAGTAGTAGCCGCATCGTCATGCGTTGGAAGTTTCAGTATAGGGTCGGACGGGGAGCTCGGACGGTCAATCCTTTTGATGGGTCCGATTGAAACTTTCTATACTTCGCGGGCAACGCCGCCACGAAACTCAGCTTCAAACGTCAGATCTCCTGATGAGACGTACTTTAGCCCTCTTGTCGCTGGCTGCGGGAGTTGCTTTTGCCCAGGACCGACTGCCAATGCAGGACGATCTGTGGCGCGAATTCGACCTCTATCGCACCCGCTTGCTGGACCTGGCCCGCTCCATTCCCGACGACAAGTTTGACTTTCGTCCCGCGCCGGACGTGCGCTCGATCAAGGAAGTTGTGCTGCACGTCGGGCTGAATAACTACATGCTGCTAGACATGATGGGGCGCGCCGTGCCCGATGAACTGTATCCGAACCTGCCACAGAAGCAGCCCGACCGCATGCGCGCCATCGCGCAGGGGAATGTCAAGTTGGAAAAGAGTATCGTTGGAAAACAGAAATCGATCGCGGCCGCTGAGCGCGCCTTCGCCGCCGTCGACGACGCGATGAAGTCAACCTCCGCCGCAGGACTGAACGCTCCCGCGATGTTCTTCGACCGCAAGACCACCATGGGCGGCTTACAGCTCCGCGCGGTCGCGCATTTGCACGAGCACCTGGGACAGTTGATCGCCTACGCGCGCAGCGTGGGCGTCGTCCCGCCCTGGTCGCAGTAAAAGTCTCGTGTTGTGGCGCGGGCTTCAGCCCGCAGCCTCGGCTTCAGCCGAGGTCCCGCAGCTGTGTATGCTTGTTACTGAAATTGACTTGCCGCTTATCCAATCTGGTTGCTGCTGTCGCACTTGTGCTGCTGCTGCCAACATTTCAGCGCGCCCAGGATCAAACCGAATTCTTCGAGAAAAAAGTCCGACCGGTGCTGGTCAAGAACTGCCAGCCCTGCCACAACCCAAAGTCGCGATCTTCCGGGCTCGACCTCAGTAGCGCGGCTGGCGTGGCCGCGGGCGGCACCAGCGGCCCACTGATCGCACGCGAGAATCCGGAAAACAGCCGTATTCTCCGAGCCATCGGTTACGAAGAAACGCTAAAAATGCCGCCGATGGGCAAGCTGAGCGCGGAAGACTCGTCGGCGATCACGGCGTGGGTCAAGCTGGGCGCGCCATGGCCCGGCACTGCTCCCGTCGCGACCCTTGAACCCGCCTCGCTATCGTCAGCGCGAATTACTCCCGAACATCGAAAATTCTGGGCCTTCCAGGACATCCAGTCCGTTAAGCCGCCGCGCGTGGCGAACAACGCGTGGGTCCGATCGCCCATCGACCGCTTCATCCTCGCCAAGCTCGAAGCAAAGCAAATTCCGCCGTCGCCGCCCGCAGATAAAGCTCGCCTGCTGCGCCGCGCAACTTACGATCTGACCGGTTTGCCGCCGACCGAAGCGGAGCTTCAGGCGTTCCTCGCCGATCGCTCGCCCGAAGCATATAACAAGGTGATCGACCGTCTGCTCGCGTCGCCGCGCTACGGTGAACGCTGGGGCCGGCACTGGCTCGACGTCGTTCGCTACGCCGATTCGACCGGCAATGACGAGGATCATCGCTATCCATTTGCGTATCGCTATCGCGACTACGTGATCCACGCGTTCAACACGGATCTGCCGTTCGATCAGTTCGTGCGTGAGCAAGTCGCCGGCGATTTGCTGCCGCCGCCCGCCGGCCAGCGCTTCAACACACAGGGCACGGTCGCGACAGGATTTCTTGCTGTCGGTCCAAAAGCGCTTGCGCAAAAAGATATTAAGAAAATGATGTACGACATTTACGACGAGCAGGTAGATGTCACTTCGCGTGCTTTCCTCGGGCTGACTATGGCGTGCGCTCGCTGCCACGATCACAAATTCGATCCGATCCTGACACGCGATTACTACTCGATGGTCAATATCTTCGCCAACACCCGCGCGTTCGACGGACCGATGGGCAGTTCCAAGCTGCTGCAAATCCCTCTGGTCCCCGCCGAGGACTGGAACGCGTACCGCGCACAGCAAACCAAGGTCGCCGAGCTGAAGCTGTCGATGGATCGGATGACCGACGCGGCGTACGAACGCTTCCTGCGCGACTTTGTGACCCACATCGACGAATACGCGCCCGCGGGGGCGGTTGCGGACGCGCGGAAGCGTTTCGAAGCGTTACTCACTGCGCGTTTCGCCGCACTCGCGGCTTGGGAAAAATTCGCGCGCGAACGAATCAAGGATGGCGAACGATTACCTGGGCGTCCGCCCATCGACCGCAAGGATCCGTTCTTCGCCGATCTGATTTCGGGCAGCGGTCCGCTCGCTAGAACGGCGGAGGAGCTTCAACAGTTGCTTTCGCCCGAAGATCGCGAAAAGTACGCGGCGTTTCGCAAGGAACTGGACGAGATCAATACTCACCTGTTGCCCGCGCCGGATATGGCGACCGCGGTACGGGACGGCGATCGCGTCGATCAGAAAGTTTTTCTCCGTGGCGATCACAACAACCTGGGCGAGGACGCGCCCAAAGCGTTTCCCGTGGTGCTTGCCCGTGACAGCGATCCGCATTTCGAAACCGGCAGCGGCCGTCGCGAGCTCGCCAAATGGCTCTCCAGCCCGCGCAATCCACTGACCGCGCGCGTGATTGTGAATCGCATTTGGCAGTGGCATTTCGGCGAAGGAATCGTGCGCACGCCGGACAACTTCGGGAAGATGGGGGATCGTCCCACTCATCCCGAGTTGCTCGATTACCTGGCGGCGCAATTCATGCGGAGCGGCTGGTCGATCAAAGCCATGCATCGGACCATCATGCTTTCGAGCGCGTATCGCATGTCCAGCGAGCCTGGTCCGAAGGCCGCCCAGACCGATCCCGAGAATCTGCTGCTCTCGCACTTCAATCGCCGCCGTCTGGAAATCGAAGAGCTGCGCGACGGCCTGCTGGCGATCGACGGATCGCTCGATCTGGCCATGGGCGGCACGCTGCAGACCGGTACGGGAACCGACGGCGAGAACGCCGCGGGCCGTCTCAGTATGGACCCGGTGAAAGTGAAGCGCCGCACGGTTTACCTGCCGCTGCGCCGCGCCAATCTGCCGACGCTTCTGAACCTTTTCGATTTCGGCGACGCCACGACGCCCAACGGAAAACGTCTGCTCACCAACGTCGCCCCGCAAGCGTTGTTCATGATGAACAGCGATTTCGTTTTCGAGCGCGCTGACAAATTTGCGCAGGCGCTGCTCGCTGAACCTGCCCCGTCCGACACCGAGCGCTTGCGACGATCGTATCTGAGAATCGTAAACCGTGCGCCCGCCGCCGCGGAAATCGACGCCGGATTGAGTTACATTCGAAATTACGCGGCGAAGTACGGGAAGTCGCCGGCCGACGGTTGGCAAAGTTTCTGCCACGTCCTGATGTTGTCCAACGATTTCGTTTATCTGGATTGAGTAAAACGTGACGAATCCGTTCGAAAAAGCGATGTTTCAACACGCAACGCCGCAATCCCGCCGAGCGCTCCTGCGCGCGGCAGCCAGTGGATTCGGATCCATTGCGCTGGCCGGATTGTTCGCCGAAGAGCAAGCCCGCGCCGAGAATCTTGCACTCGACCCCGCGCGCCCCCTCGCTCCCCGTCCGCCGCATTTCCCCGCTCGCGCGAAACGCGTCATCTTTCTGTTCATGCACGGTGGCCCTTCCGCCGTCGATACGTTCGACCCCAAAGCGCGACTCGATCGCGACGACGGCAAGCCGCTGCCCATCAAGCGGCCACTCGCATTCACCAAGGACGCGGGTCCGCTGATGAAATCGCCGTGGCAGTTTCGAAACTATGGCGAAAGCGGCATCCCCGTCAGCGATCTTTTCCCGCACGTAGGTCAGCGTGCCGACGACCTTTGCATCATTCGCTCCATGGTCGGCGAAGGCGTCGATCACGGCGCCGCGATGCTGCAGACCTTCACCGGCAGCAACACATTCACTCGGCCCAGCATGGGTTCCTGGGCGCTCTACGGACTGGGCACTGAGAATCAGAATCTCCCCGGCTTCATCACGATTAAGCCCACGCTGTCGCACGGCGGTGGCAAGAATTGGGCGTCGGCATTTCTGCCGGGCGCGTTCCAGGGCACCCCGGTAGGCAACGCCGGCTTGAAAGTCGACGACGTAAAGGGCGAGCCGATCGAATATCTGCTTAACAAGCGCTACACGCCCGAGCAGCAGCGTTACGAGCTCGACATGCTCAACAACATCAACCGCCGTCACGCCGAAATGCGGCGTCACGATCCGCAAGTGGAAGCGCGCATCCAGGCTTTCGAGCTCGCGTTCCGGATGCAGTCGCAGGCGCCCGAGGCGTTTCAAGTCGAGCGCGAATCGGAAGCAACCAAAAAACTGTACGGCATGGACGAAGACGTCACGCGCGATTTCGGCTGGCAGTGTTTGCTGGCCCGCCGCCTGGCCGAACGCGGCGTCCGCTACATCCAGTGCACCCACAGTTACAAGTGGGATCAGCACACCGACCTGGTGCAGAAGCATCCCGAAAACGCCAAGGAAGTCGACAAGCCCATCGCTGGCCTGCTCACCGATCTAAAAGCGCGCGGCATGCTGAAGGACACGCTGGTGATCTGGGCCGGCGAGTTCGGGCGCACGCCGGTGTCCGAAGGCGCCGGGAAAGATAACGCCGGGCGCGATCATAATCCCTACGGCTATTCGATCTGGATGGCTGGCGGCGGGGTCAAGGCCGGATTCATCTACGGCGCGACCGACGAAATCGGGTATCACGCGGAAACCGATCGCATGCACATTCATGATTTCCACGCGACCGTTTTACACCTGCTGGGTTTCGATCACACGCGTCTCACCTATAACTACAGCGGTCGTGATTTCCGATTGACCGACGTCGCAGGCGTGGTCGCGCAGAAGATCATCGCCTGACTATGCACCCCCGCTACCTTCTCGGCTGCGCCCTTCTCACTCTCAGCGGCTTTCTCGCGACTACCGTTACGATGCTCTCGCAGGAAACCCCGGCGCCCCTCGCACACTTTCATCATCTGCATCTCAACGTCACCGATCCCGCCGCCGCAATCGAATTCTACACATCGAAACTCGAATCGGAGAAACGAAAATTCGCTGGTGTCCAGGACGCCGTTTGGGCGAACAATTCCTGGCTGCTGTTCACCAAAGTCGCGACCCCTCCCAAGAGTGACATCGTTTCGCCCATCTGGCACATGGGATGGGGTGGCGGCGCCAACATGCAGGAGACTTACAAGAAACAGATAGACAGCGGAACGAAATTCCAAACTCCGCTCACTGATATCAGCGATCAATGCGATGGCAAGGGCGGCAACGGCCGATTCTACTTCGCCTACGTCGACGCTCCCGGCCACGCGCTGATCGAGCTGAACACCACCGCCGCCGGCAACTACCGATTCGGCCACGTGCATCTGCTCTCAAGCGATCCGATCGCTGCCAGCGAGTGGTACACCAAGCATTTCGGATTAACGCGCCGTGGTACCGCAGCGCCTTCGCGTGAGCCCCGATTTCGCTGTGGCCGCCAGACCGGCCCCTCCGTATCGATGATGATGGACGACGTCAACCTGATCATCTACCCCGTCGAAAACGCCAAGGCCGCATTTCCTGAAGCGTGGAAGGGCCGCGACCAATTGGAATCGAGCGAAGGGCATTCCATCGATCACGTCGGTTTCCGCGTAGCCAATCTGGATGCGACCCTCGAACGCCTGAAGAAGGACGGCGTGAAAATCACCGCGCCCGCGCGCTCGATCCTCGACGGCAAAATCAAGTTCGCGTTCATCGAAGGACCCGATCGCATCCGCATCGAAGTGCTCGAGGACCATAGTGGGGCAGCTTTCTAAGCCGACCTACAAGCTCACGCTCGAATACGACGGGTCGCGATTCTCCGGCTGGCAGACGCAGGACAACGCGCGGACCGTGCAGGGCGAGCTGCAAATCGCAGCCAACGCGTGCTTCGGAGGCGAGGTGGACGTGCAGGGCGCCGGTCGCACCGATGCGGGCGTGCATGCGCTCGGCCAGGTCGCGCATATCAAGGTTCACGAGACGGCCCGTCGCAAGCTCCCGGCGGCGCAGCTTATGCGCGAGCTGAACGACAAGCTGCCGTCGTCGATCGCGATTCTCGAATGCACCGCAGCAGCCCCAAGTTTCCACGCGCGTCACGACGCTACCTCGCGCGCGTACTTCTACCAGATCTCGACGCGCAAAGCCGCGCTCTCGAAACGATTCGTCTGGTGGATCAAGGATCCCCTCGACGTTCCCGCGATGCAAACCGCCGCGGCGCTGCTGGCCGGCCGCCACAACTTCGTGTGCTTCCGCGCACCCGATCCTTCGCGTCCCGGGGAATCGACCACCGTGGTCGTTGACGCAGCCGAAGTCGGTGTCGACCAACACCTGATCGTCTTTCGAATCGAGGCGTCGCACTTCCTCTGGAAAATGGTCCGGCGACTGACTGGCACGCTGGTGAAGGTCGGACTAGGCGAAGTGACCCTCGAACAGTTTCGCGGACTAATGGCCGGGAAAAAAGATCCCCGCTGCGACGTCGCGGCATGGACCGCGCCGGCGTCAGGATTGTTTCTCGAGGCCGTGCGGTACTGACCTACGTCGTTCAAGCCCCGCGCCAACAAAACATTCTCTTGTGAGATCTCCACTCTTGTGAGGCCCCTATGGACAGGGGGGGCATCGCCCGACTATGCTAATTGGGTCTTGCCTTAAGGAGGGCTGGCATGAGCCTGCGGTTCGTTGTCGGCTGTTACTTCGGAGCCGTCGTTCGCCTGTCGGCTCAGGCCGTCTATTCGGACGCGAACATTTTCAAGCCCACCTCCACTCCTGCCAAGTCGGCGCACGATCTCGCGATTCTGGTCCTCGCGGTTTGCGCGGTAATTTTCGTGGTGGTCAGCTCGCTGCTCTTCTACACCGTCTACAGATTCCGCCACCGCAAGACGGACGACGGACATGAGCCCGCGCAGGTATACGGCAGCAACCAGATCGAAATTGCCTGGACCGTTATTCCAATTCTGATCGTCGTCGTGCTCACCATGGCGACCGCCCGCGTGGTCGCCAAAGTTCAGGACACACCGCAGCCCAAGGACGCGATCGAGATCACCGTGATCGGGCACCAGTGGTGGTGGGAAGTCCGCTATCCCAAGCTGGGCGTGATCACCGCCAATGAGTTGCACATGCCGGTCAGCGCCAACCTGTCGCAGTTCCCCAGCTTCCTCACGCTGCTTTCGGCCGACGTCGCGCACAGTTTCTGGGTGCCGCGATTGGCCGGTAAGACCGACTTGATTCCAGGCCACCCGAATCGCATGTGGATCGATCCGCACGAACCCGGGACGTACCTGGGCAATTGCGCCGAGTACTGCGGAACCCAGCACGCCAACATGCTGCTTCGCGTAGTCGTCGAATCCAAGGCGGATTTCGATAAATGGGTGGAGGCGCAGAAAGCCCCAGCGGCCGTCAGTGCGGAAGCGAACGAAGGGCGGGCTATGTTCTTATCGCTCTCCTGCGTCAATTGCCACCGCGTCGCCGGCACTACGGCCAACGGTGAATTCGGTCCCGACCTGACGCATCTGGCCAGCCGGCAAACACTCGCGGCGGGCGTGATTCCCAATGACTACGCCAATCTGAAGGCCTGGATTCACGACCCGGAAGAAATCAAGCCAGGCAACTACATGCCCAACATGCAGCTCAATGCGAAGGAACTGGACCTGGTGGTAGCATACTTGTCCACGCTCAAATAATATGGCGGCGACCAACTACCCACTGGAATCGCAAGTCGCCGATCCGTCGCTACCCACAGCCCTGCATGAGTGGGTGATTACGGTGGATCACAAGCGCCTCGGCATGCTGTACATCATGGCCGCGCTGTTCTTCTTCGTCGTGGCGGGCATCATGGCGGCGGTGATTCGCGCGCAGCTCGCATTCCCCAACGGGAAAGTGATTCCACCCGAAATTTTCAACCGCCTGTTCACCATGCACGGCACCACCATGGTGTTCCTGGTCGGCATGCCGTTCCTGGCCGGCTTGGCGAACTACCTGGTGCCCCTGATGATTGGCGCGCGCGACATGGCGTTCCCGCGTCTCAATGCCTTCGGCTTTTGGATTTTCCTGTTGGGCGGAATGCTGCTGTACTTCAGCTACATCGCGGGCGAAGGCTTGGCGGGACACGGCAGCGCGCCCGACGTGGGCTGGTTCGCTTATGCGCCTCTAACCTCGAAAGCCTTCTCGCGAGGCAGTAGTACCGATTATTGGACGCTCAGTATTCTGCTGGCGGGCATCGGCAGCATCGCCAGCGCGATTAACGTAATCGCGACCGTTTTCTCGATGCGCACCAAAGGCATGACCTTGTGGCGCATGCCGCTGTTCGTGATCATGCTGACCGTGGTTTCCGGAATGATCCTGGTGGCGCTGCCGCCGCTGAGCGCCGCGCAGATCATGCTGATGGTGGACCGCTACCTCGGCGGCCATTTTTTCGACACGCAAGCCGGCGGATCGGCGGTGCTGTGGCAGCACTTCTTCTGGCTGTTCGGGCATCCCGAGGTGTACATCCTGGTGCTGCCCGGATTTGCGTGCGCATCCGAAATCATTCCCGTGTTTTCGCGTAAGCCGATGTTCGGGCGCCCAGCCATGGTCGGCGCAACCATCATGATCGCCGCGGTTGGTGTAAGCGTGTGGGCACATCACATGTTCACAGTGGGCATGTCGGCACGCGCCAACATTTTCTTCGTCGCGGCCACCATGATGATCGCGGTGCCCACTGGCATCAAAGTATTCAACTGGCTGGCGACCATGTATCGCGGACAGATCCGCATGGACACGCCCATGCTGTTCTGCGTGGGATTCCTATTCCAGTTCCTGATCGCCGGCCTGACCGGAATCATGCTCGCCGCCGCGCCCTTCGATTGGCAGCTCAGCGATTCGTATTTCGTGGTGGCGCACTTCCACTACGTGCTGCTCGGCGGCTTGATGTTCACCCTCTTCGCTTCGATTTACTACTGGTTCCCCAAGGCCACCGGGAAGATGCTGAACGAGACTTATGGCAAGCTGCATTTCTGGCTGCTCGCGATCGGATTCCACCTGACCTTCGACCCGCTGCATTTCGCGGGGATCTGGGGCATGCCGCGCCGCATTTATACCTACGCTCCGGGACGCGGCTGGGAAATGGTGAACCTGGTCGCATCGGTCGGCGTCGTCTTCCAGGGGCTCGCAATTCTGTTTTTCGTTTGGAACATAATCTCGTCGCTCCGTAACGGCAAGAAAGCCGGCGACGACCCCTGGGACGGCTGGACGCTCGAATGGGCCACCAGTTCGCCGCCGCCCGAATACAATTTCGCGCAAGTGCCCGAAATAAAAAGCAGTCGCCCGCTATGGGATCTGAAGCATCCCGAAGATCCGGATTGGAAATACGAATGACCGCCGCCGAAACCAATCTCGAATGGCGTCAGCCGGATCGCGGCCGCGTCGGCGTGATCTGCCTGATCATCACCGAGTTCGCGGTGTTCACGATTTTCGTCGTCGCCTATCTCTTCTATATCGGAAAGAGTCTGACCGGACCGTATCCGAAAGACGTGTTGGAGATTCCGTACATCTCCACTTTCTGCCTATTGTTTTCGAGCGTGACGGTCACGTTTGCGGAACACGCGCTAAAGAAAGGGCACGCCGGGCCTTTCAAGATGTGGCTGGCCCTGACGGTTGGGTTGGGTGCATTTTTCCTGGGCGCGACGGGGCAAGAGTGGAACAAGCTGATCAACCACGATCACCTGACCGTCAGCACCAATCTGTTCGGGACCACTTACTACTCGCTGGTAGGATTGCATGCCAGCCACGTGCTGATCGGATTGATCTTGCTCACCATCGTTCTGTTGATCGGTTTACGCGGGAACGCGATGCTGTCGAACGCGCGGCGATTTGAATTTCTGGCGTGGTACTGGCATTTCGTCGACGTGGTGTGGGTAATCGTTTTCACGGTGGTGTATGTCATTGGACGCTGATCACGGCAAAAACACAGTAGCGATGCCCGCGCCGACGGCGTGGCCCCTGGTCACCGCGGTCGGGATCGCGCTTTTGTTCGCCGGCCTCGTCACGCACTTGGCGGTGAGCGGCGTCGGTCTGCTAATTCTGCTGCGCGGCGCCGTGGGCTGGTGGCGCGAAGTGCTGCCGCACGAAAAACACGAGAACGTTCCGTTGCTCGAAGAGTACCGGCCCATCAAGCCCAGCCCGCGCACAGTGACGCGGCTGAAGGTCGGCACCGGCGACCATCGCGTGCACATCCCGGCCGAAATACATCCTTACTCGGCGGGACTCAAAGGCGGTCTGGCCGGCGGCGTTGCGATGGCAGTGGTCGCCACCGTGTTTGGTCTGATCTCGCAGGGCAGCATCTGGTATCCGATCAACCTCCTTGCTGCAGGCGTGATGCCGTCCTTGTCGAACGCAACTACCGAACAATTGAAAGAATTCAATTCCACCGCGCTGATGGCGGGACTCGCGATGCACGCCGTCGTGTCTCCGCTGGTAGGAATTTTGTACGCCGTGCTGCTGCCGATGTTCCCACGCCGCTTCGGCATCTGGAGCGGACTCATCGTTCCGGTCCTCTGGTCGGGCTTGATCGCGGCTGCGCTGGAAATAATTAACCCGGCCATGAACGCACGGATCGACTGGCGCTGGTTCGTCGCATCGCAGATCGCCTTTGGACTCGCTGCAGCTTACGTCGTCGCGCGCACCGCGCGGATCGCCACCATGCAGTCGTGGAGCCTCGGCGCGCGCTTGGGACTAGAAGCCACCATCGAACACGACGAGGAGGGCAGACCGTGACTCGCCACCTCGTTGCCGTTCCCGCCGTCGTAATCGCGATGCTTTCGCTCTCGGCCTGCTTCGGCCCCGAGGAAGAGTACACGCTGCCCGAAAAGGTCGTGGATTTCGAGAAGCTGTTCACCGTGAATTGCTCCGGTTGCCATGGAAAAGACGGACGCGGCGGAGGGGCCCGTCCGCTGAACGATCCGCTGTATCAGGCCCTGGTGAAAAAGGAGCGGCTGGTGGAAGTGATCACGAAGGGCGTCCGCGGCGCAGCCATGCCCGCGTTTGCCAAAAGCGCCGGCGGCATGCTGACCGATCAGCAGGTGGGAATTCTCGCTGACGAAATGCAGAAGCGCTGGGCCAAACCGGCCGAATTCGCGAACGTTACTCTGCCCGCATACGCCGGCGAACTGGGAGATGTGGCGCGCGGCGAAGCGGCCTTCCAGACGTTTTGCGCAGGTTGCCATGGACTCGACGGCAAGGGCATCGCGAAAAAAGCCGGGGCGCCAGTGAATCCGGCTTATCTGGCGCTGGTGACCGATCAGGCGCTGCGGCTAACCGTGATCGCCGGCCGACCCGATCTGGGTATGCCGGATTTTCGTGGACGCGTACCGGATCGCGTGATGCAGCCGCAGGAAATTGCCGACGTAGTCGCCTGGCTCGCTTCGCATCGGGAAAAGAAAACGCCATGAGTGATCCGCAAACCAACAACGCGCAGAACCCTGCAGGAGTCTCGCGGCGAAACATTCTGGTAAAAGTCGGTGTCGCGCTCAACGCGCTTGCCGGTGCCGCGATTGGGATCCCCATCATTGGTTACGTGCTCTCCGGATTCTCGAAACCCAAAAAGCACATGGAATGGATTGCCCTGGGTCCGGTCGATAAGTTCCCCGAAGGTGAAACCCGTCTAGCGGTTTACGAGAATCCGTTCAGACGTCCGTGGGACGGCGAAACCACTCAGATTCCTTGTTGGGTGCGGCACATCGAAGGTGATCAGTTCCAGGTGTTCGCGATCAACTGCACGCACCTCGGCTGTCCCGTGCGATGGTTCCAGGGATCGCACCTGTTCATGTGCCCCTGTCATGGCGGCGTTTTCTACGAAGACGGAAAGCGCGCCTCCGGTCCGCCCGAACGCGGGCTCTACGAGTACGAATTCAAGGTCGAGAACGGCGTGCTGTCGGTAATGGGCGGCTCGCTTCCCACGCTGGGCGATCCCCTGACCACGCAGAATTGTCCGGGCACAATGAAACCTGGCCGCAATGAAAAGGACGAAAGGCTGGTCGCGATCGGTCAGCCGCCGCCCAGCAACGTACCCGCGAATCTCAAGCCAGGCCCCGGGAGCAAATCATGCTAGACAAGTTGAGAGCTCTCGCGCAGTGGTTCGAAGAGCGGCTGCACATACAGAAACTGTTCGAAGCGACCGCTGGACACAAAGTCCCCGCCAGTACAAACAGTTGGTTTTATGTTTTTGGCAGCGCGACGCTCACGTGCTTCATCCTGCAGGTGATCACCGGAATCTGTCTGGCGTTCGTGTACGTTCCTTCCGCCGATCAGGCATGGAACAGCCTGAACTATCTCAACCATCATCAGTTCCTCGGCTGGTTCCTCCGTGCGTTCCATAACTGGACCTCGAACTTCATGGTCGCGATGGTAAGCCTGCACCTGGTGCAAACATTTCTGTTCGGCGCGTTCAAGTATCCTCGCGAACTCACCTGGGTAACCGGATGCGTGTTGCTGCTGCTCACGCTGGGCATGGCCTTCACCGGACAGGTGCTGCGCTTCGATCAGGATTCCTACTGGGG
>DASYPO010000394.1:0-3997 GCA_036006545.1 Bryobacteraceae bacterium
ATGATCACCAGCGGAATCGCGGGCAGCACCGCCGAGATCAATGTGTAGCGCCACGGCGAATGGCTTCCATAAATGGTCGGGAGCGACAAACTATAGGAGCTCGCGAAGTAGTTCGCCGCCGAAACCAGGATGCCGCCGAGCGAAGAGAACGCCTGCGTGTAACCCAGCACGGCTTCGCGCTGCTTCGGGTTGGGAAATAGTTCGGCGAGCCACGCGATCGCGGCGACGAACTCGACGCACACGCCGATCAAGCTGAGCGTGCGCCAGATCAACAGTGCTTCGAGCGACGCCGCGAATCCGGCCCCGACGGCTGCGAGCGTATAGAGAAGGATGCTCCACACCAGTACGGCGCGCCGCCCGAATCGATCCGTGAGATACCCGCCGATGAGTCCGAAGAATCCGCCGACCAGTGGCGGGATCCAGAACAGGTATCCGGCCCAGCGTGTGTAGTCCGGCGTTCCGATTTTGATTTGCGCGAGCTCCAACAGGGCCGGCTGAAGAATCAGCGGGCCGACCAGGATTGAGTAGATGTCGAACAGGAACCCGATGGCGGCCATCGCGCAAATGAGCCATTGCACGGGCCCCAATCGAATGGGGGCGGGAACCTCTGGGGATGGAGACATCGGAATTGGTCAGGATATCAGACTAGCCTTGTAGGCCCGGCAGGACTGCCGGCCCCACAGGAATCAAACCTCATATTGCATGGCTGCAAGCGCAAGTTTCGTCAAGGTCGCTGGCGAGGTGCGGTAGCCCGGCTGCGCCAGCTTGGCTTCCTCACTTGCCGACAATTCGCGCAACTTCGCCGACACGGACGCATACCCGAGCTTGCGATAGAACCAGTACGCGCCCGAATCGATGGCTTCCTGATTCTCGTGCCCGATCTGGTAACGATCGATCCAGAAACTCTTGGCGCCTAGTCGTTCGTGGAAGATCTTCAGCAGCCGCGCGTACAGCCACGCCGTCTCGCTCTCGCGAAATGCATAGTAGAGGTTGAACCCGACCTCCATCACCCCGTCGCGTGTCAAAAGCTCCACATAGCCGATCGGCACGCCATTCTTGAAGTACATCCCGGCGTGATATTCGCGAATCAGCCGACGGTTGCGCGGCACGCCGAAGAAATAGAAGTCGACTCCGCGGCCGAGGTCGGCGTGCTGTACATGCGCCGCATCGGGGTGGGCGAAGCCGTACAGCTCACGATACCGCACCGCGGAGGTGTCGAGAATCAGATCGAGAATCTTCCGCGATGCACGCGCGGTCAGTCGCGTCACGGGCGAACGCGGCTCGCGAAACCCGGCTTCCAGCGAAACATCCTTGCGCCGCAGGAATGGTCCTTTGTGATAGAAAATCTCGCGGCGCGGGAGGCGGGTTCGCGATCGCGACGCTGCAGAAGTGCCTAAATTCCAGCGCAGCGGCAGCTCCAACAGATCGTAGACTCTCGGCTCGACCTTCGTGATCAACGTCTTCAATCCACCGCGTAACTTTGCGAACCAGCGTCGCGCATCGGGGTGAGCCGAAATCGCGAAATCCTCACGCGATTCAGGGACCAGTAGCGAAAGGACCGCGCCCAATCGGTCGGCATGCTCGTAATTCTCCCAATCGATCGAGATCGCTCGCCCGTGCCGCAGGATCAGACTCTTTGCTACCGGAAGACTGAAGTTGGTCGAAATCGTGGTGCCTGCGATGCCGGAGACCTCGGTGTCATCAAACGGATCTTCGTCCACCTGTGCGACGCGCTCGTGAATCGCGAAAAGAATCTCGTCGGCCAGCCGCAACACACGCGGGCTCTGCGGAAACGCGCGCAGGTATAGCACCAAGTCGTGGAAGCGGATCAGTTCCTGGGCGTCGCGGAAACGCGTTCGCTGCAAGCGTTCCAGTAGCGCTACCGTACGCTGAGCCGCGTCTCGCCCGAACACGCCTCGCATCGCGGCAAGATCGTCGATCACCTGTGCGGGGGCGCGCATTCGCACAAGTGTAGCGTGATGCTAACCTGAAATTGCGATGCAGAAAACCAGCAATATCGCGGAACTGAACGCGATTGCGAAGCAGGTCCGCCGCGACGTGATTGAGATGATCACCGCAGCGAAATCGGGCCATCCGGGCGGATCGCTTTCCGCCACCGAGATCCTCGTCACGTTGTTCTATGACGTAATGAAGCACGATCCGGCGAATCCGAAATGGAAGGATCGCGACCGCGTGATTCTGTCGAAAGGGCACTGCTGCCCCGCCCTCTATTCGGTAATGGCCGAGTGTGGCTACTGCCCCAAAGATCAGCTCAACACGCTTCGAAAGATGGGCTCGATTTACCAGGGGCATCCGGATGTGCGCTTCCTTCCGGCGCTTGAAGCGTCGACCGGATCGCTGGGGCAGGGGTTGTCGCTGGGAATCGGCATGGCACTCGCAGCAAAGCTCAACGGCAGCCCGTCGCGCACCTACGTCATTCTGGGCGACGGCGAAATTCAGGAAGGGCAAATCTGGGAAGCCGCGATGTTCGGATTCGTGAAGAAGGTCGACAACCTGGTGGCGATCGTCGACTACAACAAAATTCAGCTCGACGGGTTTGTGAAAGACATCATGGACCTGGAGCCGCTGGCAGCCAAGTGGCAGGCCTTCGGATGGCACACCGTGGAAATCAACGGTCACGATATCGCGGCGTTGCAACATGCCTTCTTCGATGCGGCCCGCGTGACTGGCCGGCCGACCTGTATCCTGGCCCACACCATCAAGGGCAAAGGCGTATCGTTCATGGAGAATAATCCGAAGTTTCACGGAACCGCGCCCACCGCGGCAGAAGCTGCGCAAGCGCTTCAGGAGCTGGCATGAGCACCAAAACGAAATACGAATTGAAGCTCGGGCCGGCCACGCGCGAGGCTTTCGGCAAGGCTCTGGTGGAACTGGGCCACTCGAACCCAAACGTCGTGGCGCTGGATGCCGATCTTTCGAAATCCACCTACACTGCCGAGTTTGGAAAGCAGTTCCCGGATCGATTTGTCGAGTGCGGGATCGCCGAAATGAACATGGTGGGGATCGGCGCGGGGCTCGCCTCGGCTGGAAAAATCCCGTTCGTCTCCAGCTTCTCGGTTTTTCTCCTGAACAAAGGTTTCGAGCAGTTGCGCGTTACCGCGGCGTTTCCGAACGTCAATCTCAAGGCGGTGGGAACCCACAGCGGCATCTCGATCGGCGAGGACGGCCCGTCGCAGATGAGCATTGAGGATCTCAGCCTGGCTTGCTCGCTGGCCGGATTTGTGGTGTTGTGCCCGGCCGACGAAATCGCCATGATCAAGCTGGTGCATGCGGCGGCGGAGCACGTTGGACCGCTCTTCATTCGCGCCGGACGCGCCAAAGCGCCCGTAATTTACGGAGCCGATCAGGAATTCACCATCGGCAAATCGATCCAGCTAACCGAAGGCAGCGACGTCACGCTGATCGCGACCGGATTGCTGGTGGCGGAATCGATTCGCGCCGCGGAGACGCTCGAAGCGGAAGGGATTTCGGCGCGCGTAATCGACATGCACACGATTAAGCCGCTGGATCGCGACGCAATCGAGAAGGCGGCGCGCGAAACCGGCGCGCTGGTCGTTTCCGAGGAGCACTTGGTCGACGGCGGACTGGGCGTGCGCGTAGCCCAAGTGGCGGCGGAGACGCATCCGGTGCCGATGGAATTTGTCGGCATTCATAACACCTACGCGGAATCGGGTCCGCCCGAGGCGCTGCTGGACAAGTATGGATTGATCGCCCGCGATGTAGCCGAAGCCGCGCGGCGAGTGCTGAAACGCAAGCGCCCGTGATGAAACGCGAAGCTGCCGGCCAAACCCTGCATGACGATATCGGTCCGCTGCTGAGCGCCGCAGGCCTGCATCTCCAGTTGATCGCCACCGATTTTCCAAAGACCGCCAAGCGAATGGATGAAGTGTTTCGCATCCTGGACGAAGCCATGGAACGCGTCCGCTCGCTTAGTCGCGAACTGGCGCCCCGTGAGGCGGGTGGTCAAGCCGGCATG
>DASYPO010000395.1:0-6500 GCA_036006545.1 Bryobacteraceae bacterium
AATATCGACATCGGCGGTCCAACCATGATCCGCGCCGCGGCGAAGAACTGGCCCGACGTGGTCGTGGTGACGTCGCCAGAACAATACGCCGAGGTAATCGAAGAAATTTCGGGCGGCGGTGTTTCGGAAGCGACGCGCTGGAGGCTGGCGAAGGCCGCTTTCGCGCGCACGGCGGCGTATGATCGCGCGGTGACGCTGCGGCTGGCCGAGATTCCACCGACCGGCGACGTGCTGCCTGCAGCTCTCGACATTCGCGCGCCGCGAAAGCTGGCGCTGCGCTACGGCGAGAATCCGCATCAGTCGGCTGCACTGTACGCGACGGGTTCAGTCGGGATCGCGGGCGCGGAACAGCTTCACGGCAAGGAACTTTCGTACAACAACCTGGTGGATCTCGACGCCGCGTGGCAGTTAATCGCTGAATTCGATCAGCCCGCATCGGCAATCATCAAGCACACCAATCCATGTGGTTGCGCCGAGGGGTCGACGCTGGTGGAGAGTTACCGGCGCGCGTTCGAGGCCGATCCTGTGTCGGCATTCGGCGGTGTGCTCGCGTTCAATCGCGAGTTGGATGCGGAGACGGCGGCGGAGGTCGCGAAGACGTTCATCGAGGCGATCGCCGCGCCCGCTTATTCAGAAGAAGCGCGTAAGATTCTGGAGTCGAAGAAGAATCTGCGGTTGCTGCGCGTTTCTGCAGCGGCCGCCGAAACCGTGATCAAGTCGATTAGCGGCGGATTTCTAGCGCAGACGCCGGACGTGCATCGGTTGTCGCGCGCCGAGGCGCAGGTGAAAACGAAACGTGCGCCTACGGATGAAGAATGGGTGGCGCTCGAGTTCGGATGGAAGGTCGCGAAGCACGTGAAGTCGAATGCGATCGTGTATGCGCGCGCCGGGCAGACCGTCAGCGTAGGCGCGGGGCAAATGAGCCGTGTGGATTCGGTAAAGGTCGGCGCGATGAAAGCGGTGTTGCCGCTGGCGGGAACGGTGCTGGCGTCGGACGCGTTTTTCCCTTTCCCGGACGGCGTGGAGGAAGCGGCGAAGCACGGAATCACGGCGGTGATTCAGCCCGGCGGATCGGTGAAGGATGCGGACGTGATCGCCGCGGCGGACCGGTTAGGGCTCGCGATGGTGTTTACGGGCGTGAGGCACTTCCGCCACTAATCGGTCGCCCCGATCAACGTGAGCTTGTTCTCGACGCTGACCACGCCCTTCACTTTTTTGGCGATGTGTTCGGCCTTCTCTTTCGCCTTCTCCGTGTGGACCCTTCCGCGCAGAGTGATGGCGCCGTTCTTGACGGTCACTTCGAGGCCGCCTCCGCGAACGGTCACGTCGTTAGCCAACTTGCGGCGAACTTCGTCGTAAATGCGGTCGTCATTCTTGGTGCCCTGCGCGACCAGCATGGGGAGCACCAGGCAAAACACCAGAAGCACAGTCACAATTCGCATGCGTGTCCTTTATTCTAACTCTCGGCACGCCAGTCTACAGCAGCCAGGAACTCGGGCTGTTCGCGCCAGCGGGGGTGGACTTTCACGAACGTCTGCAGAAAAACTTTTCGATCCAGCAAACGTTCCAGGTCCTGGCGGGCCTCGGTTCCGATGCGCTTCAGCAACGCGCCACCGGGGCCGATCAGAATGGCTTTCTGTCCGGCGCGCTCGACGTAGATAACCGCGCCGATACGCAACAATTTCGGCGTGTCTTCCCAGGTTTCGATCATCACCGCGACCGAGTGGGGAACTTCCTGCTCGGTGAGGCGCAGGATTTTCTCGCGCACCAGTTCGGCGGCACGGAAGCGCTCCGGCTGATCAGTCAAATAGTCGTCGGGGAACAACGGTTTGCCTTTGGGAAGGCGCGCGATGATCTCGCGCAGCAGCACGTCAAGTCCTTTGCCGGTGCGCGCGGAAATGGGGATATAAGCGGCGAAATCGTGCATCGCGCGGTAGCGTTCGATCAATTCGAGCAGCTTAGGCTTGCGCTCCAGACGATCAACTTTGTTGAGCACGGCGATAGCAGGTGCGCCCGACTTTTTCACCAAATCGATGGCCCGCGCGTCTTCTTCGGAGGCGGGCGCGAGCGCGTCCACCACGTAAATCAACAGGTCGGTTTCGACAGCGCCGCGCGCGGCGTCCATCATGTGGCGCGAAAGCAGCGAACTGGATTTGTGAATTCCCGGCGTGTCGACAAATACGATCTGCGCGTTGCCGGTGGTCGCGCCGCCGTCTTTGCCGGGTTCGGAGGCGAGCGTCAGCACGCCTTGAATGGAAGTGCGTGTGGTCTGCGGTTTGGAGGCGACGATGGCGAGCTTAGTCCCCACCAGCGCGTTGAGCAGAGTCGATTTGCCCGCATTAGGGCGGCCCAGGATCGCGACGAAGCCGGCTTTGAAGCCCACGCTTCGTTTCAGCGCGGGGGTTTTCATTTGATGGCGGCCTTCGATACGCGCACCTGATCGACGCGCAGGTTATTCGAAGCCAGCACCTTGACGAACAGCCCTTCGCGCTCGACCTCTTCGCCGACGGTAGGCACGTGACCCAGCCATTCGGTGACCAGTCCGCCAACGGTTGTGGATTGTGTGTCCTGGGACGGATGGAAATCGACCAGATCGGAGAGGCGGCCGAGGTCGAAACTGCCGCTGACGATGAAGCTACCGTCCGGCTCCTCGCGAAAATCACGATCCGGCTCATGCTCGTCGTGAATCTCGCCGACGATTTCCTCAACCATGTCTTCCATGGTCACGATGCCGGCGGTCGAGCCGTATTCGTCCACCACCACGACCATGTGCGCGCCGTCGTCCTGCATTTCGCGCAGCAGATCGGTAACGCGCTTGGTCTCGGGGACCGCGCGAATGGGACGCATGATGTCGCGAACGCGGCGGCGTGCGCGCTGCTTTTCGTCCAGCTCGAACATGTCGCGGACGTGAACGAAGCCCTCGATCTCGTCGATGGTTTTCTCGTAGGCGGGGATGCGCGAGAACTGTTCGTTGAGTACCAGCTCGCGCAGCTCCTCGAGCGTCGCATCGGTATGGATGGCAACGATGCGCGGACGCGGCGTCATCAACTCGCGCACGGTTTTGTCGCCGAACGCGACTACCGACTGGATCAGTTCGCGGTCGGCCTCTTCGATAATGCCTTCTTCGCGGCCGGCCGTGATCAACGCCTCGATGTGTTCATCCGGCCGAGGCGCATCGTCGGGTTTGTGCTTGCCGTGCAGGTCGAACAAATTGAGCACCGCTTCGAGCGCCCAGGTGAGCGGACGGGAGAGAATCGCGACGGCCTTGAAGACTGGTACCAAGGGGAGCAGCCCTTGCGCGTCGCTTTTGCGATACACGATTTGGGGAACGATGTGCGTGCCGATGACGGTGAACGCGCTGACCATCAGGATCGCGGCGGTGAGCGCCTGCCAGCCGGGCGTGCCCAGCCAGGTGACGGCCAACGTAAGGCAGCCGACGATCGCCAGGCCAAGATGTTTGACCACCGAGAAGGTCAGCGCGCCCTTTTCGGTGTCGAGGCCGATCTTTGGTTCGAGCGTTTCACGGAAGAACTGCAGGGAAGGCAACTCACGCGCGCGCAGGCGCAGCGATTCGAGATAGAGAAGCTGGATGCAGGTGACCAGCGTCACCACCAGCGCTGCCGCGCCCGCAAGAATGGTCAGGAGCAGCGTCATGTGCCAGTATTTTCCCGGGTTCTATCGATGAGACCCGCGGGCAAGCCGAAGTGTTTCCGCCAGCGGCGTTCGGCGCGCGCCATTTCGCCATTATCCGACTCGTGGTCGAGCCCTGCGAGGTGCAGCGCGCCGTGCAGCATGAGGATGCGCAGCTCGTCGTCGAGCGAATGGCCGTGTTCCGAGGCTTGGGCGCGGGCGCGATCGAGCGAGATGGCGATTTCGCCCAAGTGGGCGGCAGGCTGAAAGCCTGCCCCACAACGAAATGACAAGACGTCCGTCGGATGGTCGCTGCCCCGAAATTGGCGATTGAGCGCGCGCAGCTCGCGATCATCGCTCACCAGACAATTGAAAGATTTGCCGCGCGTGACGCGGCGCAACTCGCCGAGGAATTCGCGCAGCGGCGTCCGGCGGACACGGGTGGCGGGATGGCGGAACAGTAAAGATGGGCCGTCGGAGTTCATGGCGGCCTCAGGCGGCCGGGGGTTCGGCAGTGCCGGATGTTTCCGCGGCGGCCGGGTCGGTGAGCTTCAGGGACAACTGCCGGTTAATCCCGAGAATCTCGTTGTAACGTTCGTAGGCTTTGACGATTTTCTGCACCAGGCTGTGGCGCACCACGTCGCGATCGTCGAACTGAACGAAGCCAATTCCCTCCACGCCGCGCAGGACTTCGATGGCCTCGGTTAAGCCGCTGCGGGTTCCGTAGGGAAGATCCACCTGCGTCGGGTCGCCGGTCACCACCATTTTCGAATTGAAGCCTTGGCGCGTGAGGATCATTTTCATCTGTTCGGGCGAGGTGTTCTGGCCCTCATCCATGATGATGAATGCGTCGTTGAGGGTGCGGCCGCGCATGAACGCGAGCGGCGCGACTTCGATGGTATTGCGCTCGATCAGCTTTTCGATTTTTTCGACCTCGATCATGTCGTGCAAAGCGTCGTAGAGCGGGCGCAGATACGGGTCGATTTTTTCCTGCAAGGTGCCGGGAAGGAATCCGAGGCGTTCGCCGGCTTCAACCGCGGGGCGCGTGAGAATAATGCGGCTGACGCGTTTGGCCATGAAAGCGGAGAGCGCCATGGCGACCGCGAGATAGGTTTTCCCGGTGCCGGCGGGGCCGATGCCGAAGACCAGGTCATGCCGTTCGATGGCGTCGACATAGCGGCGCTGCATCATGGTCTTGGGCGCGACCACTTTCTTGCCGAAGCTGCGCTGCTTGCCGCTTTCGACCAGGCCGCGCAGACTGGTTTCGGAATCGGCGGTGACTACGCGGAGGAAACTGTTTAGATCGCCGTTGGCGAAGACGTGGCCTTCGCGCACCAGTCCGGCGTAATCGTTAAGGATGTCGGAGGCGCGCGCGACGGCGGGCTCCTCGCCCTCGACTTCGAGGCGGTCGTTAAGCAGACGAGTGCGCACTCCCAGACCCGATTCGATCAGGCGAATATTTTCGTCGCGGGTGCCGAACAGAGATTCGATACCGCGGGTGATCTGTACGCTGGATTTCATTCGAGACCGTACTGGTGGGGTGGAACGAGGCCGAAGGTCCGCGATCGCGGAGGCAATGCCAACATCTATACCTTAAGAATACCAGAAATTCGGTTACAGGCTGATTTAAATGGTGGCGCGACCAGGGGGGCGCTCGCGGGCGAGGGCGCCCCGCCCTCCACAGAAATCAGAGCAGATTGACGTCGAGTCCGGCGATGAACTGAATGCCGGGAACGACCTGGCCCTGCAGGCGGCTGTCATGAGTAAGAAAGAGGTCGACCCGGTTGGCCGCCGCGCAGGCGAGTTGCAGCGCGTCCGGACGTGCGATACCGCGGTTCGCTCGAATGCGGGCGTAGTGGTCGGCAGCCGGTGGAGTGAAGTCTAGTAGATCGACGGTCGGCGGCCGCAAAACCGACTTGTATCGCGCGGCGATCGACTCGTCGCCATGCGCGTACGGGCCGGCTAGGATTTCGGCCAGGCTCAGAGAACTGGTGCAGAGAACGTCGCCGCGCGCCAGTAACGTGGCTCTTATTTCCCGAACGCGAGCGGCGCGCTCCGGATGCTCCTCCATGAGGTAAACGAACAGCATCGTGTCCCAGAAGACCAGGCTCATGAAGTGATCCTTGGGTCGGTCAGGATTGCGAAGAGGTATGGAGGCCGTTGCGGATCGTGGATTTGACTTCGACGCGTCCAAGCGCGTTCGAACTCACTCTGGGGTAGAGAGTCCACGGGGCGCTGCTTGCGCCAGACGATCATCACGTTGCTGTTTAGTTCGTAGCTGAACGACTTGCCTTTCAGCGTTCGAAATTCCTGGCCCTGGTGCGCTTTGATCCGCTCCCAAATCTGATTCCATTCCTGGCTGGCGGGTTCGTGTCCAGGCCACCACTCCTGTCGCAGCGCATGTAGGAAGGCCTCCCCGCCACCGAGCGACTCCCAAAGTTCCTTCCCCACGCCCGCCAGACCAAGGATGGGATCCTTGCTTGGATTCATCCGCTCTTTACTGGTCGCCTCGGACCCGCCGCCGGCTAGGAGCCAGCCGTATTGCTCCGGCAAGACTTTGGGCTGAATGCGTCCGTCGGTTCGTGTTGGGTGGCAAGGATCGCCGGATCGATACAGCCGTAAAGTTCCGTCGGGGTTTTCACTCAAAATGCGATGGTTAGACGGATCCGCCTTTTTTGAGGCGACGCAATGGGTGCTGAGGTGCGTGCTGACGCTCCTAGGGTTGAGCGAGGGGTCGAGCTCCAACACCTTGCGAAGGAGCGTCGCATGATCGAATCCGGCGCGGTTGGGATCGAAGTGATGAAGCAAAGAAGCGGCAACCCAAATGGTATCCGCAATGGTCATGTGCACATATTAACAAATGTGCACAA
>DASYPO010000396.1:0-1979 GCA_036006545.1 Bryobacteraceae bacterium
CTGCGTCGATATCGTCCGCGAATTCAAGCTTTAAAGAAAGCGGCCAGGGGACAGGGGCCAGCGGCCAGTGAACAACGCACGGGTTATCGTCGTTGGCGGGGGGATCTCGGGCCTTTCAGCAGCGTACGATCTCGCGCGTGCAGGCGTTGAGCACACCCTTTTCGAACGCGATCCTCGCGTCGGCGGTGTGATCGAAACCCGCACTTGGGAGAATTGCGTACTCGAATGCGGGCCGGACAGTTTTCTTTCCGCCAAACCTGAAGCCGCCGCACTGATTCGCGAACTCGGACTCGACGGCGATCTAATCGGATCGAACGACCACCAGCGGGTTACGTACGTCTTAAGGAAGGGGCGGCTGGTGCCGCTTCCCGAAGGACTGATGATGATGATTCCCACGCGCGTGTGGCCCATGCTCAAGACGCCGCTGGTCGGCTGGGGCACAAAATTCCGCATGGGAATGGAATTGTTCCGCAAGCCTCAAACATTTCCCGACCGCTCGGTTGCGGCATTCGTCGCGGATCATTTCGGACGCGAGACGGTCGAGTATCTGGCCGAGCCGTTGCTCTCGGGAATCTACGGTGGCGACCCGGATCGGTTGAGCGCCCCGAGCGTGCTGGGGCGCATGGTCGAGATGGAATCGACGCAAGGCAGCCTGTCGCGTGCCATGCTGCGCGCGCGCAGCGCAAATTCGGGTCAGGCGCCTGGATCGCTATTTCGGACGTTGAAGCGCGGGCTCGGTTGCATGGTCGACGCACTCGCGTCGAAGGTTAACGTGAAGCATCAGGCCGTAGACGCGATCGAGCGCCGAGACTCGGGCGGGTTCCGCGTGCGCGCCGGCGGCGATTGGATCGATGCGCAACAAGTTATCCTGGCTGGCCCCGCGTGGAGCGCGTCAGAGTTGGTGCGGCCACTTGATGACACGCTGTCGGCGCGCCTGGGTGAAATCGCCTACAGCTCCTCGGCGATTGTGACGCTGGTCTATCGCGATTCAGAATTCGACGGACGACGAGCCGGATTCGGATTTCTGGTTCCACGCGCGGAGCGTAAGAAGATGCTGGCGGGGACATTCGTCGCTACGAAGTTTCCACACCGCGCGCCCGACGATCGCGTGGTGCTGCGCTGCTTCCTCGGAGGTATTGGCGACGAAGCTGTGCTCACTGAATCGGATGAATCACTGCTCGCCATCGCGCGGGAAGAGTTGCGTGGGATTCTCGGTCTCACCGCGGCGCCGGAGCACCACGTGATCGCGCGCTGGCCGCGGTCGATGGCGCAATACACGGTGGGTCATTCGGTGCGCGTTCAGGAAATCACCCAGCGCGCAGCGGCCGTCACCGGGCTTCATTTGGCCGGTAATGCGTATCATGGAATCGGCATCCCCGATTGCATCCGCTTGGGCCGCGAGGCTGCGGCGCGGGCGATCCAGTACCGCCAATGAAAATCCTGGTCAGCGACGATCAGATCGACGTGCTGGAGGCCATCCGCCTGCTGCTCAAAGGCGCCGGACACCAGACCGAGATCGTGGAATCTCCCAAGGCCGCGCTGGCAGCGCAGGAGCGCAGCACCTTCGACCTGGTCCTGATGGACATGAATTATTCGCGCGATACGACGTCGGGCGACGAAGGTCTGGATCTGCTGGATTCGATCGTGAAGCGCGACGGCTCGGTTCCGATCATCGTGATGACGGCCTGGTCGAGCGTCGATCTCGCGGTGGAAGCCATGCGCCGCGGTGCGGTCGATTTTATTCAGAAGCCATGGGATAATGCCCGGCTTTTGGCGACCATCGAAAAGCAGGCCAGCCGTTCGAGCGAGCGCAAGAATTCGCGAAGCGAACTGGAAATCGCGCGACATGTGCAGCAGCGTTTACTTCCGCAGCATGCGCAGACGTTGCAAACGGTGACCTATGGCGGGCGCTGCCTGCCGGCGCGCGAAATCGGTGGCGACTATTTCGATTTCCTCGACATGGGAGCCGGGCGGCTGGG
>DASYPO010000397.1:0-5052 GCA_036006545.1 Bryobacteraceae bacterium
ATTGAATTGAGAACCATCAGGCGAACCAGTTCGCGCCGGGTCATAGCTTCATATTGAACTACTGAACCCAGGAACACACCCTTACGTATAGTCTTGATATGTCCGTTCTCTTGCGGGACCTCCGATACGGCGTTCGCATGCTCGCGAAGCAGCCCGGGTTCACCGCAGCGGCAGCCCTTGTGCTGGCGCTCGGGATCGGCGCGAACACCGCAATGTTCAGTCTGGTGAACGCGTTCCTGCTGAAACCTCTGCTGATTCAGAATCCTTCCGAACTGGTGGGCGCATTTAGCCGCGATACCAAGAAGGCCGATTCCTACCGCGCGTTCTCCTACCCCAATTATTCTGATCTGCGAGAGAAGAACAGCACCTTCGCCAGCCTCATGTCGCACAACCTGGCCATGGTGGGGATCACCGAGGGCGAGGCGACGCGACGCACCTTCGCGGACATCGTGTCCTCGAATTACTTCACGACCTTCGGCGTAGCGCTGTTCCGCGGCCGCACTTTCACGCCGGAAGAAGAGCGCCCTGGCAGCGGCATCCCGGTCGCGATCATCAGCTATTCGCGCTGGAAGAAATCGGGCGCCGACCCTGACGTCATCGGCAAAACATTGCACGTCAATGGGCGAATTTTCACCATCGTCGGAATCGCCGCCGAGGGATTCACCGGAACCACGGCGCTGATCAGTTCTGAGCTGTACCTGCCGCTGGGAATGTATGAATCGGTGATAAACGATTTCGAAGGTACCCCGCGTCCGCTAGCTGCGCGCGACAACCGTGCGCTGATGCTGGTGGGCCGCCTGCGGCCGGGCATGACGCAGCAGAAGGCCGACGCGGAACTGGCCGTGGTCGCCGCGCAAATGGAAAAAGCTTATCCGGGCGAGAACAAGGATCAGACCTTCGTGGTGCGCCCGTTGTCGCGACTGAGCATCTCCACCTCGCCGTCAAGCGACGCCGAACTGGTACTGCCGTCGATGCTGTTGCTTTCGATGGCCGGGATTGTGCTGTTGATCGCATCGCTGAATCTCGCCAACATGATGCTGGCGCGCGGCGCTGCACGGCGCAAGGAAATCGCGATCCGGCTCGCGCTGGGCGGCGGCCGCGGTCGAATTGTCCGTCAACTCCTAACAGAAGGAATGCTGCTGGCGATCATCGGCGGTGCCGCGAGCCTGGTAATCGCGTCGTGGAGCACGCGGGCGCTTGTGAAATCGCTGTCGCTGCTGGTCCCGCTCGATATCGTCTATAGCGCGGGACCGGACCTGCGGATTCTGGCGGCGGTGCTGGGGTTCTGTGTGCTGAGCACCGTGGTGTTCGGTCTCGCGCCGGCAGCGAAACTCTCGAAGCCGGACTTGGTTTCCGGATTGAAAGAAACCACCGGCATGGGCACGGCGGGCGGCAGCCGGCGCCTCTTCGCCGGGAGAAATATTCTCGTGATGACGCAGGTCGCGCTCTCGCTAACGCTGCTGACTGCGGCCGGTCTTTTCCTCCGCAGCGCGCAGCGGGCGGCGCAGGTTAGCCCCGGATTTCGACTGGAGAACGGCGTGTTGATCGAGGTCGACGCATCGTTAGCCGGTTACAACGAGGCGCGCGGACGAAGCACCTACCAGCGCTTGCTCGATCGCCTGCGCGCGGTGGCCGGTGTCGAATCGGCGAGCCTGGCGGCGACCGTTCCGTTCGGGATGATTTCGCTGGGGCGCGGAATTCAGAAAGCCGGCGAGACCACCGAGAAGCCCATCCATGCCCGGCTGAACATTATCGGCGAGGATTACTTCCGCACGCTCGGCATTCCGGTGCTACGGGGGCGCGAATTCGGTCCTCAGGAGATGCAAGCCGGGTCCGCCAAACAGATCGCCATCATCGACCAGACAGCGGCGCAGCGCCTGTGGCCGAATCAGAACCCGTTGGGGCAGCGGCTGCATATGTCGCCGGAAGGCACCGATCCGGCGCGCGAAGTGGAAATCGTGGGCGTGGTCGGGGGCATTCACGAGAACATCGTCGGCCAGGCTGTCGAGCCGCACTTGTACCTTCCGTTCGGGCAGCGCTATCTGTCCGACCTGAACTTTCACCTCAAGATCGCGGCGATGGGAAGCGATGCTGAGGCGCGATTGCTTGACACGGTCCGCCGCGAAGTTCGCGCCGAGGATAACAAACTGCCGGTGCTGAATTTCAAGACGATGAAGCAGCACATGGAGGCAAGCATGGATCTGTGGATCGTGCGCACTGGCGCAACCATGTTCACGATTTTCGGCGCGGTGGCGATGTTTCTGGCGGTGATCGGTTTGTATGGACTGAAGGCGTACACAGTGTCGCAGCGCACGCGCGAGATCGGGATCCGGATGGCGCTGGGCGCGGCGGCGGGCGAGAATCTCCGCATGATCCTCAAAGAAGGACTGGTACTCACGCTGGTCGGCGTCGCGGCGGGCATCGCGCTTTCGCTGGGGCTGGGAAAGCTGCTAGCCGGGATGCTGTACGAGGTCTCTGGCGCTGATCCGGTGATTTTCTCGGTCACGCCGTTGCTGCTAATCGCGGTTTCGATGGTCGCGTGTTACTTGCCGGCGCGGCGCGCGGCGCGCGTGGATCCCATGGTGGCTCTTAGGGATGAGTAACGCGGGCGGTCGCTTTTTGCCGCCTGCAATGTTGGCAGGTGACGAGATCACCTGCGCTACTGCTATCCTTAAGTAAGTCCCGCCTGCAAGGAATTCAAGCTTGAAAATTGGTTTCGTCAGCCTCGGATGCCCCAAAAACCTCGTCGATACGGAGGTAATGATGGGCCAGCTCACCGCATCCGGACATGAGCTGACGCCGCATCCTTCCGACGCCGACGTCATCGTCGTCAATACGTGTAGCTTTATCGACCCGGCCAAGCAGGAATCGGTCGACACGATTCTTGAAATGGCCGAATACAAGAAGACCGGCCGCGCCAAGCGATTGATCGTCGCGGGTTGTCTGGTGGAACGTTATCGCGGCGAGATTTCGGAGAAAATGCCCGAGGTCGACGCGGTGATCTGCACCAACGAACTGGAGCGCATCACGGCGCTATGCGAAGGCGTTGAGCCGGCCGCGAATCCATTCGACGCGTATCTTTATCACGACCTCACGCCGCGCGTGCTGGCCACGCCGCGGCATTACGCATACATCAAAATCGCCGAGGGTTGCGATCATCCCTGTACCTTCTGCGTGATTCCGCACTACCGTGGGAAATTCCGCAGCCGCCGTTTCGAATCGGTGATTAGTGAGGCAACGCGTCTGTTCCAGCAGGGCGTGCGCGAGATCAACCTGATCGGCCAGGACACCACTTGCTACGGCGAAGATTTCGGTTTGAAAGACGGGCTGGCTCAATTACTCGCGCGGCTCGCGCAGATCGAAACACCGCACGAAAAATGGGTTCGCTTTCTGTATTGCTACCCGAATAAGATCACGCAGAAGCTGCTCGACACGATCGCCGAACATAGCGCGCTCGTGAAATACATCGACATGCCGCTGCAGCACGCGAGCGGCCCGGTTTTGAAGCGGATGAAGCGCGGGGCGAACGGCGATATTTTTCTCAAGCTCCTGGAAAAGATTCGCCGGACTATTCCAGGAGTCGGGATCCGCACCAGCATGATCGTGGGGTTTCCGGGCGAAACGGCAGCGGATTTCGAAACGCTGTGCCAGTTCGCGGAAGCCGCGCAATTCGATCGGTTGGGCGTTTTTTCGTATTCGGACGAGGACACCAGCAAGAGTTTCGAACTGGATCAGAAAGTCGACGCGCGCACGATTTACAACCGCAAGCGCCGGCTCATGGCGCTGCAGCGCGGAATCTCGAAAAAACGCAATCGCGCGCTGATCGGCCGCGAGTTTCAGGTGCTGGTGGAAGGTCCGTCGGCGGATTCGGAGCTGGTCTGGGAAGCTCGGCTTTCGACGCAGGCGCCGGATATCGACGGCGTTTGCTACATTTCCGATCCCGGGGAGCATCCCTTGCGCGCGGGCGAATTTCGGACGCTGCGCGTGGTCGCCGCGCACGATTACGATCTGACGGGCGAACTGATCGACGCGCCGCGAAAATTCGCGGCTCCGCCCGTCACACAAGAAAACTCCCCGTTTGTCTTAATCAGCTAACCTGATCCGGATCGGCGTGCGCGGATCGGGCGGCGGCTGCGTCGTACCCTTGAGATCAGCTTCGCCCGCAGGCGTGCGACCCTCGATTTCGTAAATCTTTCCGCTGTCCGGCAGCTCGATGCTGGTCTTTGAGCCGTCGATTTTCACGGTGCCGCGCAGGTTCACTTTGGTTTCGCCCGGCGTGAACCCGACGCGCTTGATCGCGTCCCAGACCTGTTCGAGGGAGACGCGGTTTGGACGGGAGAGTTCCAGTCGGACGGAGCCTTTCTCGATGCTGGTCTCTACTTTTTCCACGCCACGTAGTTTCTTGAAGGCGGCGGAGAGTGTCTCGGTGCAGGAAGGGCAGTTCATGTCGCGCATGAAGACTTCGATTTGAATAAACTGGCCGCGGGCGGCAGCGCCCATGCCGACGGCGAGAAGTATGAGGCGAAGCATGAGACCAATCTACACCGAGTGGGGCCGCCATTCGGCAGGACCCCACGGAAACGCGACGCTCCGCGTCCGCATCGTTCAGATAGATGAACGCACGTCTTGCTGTTACCTTCTGCGCGGCTGTGCTGGTTAGCGCACAGACCATTCAGGTCACGCCTGTGGCTTCGGGAATCGCAGCTCCCACCGATATTCAAAGCGCGGGCGACGGCTCGGGCCGCTTATTTCTGGTTCAACAGAATGGGCTGATCCGAATCTTGCGCAACGGCACGCTGGTGGATACGCCGTTTCTCGACATCCGATCCAAAACTCGCGCGGAAGGCGAGCGAGGATTGCTAGGACTCGCCTTTCCTCCGGGCTTCGCGCAGTCACAGCGCTTCTACGTCGACTACACGGATCTCAACGGCAACACCGTGATCGCGCAATACCGCGTCTCGGCGAATGCGGACGTGGCGAATGCGGCCAGCGAGATCGTATTGCTCGGCATCAACCAGCCTTTTCCGAATCACAACGGCGGGCAGCTTCGTT
>DASYPO010000398.1:0-5086 GCA_036006545.1 Bryobacteraceae bacterium
GAACAGATCGCTGAAGCTTTCGAGTAAGAGGTCGGTCACCACCATGCCGAGCTCGGTGGGAATGAATTTGCCGCCCTCCTTGTTTACATACTCGCGTTCCAGAATGGTCGAAAGAATCGAGGCATAGGTCGATGGGCGGCCCACGCCGTCCGATTCGAGTTCCTTCACGAGCGTCGCTTCGGTGAAGCGCGGCGGCGGTTCGGTGAAATGCTGCTCGGGCTCGATCGACTTGAACTTCAGCGTCTCGCCCGCGGTCACCACCGGCAGCTTGCTCTTCAGCTCCTCGTCGTCTTCATCCTTCTGGTCCTTGCCTTCCTCGTAGACCTTGAGGAATCCGTCGAATTTCGGAACACTGCCCGTGGCGCGGAACATGTAAGCGGCTCCGTCCTTACCCTGCACATCGACGTCGATGGTGGTCTGGTCGAACACTGCCGGCGTCATCTGCGACGCCACGAAGCGGTTCCAAATGATCTTGTACAGCTTAGCTTCGTCTTCCGCCAGGAAGGGAGCGACAACATCCGGCGTACGGAGAGAAGAAGTGGGGCGAATCGCCTCGTGCGCGTCCTGCGCGTCCTTCTTGCCCTTGTACAGATTCGGCGTAGCGGGCCGGTAATCGGCGCCCCAGCGCTCCGTGATTAATCCGCGCACTTCTTCCAGCGCGTCGTCCGAAACGCGCGGCGAATCAGTACGCATATAACTGATCAAACCGACCGCGCCTTCGTCCGCGCCCAGTTCCACGCCTTCGTACAACTTCTGGGCAAGCATCATGGTGCGCTTCACGCTGAAGCGCAGTTTGCGTGCGGCCTCTTGCTGCAGAGTCGACGTAATGAACGGAGGCACCGGATTGCGGCGCTTCTCCTTATTGGTGACCGATTTGACGACGTAGCTTGCGCCATCCAGCGTCCCGACAATGGCATCCGCGGCGGCCTGGTTCGGGATCTCAACGTTCTCGCCGTTCTTCTTAAAGAGGTGCGCCTTCAGTTGCGGGGGCTTCTTGGCGGCGAGATTGACGTCGATGGTCCAGTATTCCTGCTTCTTGAACGCCCGGATCTCGCGCTCGCGATCCACAATCAGCCGCAGCGCGACCGTCTGCACGCGTCCCGCCGACAATCCGCGGCGAACTTTGTCCCACAGCAGCGGGGAGATTTTGTAGCCTACCAGCCGGTCCAAAATGCGGCGCGCCTGCTGCGCGTCGACGCGATGCAGGTCGACTTGCAGCGGTTTTTCGAACGCCTTCTGAATCGCGTTCTTGGTGATTTCATTGAACATCACCCGGAAGAATTTGGGTCCGTTCTTGGTTTGGAGCTCTTCCTGGAGATGGAAGCAGATAGCCTCGCCCTCGCGATCGGGGTCAGCCGCCAGATAGACGTTGGCGACGCCCTTAGCCGCGGTCTTGAGCTCGCCGATGAGCTTGCGCTTGCCTTCGATGACTTCGTAGACCGGCTTGAACTCGTTGTCGACGTCTACCGACAGGTCCTTCTTGGGCAGGTCCTTGACGTGACCCAGCGAGGCCTTAACCACGAACTCCTTGCCGAGGTACTTTCCTATGGTTTTCGCCTTCGCCGGTGACTCGACGATGACGAGAGATTTTGACATACCTTAACGATCAACCTTCTTTATATGGATAGAGTGCGGAGGACAGCCCGTAAACAATCGAAATCTTACCATGACCGGCCCAGCCACTCGTCAAACGCCCGCCCATCGTCTGTCAGTCCGCCCAGACTCGCAGGAAATTCTTGCCGGGTATCTGGCGTACCAGCCCGGCCATTTCCAATTCGAATAAAACCGCGATGATTTCAGGAGCAGAACCGCCTTCGATGCTCTCGATCAGCAGGTCGAGGCCCACAGGAACGTCCAGTTTGAGCGTTTGAAGAACCGACCGGGCTAGACCGCCGATGGCTCCGGTATGTAGAGATGTCTGCTGGGGGTCTGACGATTCAAACACCTCGTTCCCCTGTGTTTGCAATCGGTTGCGACACTGCTGTGCGAGCCGCTGTCGATCCGGAGCCTTCAGTTCGACCACCACGTCGTTCCATTCCTGGACCAGCTTGACCCCTTGCTTGATCAGCAGGTTCGGTCCCCAACTCATTTTGGAAGTGATATTTCCGGGCACGGCGAACACTTCGCGATCCTGCGCTGCGGCGAGTTTCGCAGTGATCGACGAACCCGAATATTCGCCGCCCTCGACCACCAGGACCCCGGCGCTCATCCCGCTGATGATCCGGTTTCGCACCGGGAAGTTCTGCGGGTAAGGCGGATCGCCCATCGGGAACTCGGATAGTACGAGGCCCTTTTCGGCGAGGACTTCGGAGAGCTTTCGATTCTCCGCCGGGTAGACCTGATCGACGCCACAGCCGAGCACCGCGACCGTGTCACCGCCGACATCCAACGCTGCTTTATGCGCCGCGGTATCGATCCCACGAGCCATGCCGCTGGTGATGGTCAGTCCCGCGTTCGCCAGGTCCTTGGCGAGGCGCGTGGCCGCGGCGATTCCATACGCCGTGGGACGGCGTGTGCCGACGACCCCTAGCATCAGCGAATCCAGCAGTTCGACTCTTCCTCGCGCGAACAGCAGCGTCGGCGGATCGTAAATCTCGCGGAGCAGGGCAGGGTAGCGAGCATCGGTGATCGGAATCAGCGTCGCTCCGGCCGCGGCCGCGCGATTCTGTTGATCCACCGCGTCCTCGAAAGCGCAGCCGCTCGAGATGCTCTGCGCAACCCCTGCGGAGAGTCCCGCTGCTTCAAGTTCCGACCGCGAGGCGCGAAAAATCGCTTGTGCGGTGCGGAATTTCTCGATGAGCTGCCCCGAACGGCGCGTTCCCAGCCCCGGAACCATGCGCAATGCCAGCCAGTGCAGCTCTTCCTCTTTGGTCAGTGCTGCAACCGCGCTTGCCAAAGCTTGCATGTCACAAAAGTGGGTGAATCGCGGGGGAATTCTCCCGTCGGCTTGCGATAACCTGAAAACGCATGTCCCAAGCTACTTACGAAGACGTCAATCTGATCCTCAAGCTTTACGAACTCCGGCGTGAAGACAAAATGCGGGAGGCGCGCGCCTGGTTCCTAGCGAGCTGCAAGGCTAAGAGCGCGAAGGAACTGATGGATCTGTGCCCGCCGGGCTCGGATAACAACGCGCGTTTTCGGATGGTGGTTTCTTACTGGGACATGGTCGGGTCCTTCGTCACCGCGGGTGTCCTTAATGAGGAATTGCTGGCCCAGAGCACCAACGAACTGCTGCTGACCTGGGAACGAGTTCGCCCGGTGGTTGCCGAGCTGCGCGCGTTTCTCAAAGATCCGGGTGCGTGGCGGCATCTCGAAACGGTCGGTAACTCGCTCGCCGAACGCATGAAGAAGCGCGGCGCGTACGACGGATTCCTGGAACGCGTGGTCGGGACGTAGGGCCGATGAAGTGCGAGCCCGAACATTTCGGTGAAGAGGAGCTGGCGCTGATTTATGTGGCGAAGAAGCTTAAAGAAGCGCTGCGGCTGGAGCAGTTGTTGACCGACTCCGGAATTGATTATCTGGTCGAGCCCGACAAGTTCGTCGGCGGAGTGATGTTCAAGAGCGAACGGATCGGGGCGTTTTTCTACGTCGCGCCCGCGAATGTCGGCGCAGCGCAAGAAGTCCTGAAGCGAGGCGGTTTCGAGCCATACCGGACCGATGAAAGTTAGGGTTCCGGCAAACTCCGCGGCCCGCCGGACGTCCAACCGAGTAATGATCAAGCGCCTGCCTGGGCTGCTGCTCTTGGTGTGCGGATTGGCATTCGGCCAGCCTCCAGCACCCGCCTTCGAAGTCGCGACCATCAAGCCCAGCCACGAAGGGGAAGGCCATTCGAGCTGGCATTCCCGACCGGGCTATCTCGTCATGAAGAATCTATCCTTCAAGGTGCTAACGGGCGTCGCCTACAGCCTTCCTGCCGATCGGGTTCTGGGCGGTCCGAAATGGACTGAGTCGGATCGGTTCGATATTGAGGCGCGAGCGATTGGCCCCGCCGGGGATCCCGAACTGCTGCGCATGCTTCAGAGTCTGCTGGCGGATCGGTTCCACCTGGCCATTCACCGCGAAACCAAGACCGCTGCCGGATACGCCCTCGTGCTGGCAAAGGACGCCCTCAAGATACGTCCGGACGAAGGCGAAGGTGGGTCAAGCTCGAATGGAAGCCGGGGAAAGTGGATAGCCAAGCGGGTATCCATGGACAAATTGGCGACGTTTCTAAATCGAACATTGGGTATGCCAGTTGTGAACTCGACCGATCTCCAGGGTGCGTTCACCTTCACCTTGGAATGGGCTCCGGAACCGACGCGCTCGGTTGAATCGCCGGACAAGCTGCTTCCGGACGCTCCCACCGGGCCTTCGCTATTCACCGCGCTCCAAACCACGCTCGGGCTGAAGCTCGAAAGCCGGAAGGTGCCGATCGAAGTATTGGTGATCGACAAGGCGGAGAAGCCGGCCGAAAACTGACGGTCGCTGCGCTCCGCCCAACTCATTTCATCAATCTCGCCAGCGTTTCCGCGCACGCGCAAGCCGATTCCCAATCGTCTTCGCCGCCCTCATAACTCCACCACGCCGAAAGTACCGCCTGTGCGACGCCCCACCCGATCATGCGCTGAACGTCCAGCCGCAGCTCTTCCTGCAACACGTCGACTCGACGCCGCTGAGTCTCAACGTCCGTGCACAACTGCGAACCTGGATTACGAAGCAGCGCCCCCACATCGTAGGCTGGTTCGCCGGCCAGACCCTTCGGGTCGATCGCGATCCACGGGCGCCTTTCGGCGGACAGAATGTTGAAGTGATGCAGATCGCCGTGCAGTAGAACCGGCGCATCGCTCGAAGCGATCAGCTCGCGGAAAAGGGATTCCGCCATGTCGACCAGCCGAGGCGAAAATGGTCCAGTGCCACCGCCGAATCGAGGGCGCAGCTGATCGAGCTCCTTCGTCCAATCCTCGACCGTGGGAAAACGGTGATCGGATGGCAACGGCCGCCACAACTCGCGCATGATCCAAGCCGCGATTCTCGTCGCCTCTTCGTCGCTCGGTAAAGAAGATAAAGTTTCGCCCGGGCGCAGACGTTCCAGCAACAAGAAGCCTCG
>DASYPO010000399.1:0-3119 GCA_036006545.1 Bryobacteraceae bacterium
GAGATTTCGGCGTCGATTTCGAGTACCGGCTCGAAATCCGCGGGGGTGAGTAGCGTGAACGCATGCGCCCGGAACCGCTCGCGAAATTCCTCAAGGCGATCCGACGGGAGCGACAAACCCGCCGCCTGCCGATGCCCGCCAAACTTCGTGAACAGCTCCGCCATCGCCTCCAGTCCTTCCAGCAAGTGGAACTTCGCAATGCTGCGTCCCGACCCCTGCGCTACGCCGTTCTCGATTCCCAGCACGAATGCGGGCCGATGGTAGCGCTCGACCACGCGGCTCGCGACGATCCCCACCACGCCGCGATGCCAGCCTTCACCAGCAAACACGAGCGCAGCGTCCAGATCGGTTACCGGCACTTCGAGACACTGCTCGAAGATCGCGCGCGCGATCTCGGCTTCAGTCTGCTGCCGATCGGCATTCAGTTCCTGAAGTTGCGCAGCGAGGGCGCGGGCGCGCGGCTCATCCTCGGTCAGGAACATCTCGATCACGTCCGTAGCGCTGGCCATGCGGCCCGCAGCATTAATTCGCGGGGCCACACGAAACGCCACCTGCCCGGCGCTGGGCGCCTCGCCCGGCGTAATCCCCGCCACTTCGAGCAGCGCGCGCAAGCCATGGTTGCGAACTTTGTCCAAACCCGCCAGTCCAAGTTTGACCATGATGCGATTCTCGCCGGTGAGCGGAACCACGTCGGCGACGGTCGCGATCGCGACTAGTTTCAGAAACGATTCGAGCAGCCGCTCGCGTCGCGGATCGCCAACCGATCGTAGCAGCGCGTCGACCAGTTTGAACGCTACTGCCGCGCCGCACAGATTTTTCTCCGGATAACCGCAATCCGGGCGATTGGGATTCAACACCGCGACCGCCGGCGGCAATTCGGTTTCGGGTAAGTGGTGATCAGTGACGATCACGTCGATGCCGAGCGCGGAGGCGTGGCGCACTACTTCGTTCGCACGAATGCCGGTATCCACGCTGACGATCAACTTGACGCCATCCGTCGCGGCCTGTTCCACCACTTCGCTCTTCATGCCATAGCCGTCGCGCAGGCGATGCGGGACGTGAAAGGTGGCGACGCCGCCCAGCAGATCGATAGCTTTTTTCAGGATGACAATGGCGGAGGTGCCGTCGACGTCGTAGTCGCCATACAGCAGGATAGACTCGCGCTGTTCGATCGCCCGGCGCAGGCGCGCTACCGCGGCGTCCATCGATCGCAACAGGAAAGGATCGTGCAGGTCGGCGAGCGAGGGAGCGAGAAAGCGGCGGGCCTGCTCAGGATCGCGATATCCGCGAGCGTAGAGGACGCGCGCCGCGGGCAGCGTTATACGGACGGCGTCAGCCAGCGCGGCGACAGCGGCCGGATCGGTGGGGGCCAGATTCCATTTCACTTGCGCGACGTCAGGACCAGCACATCGTTATGATTCGCGAGATCGCGTGCCGAGGGCGTAACGATTGTCTTCGGTCCAATGAAAATTTTCTTGGAGTCCTTGATGGCCCGGCGGACGTCGTCTTCGCAGACGAAATCGACGACGGATACGGGCTTTGGTTCGTCGGCTTCAGCCGGCAAAGTTAAGGATGATCCCTTCCGCGCGAGGAATCTCTCCACCGCGGCGACGATCTCGGTTCTGTCCGGTGCTTTTTCCGTCATTCTGACTTCTGACTTCTGACTCCTGACTTCTTCAGCCTGACTTCTGACTTCTTGATTCTTAGGATATGCCAGCCGCTTCACATTCACCAGGTGCATCGGACTGACGTTGTCGCTGGTGCTGTTGCCCGCGACCGCTCCGCATCCCAGCGTCATCGCCGGAAAAACATTGGTGCTGATACCCGTCGACCCTTTGGGTGTCGGCGTGTTTGCGACCACCCGAAACGCGGGCATGCGCATGGCGTACGCGCGAATCCGTGAATCGTCCTTCGCATAAATCCCGCACGTATGCCCCAATCCGCCGAATTGCAAAACCGCTTCACACGCATCCAACGCCGCCGCGAAATCGTCAACAAAGTACAGTGACAACACCGGCGAAAGTTTCTCCGCCGAAAGCGGATGCGCATTCCCGATCCCGCCGATCTCCGCCGCGATTATCGATGTATCCGCCGGCACCTCGAACCCCGCCATCTGCGCGATCTTCTGTGGCGATTGCCCCACGCAATCCGGATTGATCGCGAAATTCCGACTAATCAAAAGTGTCTCCAATGCCTTGGTCTGCGCCGCGTCGCATAAGAACGCCTGCCGCGATTTCAACTCCGCCAAGATTCGATCGTGCAGCGACCGCTCGGCCACCAATGTCTGTTCGCTCGAGCACAAGGTCCCGTAGTCGAAACTTTTTCCTTCGATCACGCCCGCGACGGCTTGCCCCAAATCCGCGGAGGTGTCCACCAGCACCGGCACATTCCCCGGCCCGACCCCGTACGCCGGGGTCCCCGACGAATACGCCGCACGCACAATTCCAGCACCGCCAGTCGAAAGAATCACCGCGGTGCGCGCATGGCGCATTAACTCCGTAGTGCCTTCGAGACTCGCGCCGCTCAGGCACCCGATCAGTCCTTCCGGAGCGCCGGCTTTCTGTGCAGCATCGGCCAGAATCGCCGCCGTCTCGCAGGAACACGCCCGAGCCCGAGGATGCGGACTGATTACCACCGCGTTGCCCGCCTTGAGCGCGATCAGGGTCTTGTAGATCGCCGTCGACGTCGGATTCGTTGTCGGAAGAATTGCCGCGACCACACCCATGGGCGTGCCGATCTCGACAATTCCCTGCTCTGGAATCTCGCGCAGAATTCCGGTAGTGCGCATGCCGCGCATCCGCGCTGGGAGGATCTCAGCCGCCAGCATGTTTTTCGCGTACTTACTGGGTGCGTTGCCGTAGCCGGTTTCCTGCACCGCGAGCTCGGCCAGTCGCTGCGAATGCGTGCGCGCAGCCGCCGCCATGGCTTCAATGATCGTGTCGATTTGTTCTTGGGAAAAGGTCCGGTAACGGCCCCATGCCGCGTACGCCTGCTCGACCTTGGAGCGGACCTCCTGGATGGAGATCAGGTCGGAATCTTGCAGCATGCGGCTGGCTCAGCCGGCGATTACTTCTCGCCCGGCCCCTTGGCGTTTTTCGGCGCGCCCGGAAGAATTTTTT
>DASYPO010000400.1:0-2467 GCA_036006545.1 Bryobacteraceae bacterium
CCCAGCGCAACCATCATCAATAGAACGATGCGCATGTTCTCTAATCGGAAAAAGAAAGCCCGGCCATTAGACCGGGCTTATCGAACTATAATCGGCCGAAGTACTCAGCCAGTGGTTCTTCGGTAGGTTCGCCCTCGGTCAGCCCGCCCGCATACAGCGCGCGCGTCTCCTCGTCGTAGCCCGGGATGTTGTCGAGTACCGCCGCCTCTTGCTCTGGCGTCAGATCTTCCTCGACGTCCTCGCCCGCAATCTTCACGCTGCGATAGTACGCCATGCCGGTGCCGGCCGGAATCAGCCGTCCCATGATGACGTTCTCCTTCAGGCCGCGAAGATTGTCGACCTTGCCGTTGATCGCGGCTTCGGTCAGCACGCGAGTGGTCTCCTGGAAGCTCGCCGCGGAGATAAACGAATCCGTCGAAAGCGACGCCTTGGTGATACCCAGCAGCACCGTCTTGCCTTCCGCCGGTTTCCCGCCCGCTTCAATCACGCGATTATTTTCTTCGCGGAACTTGAACTTGTCGACAACTTCTTCCGGCAGGAATTCGCTGTCGCCGATGTCTTCCACCTTCACCCAGCGCATCATCTGCCGGGCGATCACTTCCAGGTGCTTGTCGTTGATGTTGACGCCCTGCAGGCGATAGACTTCCTGGATCTCATTCACCAAATACTTCTGCAGATCTTTTTCGCCCATCACCGCCATGATGTCGTGCGGATTCCGCGGACCATCCATCAGCGGATCACCGTGGCGCACGCGCTCACCTTCCTGCACGTTAATGTGGACGCCGCGAGGCAGCGAGTATTCCTTCTGCTCGCCATCGTCCCCGATCACGTACAGCTTGCGCATACCCTTGCTGATTTCGCCGTATTTCACGACGCCGTCGATCTCGGTGATCACGGCCGTCTCGCGCGGCTTGCGCGCTTCGAACAGTTCGACAACACGCGGCAGACCGCCAGTGATGTCTTTGGTCTTGGTAGTCGCGCGCGGAATCTTCGCCAGCACATCTCCGGCGTGCACCTCATCTCCATCCGCCACCGTCAAGTGAGCGTGCATGGGCATCAGGTAACGCTTTTCGTCGTGCTTGCCGCCGCCCGTGGGGCGCACATAAATCGCCGGCACGCGCTTTTCGTCGGTTGAATCCATCACGACCCATTGCGAGCGGCCGGTAATTTCGTCGACACGCTCCGACATGGTGATGCCGTCGGCTAGGTCCTTGAAATGAACTACGCCGCTGACTTCGGTCAGGATCGAGAACGTGTACGGATCCCATTCGAGCAGGATGTCGTTGGTTTTTACCTTCGCGCCATCGCCGAAGTGAATTTTAGCGCCATAAACCACTTGATAACGCTCTTTTTCACGGCCTTTATCGTCCAAAATCGCAATAATTCCATTGCGATTCATGGCAATCAGCTCGCCTTTAGCGTTCTTGACGGTCGCGACATTGATAAATCGAATGAAGCCGTCCGACTTCGCGTCTTGCTTGGATTGCTCGGCCGAACCCGTCGCCGCGCCGCCGATGTGGAACGTACGCATCGTCAACTGTGTGCCCGGTTCGCCAATCGATTGCGCCGAGATGATACCTACCGCCTCGCCGCGCTCGACCATGCGTCCCGTCGCCAGGTTGCGCCCGTAGCAGAGCTGGCAAACGCCGCGCTTCGATTCGCAGGTCAGCACCGAGCGAATCTTGACGCGTTCGATACCGGCCGCCTGAATCGCCGCCGCCAGATCCTCGGTGATCTCTTCGCTCACCTTGACGATGACGTTGCCTTCGTAATCCAGCTGATCTTCGAGCGCCACGCGGCCCACGATGCGGTCGCGCAACGGCTCGATGATTTCGCCCGATTCGATGATCGGCTCGACGTAAATTCCGTCGCTGGTGCCGCAATCGTCTTCGGTGACGATCACGTCCTGCGCCACGTCGCACAAGCGGCGCGTCAGGTAGCCCGAGTCGGCCGTCTTCAACGCAGTATCGGCCAGACCCTTGCGGGCGCCGTGCGTCGAGATGAAGTACTGCAGCACGTTCAGACCTTCGCGGAAGTTCGCCGTGATGGGGGTTTCGATGATCTCACCCGACGGCTTGGCCATCAGTCCGCGCATACCAGAAAGCTGGCGGATCTGCTGCTTCGAACCGCGCGCTCCCGAATCGGCCATGATGTAAATCGGATTGAGGTAGCGGCCGGTGCGGTCGTCCTCTTCCATGGTCTTGAACATTTCTTCCGAAACGCGTTCCGTGACCTTCGACCAGATTTCAATGATCTTGTTATAGCGTTCGCCGTGCGTGATCGCGCCTTCCTGATACTGCGATTGCACCTCGATCACAGCCTTCTCGGCGTCTTTCACCAGGCCCGCCTTCTCGCCCGGCACGATCATGTCGTCGATGCCGATGGAGATTCCCGCGCGCGTCGCGTACAGGAAGCCCAACGCCTTCACCTTATCGAGCATTGTCACCGTAATGGTGAGACCGAACTT
>DASYPO010000401.1:0-11231 GCA_036006545.1 Bryobacteraceae bacterium
GGTGATGGTCGGATCAACCGGGCTGGTCGGGACTTTCTCCGCGTTTCGCCAGAACATCTCCACCTTGCCGTCGGGCAGCACGCGGCGGCGATTGTGACCGATATAGACGCTTCCCGTCCCGACTCCGAGTCGTGCGGGCGCCAGAGTACGTGCGGCTTCGCCGATGGCCGCGATAACTTTATCTTCGGTCGAGCGCCACCACGGATCGTCGTCACCAAACTTGAGGTTAGGAATCTGCAAGCCGTAGGCCGCTGGCGCGGTGGTGACCGGTCCGGCGTGCGTATGCGAACAAGCGAGAAGCACGTTTGCGACGCCGAACTTCTTTGCGGCTTCGGATTCGACGCGCACGGAGTGGCAACTGTGCAGGTCGGCGGTGACGATCGCGAGCGATTCCGTGTCCGACTTCAACACCAGGACGGTCGCGTAGAGGGGATCGTGAGTGCCGGTAGAAAGCAGCTTGCGGGCGCTGTATCCCGCCATCGCGTGACCGGTCGGCGGCGTGATGTCGGTGCGCGCGACGCCAACTTTGATGTCAGCCGCGGTCAGCGTTGCCGCTGCGAGCAGCAGAAGAATCGCGGCGTTCATTTCATCTTCCCGATCAGCCGGTAAATGTCGACCAGCCCGCGATGAATCATCTCTTCGCCCGCGCCGACCTCGACTCGCGTGATGGTGTTGTCCGCACCGTAGCCGCCACGCGTCGCGGCATGAATAGTCGGGACGTAGTTGATGTTGCCGTTGCAGTAGCCCAGGAAAAACGTCGCGGGCAGCGGCGATTGTGCTCGCAAGTACATTTGAAATTCGACGAACGGTTCGGCGGGCATGCCGACGAACGCCAGTTCGCGATTGATGACCAGCGTCGTTACAGGGAGTTTCGGCGGATCACCCCAAAGGGGATAACGAGCGAGCGGACGTCCGGCAGGCTGTGCCGCGAACAGTTTCTCACTCTGCTCGCGATCCCAACGCCAATCGAACTGAATTTTACGAACGTTAAGACCGATCTCGGGAGTCGCTGCGGGGCGCGTCGTAATTGTTCGCACCACCCGATTGACTTCTTCGCCAAGCGCGCGGCCGGTCTCGCGCATATGGCGCAGACCTTCTTCGATGAGCGGCGTCTTGTCGTAATACGGATTGATATCGCCGCAGCCGCCCTGCAGAAAGAAACATGTCGAGCCGGGGAACGCAGCTTCGACAGTCTTCCGCATTTCGCCGGGATAGTCGGCCGAGTAATCGCGATTATCGGGTCCGAAAATAACCGGGTGGCACGCATAGTTCACGAGCACCGCGAGGGGCGTGCCGTCAGTCTTGTCGACGCGTATTACGCCGACGGTGGGATCGACCGGGAAGGTGGGCGACTTTGTTGCGTTGCGCCAGAACATTACTTCCGGCCCTTCGACTGGCTGATATCGACGATTGGCCCCGATCTGCGATTGCCCCCAGCCTGAGCCGATGTGGACCGCGACGCGCTTCTGAAATGCGCGGTCGATTGCGGCGGCGACAAGGTCCACAGCCTTGCGATTCCATTCGGGCTGATTCATGAAGATCGGCCCGGAGTGCGTGTGCGACGCGACGAAGATTACGTCCTCGATACCGCTCGACTGTCGAACGCGCGCGCGAATCGCGTCCATTTCAGGGTCGAGTAACGTGAAGATCAGGTCGAGCGTCACAAGCGCGATTAAGTGTCGGCCGCCGTCCAGCACCAGTGCCTGCGCATACAGAGGATCGAGCACGCCAGTAGCGGGGCGGCCGGTTGAGTTGTAGCCGGCCATCTGAATCCCGAGGGGCGGAGTGATGTCGACACGCTCGGTGCCTGCCTTCAGCTGCGCGACACCCTGCGCGCGCGCGTCCAAGGTGACGGCGGCGGCTCCCGCCGCGCACGAAAGAAACCGGCGGCGGTTCAAAACACCAGCTCCTTTCGCGACTTAACGTGGCCTTTTTCCAACTCCTTGCGATCGGCGAAAAAGGTCGACTTGGCGCGACCTTTGCTGAACAGCTCGCGCGCCTGGTCGTCGAAGTGCGGAGAATCGGGATGATCGCTCTCGCCCAGCGGAATAATCATGAACGATTTCGGCGGACGCGTCAGCTGGACGATCTGCGTCGACGTTTGCCCGCCCTGCCCGACCATCACGTTTCCGCGCTTCTGGAATGAAATTGCGCGCGGGACCGCCATTCCGGCTTCGCGCAGCGATCCGCCGCCCACCGGATAATTCTTCGGCGCACCCTCGCGGCCGACGCGGAAATATGTCCCGTAGGTTGCGTTGATGGGAAACTCTGTATCCATCCGTTGGTGCGCTTTTTGAATCGCGGCGCGGACTCGATCGTCGCTCAGATTGTCGGGCGGCTCGAGCGCGGCGGACGTCTCGGCGTCGCCCAGCGACATCTTGAACAAGTAATAAGCAAGTGCCCCGCGCGAATCGGCATCGCTGCGGCGATTCCAACCGGTGATCAGTTTCGTGAACTCCGTTTCCGGTCCGGCGCGCAGCTTGCCGACGATCTTCACGATGCGCGCCTGCCACGTCTCGGCCTTGTAGACTTCGGTCGAAAACGCCAGGGTCACTGCGCGATCGAGCGTCAGGTCGGTCGCCGACGCGAGCTGTTCGAGCGTCATCGCGGCGCGCTGATGCGCCGGCGTGCGCCCCGCGTTGTAGAGGTACGGATGCACGGCCCACCGCTCCGGAATGAGCGGCGAATCCTTCATCATCACGAAGGGCGAGATGTTGCAGTTCTGCATGGAGCCCTGCGCCGGGTTAGTGATTTGCACCAAGTCGTCCGTGGGATGAATGCCTTCCCATTCGCATTCGCCCGTGCCGGGCATGGGCTTGGATGGATCGCAACCGGGGGGACGCTTAGGCACGCGGCCGTTGCGGATGTAATAAATGTCGCCATCCACGGTTCCAACCATGATGTTCTGCGCCATGTACTGTCGCATCGCCAGCGCCTTCTTCATCTCGGCGAGATTCTTCGAGGTGGTCATCGCCAGCGCCTGTTCGAGCAAGCGAAATTCGGTGTGATAGGGCGTCGCCATCGAGTACGCTTTACCGTCTTTGTGCGCCCAGACGGGGCCATGATGCGTGTACTCGATGGTGATGTCTTTCGCGACAACGCGAGCGCCATCCTTCACGTTGATGCGTTCCTGCACCAGGGTGAGCGGCCGCCACTCGCCCTTGAATTTGTATTTTCCATTGGCGATTTCTTCGATGAAAGCGTCGCCGGTGTCTGGCCCGCCGGTAGTCATCGCTACCGAAACGTAGTTACCGTGACCCAATGTCGGGAAGGGTAAACCGAGTCGCGTACCCCCTGACCAAGCTATGCCAGATTCTGGCGCGTAGACCCGCATTTCGTAATAGCGCGTTTCGCCATACCAGCTTAGATGCGGATCGATTACCGCGATCACCGCTTTGTCTTTCGTGCGGCTGGGCGCGATCAGCATTTCGTTCGAGCCTAAGTAGGGAATCGGATCGAGCTCGATACCGCCGCGCCGCATGTCGGCGGTCGCATCATCACGATGCCAATTCCAGATGGTGTAGCGGCTGTAGGCCACGATCATCCACGGTTCGACCTTGAAACCCCACTCCGGGAGTTCTTTCGGGTGCTCTTCGGCATACTTGTTGATGCCCGCGCAGTAGGCCTCGATAATCGCGCGAATGCTCTGCGGCAATTCCTTGTAGTGTTCCTTCGCGACACGCGTGTGCGCCCACATGCGCTGCAGGTAATCGTGGCGGTAATGCTCGGGCCCGAAGGCCTCGGACATAGTGCCCTGGGCCTTGCGAAGATTGCGGATCAGGTCCTCGAGTCGATCCTCGGCCTGGACGTAGCCGGAAGCGTAGGCGGCGCCGGGCGCGGTCTTGGCGAAGATGTGGGGGACGCCGAAATCGTCGCGCAGGATTTCGACTTTCTCGGCGGCGAAGGCGGTGAGGGCGAGAGCGAAGAATAGTGCGATGCGAGGCAAACTGGACCTCCAGGATGATAAATGAGCGCGATGTATAATATACATCATGACACGGACGCAGTTATACCTCGACGACGACCTGTTGAAGAAACTGCGCTCAACCGCGCGTCGTGAAAAGACGACCGTTTCGGAACTCGTGCGTAGAGCAGTTCGTCAACAGTACGCGACTCCGTCCAAGGATCGGGCAGCGATCTTCCGTTCCGTAGTGGGCCTGTGGGCTGATCGCACCGACCTTCCGCCCACCGAGCAATACATCCGGGAATTGCGCGCGGATCGCGGTCGTCTTGCGCGAATTTACAAGTGAGCGGCCAGGTCCTGCTGGACTCGGACGTCGTGATCGAAGTCCTTCGCCGCAAAAACGCGGATCTACTGACCCAGTGGTTCGCTTTGGGCGAAAGCCAATCGCAGGTTTACTACTCGCCGATCACCGTGGCGGAGGTTTGGAGAGGAGCGCGAGAAGCGGAGTTTGAAGCTACCGCCACGCTGTTCTCGAGCATCTCTTGTTTGGTTGCCGATGCTGCCGTCGGGCGGGTCGCTGGCGATTATCTGAAGCTCTATGCCGCAAGCCACGGCCTTGAGATTGCAGATGCAATGATCGCGGCAACGGCCTTTCGCTACGGCCTGCGCCTCTGGACCCGCAACCGCAAGCACTACCCCATGCGCGAAGTTCGGTTCTACTGAACATTTTGACGATCCCCGAGCGGCCGCTGCGCGGTCAAGAGCCGATGAATGTGGCTCGCTTGGACGCATTTCCTATTTGTGGCAGGGTGGCAACGTTGGCAACCCGCAGCGGCCTCGCCCGCAAACACGGTTGATAACCCGTCGCCGCGCGTGCAATCACCTCGTCCAGCGCGGTTGCCAATCGCGCGCAGGATGCCATCCCGCCCCACAAGAGCTTACTGCACGACGATATTCACCAGATCCGTGAACCCCTCGACCGTCTGAATCGCCAGATTGACGGATCCCGTCGGGGCGCTATTCGGAATCACGATATTCAACTGATACAAACCCGCCAGCGTAGGCGCGAGCCCCTTGAACGCTACGTTCGTGACCTGTTGCCCGCCGACGAAGACGTTTAGCGGACCGGTGGTCTGGCGCAGCGGGCTCACCGGCGCGACGGCTCCGTCGGCGATAGACGGCGTTACCGCCCCCAGTCCAGTGAGAAAAACCAGCACGGTTTCGCCGCGACGAGCGGGATTCGCAGCCGTTACCAATGTGAAATTCGCATGCAGCACGGCTCCGTCGCTAAGGCCGTTTTGGGTGACCGAAAAAATTCCGGGCGCAGTGGGCGCGAGCGGGACCTCGACGGCATTCGATTTGGTCGTGCCTACGGTGACGACTACAGTGGCCGTCGATCCCGTCACGCCGAACGGCACCACGGCGCTGATTTGCGCCGGATTGGTCGAGACGCTGTAGAGCGGAGCAGGAATGTTGTTCACGGTCACCTGCACCCCAGCGAGCGTCGTCGGAAACGGCTGCCCGCCGATCGCCGTACCGTTCTGCGTACCGAAGCCCGACCCGAACAGCGTCATCAATCCGCCCGGTGAAAGTGGATATCCCGGCGGCGCGAAACTCGCCGAGTTGAGAATGCCCTGCGGATTCAGAAACACGCCGGTCCCCGATTGCGGAATGAACTTGGCGCCAAAGTACAACTCGTAACTCAAAGCATCGATCGTGTCGACTCCACTGCTGGCGAAGCTCTGCCCGCCGCTGGCAACATTCACGTGTCCGGCGATATTGTTGAACGTGCCCGCGCCGTCCGCGCCCAACGTGTAGGGGATCAGCAGCGATGCGTCGAGCAACCCGTCCGATTGGCGGATACGTCGCGCCCACACGCTGGCTCCATTGGCCCCGGCGTTGACCGCGCCCGCGACAGCGGAGAGACGAGCCGGCAGGGCGTCGAAGCGCAGTCCCGCAGTCCAGAAAAAGCCGCTCCAGCTTGCGTTCGATCCGCCCGCAGCGAATGCCTTCACGCCGACAACGATCCCGTGGATTCCTGCCGTGGTCGATCCGCCGATGAAGAAGCTGCCATCCTGCGCCACGAAGATATTCTTCGTTCCCGCGATGAGTTGCTTGGTCGCATCGGACCCCGAAGCGATGGGAAAGTTCACCGTACCCGTCGCGTCTCCTGAAACTGAGTAAGTGTTGGGACCGACGGTTTGATTCTGAAGCCGATTCAGGAGATTCGCTGCTTGGCCGGTGACGGTGGATTCGTTGAATCCGCCTGTGCCGTTCGCGGTGAGCTTGAAATTCGTGTTGCGAATGTTGGCCAGGCCGCCGCTGGGAAACTCGAGGCTCGAAATGGTGTAGCCGCCGGAAAGCGTCGCGTTCGAAAGCGTGGAAGTCGCGGCCGGAATCGCGATCAGCAGGTCGAAAACGGTCGCGCCTGCCTCGGTTGAAGACCCGACCAAAGCGGTCGCGCCCAGCCGGGCGTTCACGGTAGACCCGGCGCGTTGCGGGTTAGTCATCGTAACGAAGCCGCCGGGTTTTACGGTGTAGGTGCCGTTGACCGTCAGAGTGACGGCGGCGGCGGTTCCTACAAGCTGCTGGGCGGACACGGTGAAATTGCCGTTGCCGTCGAAAGTTAGGGTACCGCCGGCGCTGCGGGTATCGGTGACGTTCGTCGATCCATCGGTGACCAGGAGGACGTGCCGGAAGTAGTACCTTCCCGTAAGCGATTGATTATTTGATACTTGTGCCAACGCCCATGCGGCGAAAAGCGCTGCGACGCCCATCAACTTCACAATTCTCATGTTCCCCGTTCGACCTCTTTCCCACTGTAACCCGGCTCCGCCTTGCTGAATCCCTTCCGTGAAAGCCAATTAATACTCGGCTGGCCACGTAATCCCATAAGGCACGATCTAAGTCTAAAAACACAGAGATAGACATGGGCAACTTAGTCCATAATGAGACGACGGGGAATCGCATGACAAAGTACCTGGTTTCGACGGTGTGCCTGGCCGCCGTGTTTTCGCCCATCTACGCCCAGGATGTTCCGGTGAGTTCGGCGAGTCCCGATGAGCTCGCGGTGAGCCACGCGGAGTGTTCATTCTTCGGTCCGCAGCGCGAACGCTTTTTGCCGAACGCGAACAGACGGACGCGGCTCGGCGACACCACCATTAAGGTGATGGCGATGATGGCGGCGCCGGCAGCGAGCACCGGTGATTCTGGCAACGCGGCCTCGGGTTCTATTCCATCCCTTCCGGGCGGAAGCCGGTCGTATGGTCGTCCGACTCCTAACACCAGCGATAACCTGATCGACAAAGAGATTTTTCGGGTGCTGCAGCAAAAAGGTGTGGTGCCCGCGGAGAAGACCAACGACTACGAGTTCATCCGTCGCGTGACGCTAGATTTGACGGGTCGCATTCCGACCGTGGAGCGTCTGCAGAGCTTCGTGGCGGATACCGATCCCAACAAGCGCGCGAACCTCGTCGATGAGCTGCTCGGCAAGTCCGAATGGGTCGACAAATGGACCATGTTCTACGGGGACATGTACAAGAGTGCGGCGAATCAGCCCAGCGCAGGATTGAATCGTTTTCCGCAGGGTAGGGATGCGTTTAACGCTTGGATTCGGAACTCGCTTTCGAGTGGTAAAGGCTACGACCAGATGGCGCGTGAGTTGATCGCCTCCAAGGTCACTCCCGGTAACACGACATTCAATTTCAGCCAGGGCGAATTGAATTGGATCTTCAACGGGCGCGTCACGAATGTCCGTTTGGTGCAGGACGACTACGATCAGATGGCGGCAAACACCGCCGAAACGTTTCTGGGACTCGCCCATGCGAACTGCCTCCTGTGCCACAACGGCCGAGGCCACCTCGATACGCTGAGCTTTTGGGGCGCCAATACGTCGCGTTCGACTTTGTGGGGGCTTTCGGCATTTTATGCGCGCACCGCCCTGCAGAGCCCAAGCGCTGGGACCAATCTGAACTACTGGTATCCCGTCGACAACCCTGCGGGAAATTACTTACTGAACACAACAACCGGTAACCGCCCGACGCGTGCTCCGCTTCCCAGCGGAAACACTGTCACGCCATCGTATCCCTTCAGTGGCAAAGGACCACAAAGCGGCGAAACTTATCGTGAGGCGCTAGCGCGCGAAGTAACTTCCGACTTCCAGTTTGCTCGCGCCTCGGTGAACTATCTGTGGGCGGAGTTCTTCGGGCGCGGCATCGTCGATCCGCCCAACCAGTTCGATCCGGACCGACTCGATCCAGCGAACCCGCCGCCAGCTCCATGGACACTCCAGCCGTCGCATCCGGAGCTGTTGAATGCGCTGGCGAAGAGCTTCATTGACAGCGGTTACGACATCAAGGCGCTGATGCGCTTGATCACGACGTCGGATACGTATCAACTTTCCTCGCGCTACGATCCGGCGAAATGGAATCCCGATTGGGAACCGCTTTTTGCTCGAAAACTGGTTCGCAGGTTGTGGGGTGAAGAGGTTACCGACGCGCTTGCCCTATCCAGCAACATCCCGACCACGTTCAACCAGCGCGACTCCGCTGGTGGAGCTCCAACTTGGGCCATGCAAACTGCCGAGCCGCAGCAGGAAGCGGCGTTCCAACAGGCCTTCCTTATTGGCAATCGTGACGATCAGCCGCGTAGCGACACCGGGAACATTCAACAGGCACTGGCCATGATGAACGATGCCACGGTGATGGGTAAAGTGAACCCCGCTGCCGCCGTCGCCGCGCAGGGTATCGTCGCCAAGTCGCTGGCGCTCTCCAACGACGACGCGGTTACGAATTTGTACCTCAACATCCTGTCGCGCTATCCGACCGATACCGAGAAAAAGTCGGCAGTCGCGTTTCTCTCCACCGGCAACCGGAACCAGAAGGGTCAGGAACTGGCGTGGAGCTTGTATAACCAGGTCGACTTCATCTTCAATTATTAGGAGGCGCGAAATGGATCAACAAAAGTGGGAAAAAATCCTGACTGACGAGACGACGCGCCGCCGCCCGGCGTTTTTCGGCCGCCCGCATTGGACTCGTCGGAATTTCTTCCAGGTTATGGGAGCGGGAATCGCCGGATCGTTCCTGGCGCAAGAAGCCAAGGCGGAGGTCTGCTCGGCGCAAAGCGTCACCACGGTAAATAAAGCGGAGAACGTCATCTTCATTCTGCTGTCCGGCGCGCCGAGTCACGTGGATACGTTCGATTTCAAGATGACCAACGGCGTCACGCCTGCCACGGCCGCGCCGGCGACCATCAACGGAGTTCTGTGGCCCACCGGAATCCTGCCCAAGCTGGGCAACATGACCAGTGATTTCGCAGTCTTGCGATCGGTGCGATCGCACGCGCTGGTGCACTCGCTGGCGCAGACCTGGGCGCAGATCGGACGCAATCCGGCGGGCGCGCTGGGCAACATCGCGCCGAACATCGGCAGCATCGTAGCGTTGGAAAAGGCGTCGCAGCGGCGGCCTAGCGATATTCTGCCGACCTTCCTGGCGCTCAACTCCGGCGGCGCCCTGGGTCCTGGATATCTGGATTCACAATACGCCCCGTTCAAGGTAAACGCGGGCGCGGCGCTTCCCAACACCGCCAACGGATTCGGTCAGGCGCGCTGGCAGGAAGCGCTCACGCAGATGCACGCCGTGGACGACGTGCTGCGTATCGATTCTCCGCTCGGAAAAGCAGCCGAGGATATGGACGGCTTCTACGAATCGGCCAAGTCACTGATGTATAACCCGGCTGTTAACCAGGTATTCACGGTAGTCGCGGCGGACAGCCAGCGCTACGGGAATAACGCGTTCGGGAATGCGTGCCTGGTGGCCAAGCAGGCACTGACTGCCAATGCGGGCGCACGCTTCGTGCAAATCACTCTGGGCGGCTGGGACATGCACACGAACATCTACACCGGCGCCCAGAATATCTTCACCAACGGCAAGATCCTGGACGACGGACTTTCCGCGCTGCTCTCCGACCTCAAGGGTGCTGGTCTGCTGGATAAGACGCTGGTGGTGGCAGTGGGCGAATTCGGCCGCACTCCGCAAATCACCGCCGCGGCTGGCCGCGATCACTATGCCAACCAGTTCGCCTTCATGGCAGGGGGCGGCGTGAAGGGCGGCCGCGTCATCGGCCAGACTAATGCGACCGGCGCCAGCATCACCGATTTCGGCTGGTCGCGCAACCGCGAGATCAACGTCGAGGATATCGAGGCGTCGATCTACTCCGCGCTGGGGATCAACTGGACCAACGTCTGCTACAACGATCCGTTCAAGCGCGGATTCGAGTACGTGCCCAATTCGCCGCAGGATTACTGGGGTCCGATCGACGAGGTCTTTAAATAGCCGTCAGGCAGGCGACCCGTCTGCCCCACATGCTGATCGAAAATCCCTGGCAGCATCTGCGCGAGCTGACTGCGGCACGCATCGCCCTCGGCCGCACCGGGCACAGCCTCCCCACCCGCGAGCTTCTGGATTTCCAACTCGCTCACGCACGCGCTCGTGACGCCGTGCATTGCCGGCTGGACGTTCGCGGATTAGGAATTTCTCTCCACAGCGCCGCACGCGATCGCGCGACCTACCTGCGTCGTCCCGACCTCGGCCGCCGACTCGATCCGGAATCCGCCGCGCTGCTCCAGCCGGGCGATTTCGACGCGGTGATCGTAATCGCCGACGGCCTGTCCGCCACGGCCGTACATCGACACGCGCGCGCCGTTGTGGACGATCTTCTTCCGCTCCTCGCGGGGTGGCGGCTTGCGCCGACCTACGCGGTCGAACAAGGACGGGTGGCGATTGCCGATGAAATCGGCGAGCGGTTGCGTGCCCGCCTTTCCGTCATTCTGATCGGCGAACGCCCGGGGCTCAGCTCGCCCGATTCGCTGGGCGCATATCTCACCTGGTCGCCACGCGTCGGCCGCACCGATGCCGAGCGCAACTGCGTTTCGAATATTCGGGAAGAAGGGCTCGCGCCCGCCTTAGCCGCGCAACGCATCGCGATGCTGATGAACGCCGCGCGCGAGCGTCAACTCAGTGGCGTCGGACTAAGTCTTGGGAGCATCGGCCAGTAAACTCCGGCCGCCCAGCGAAAGCTTGAATCCGTACAGCGCCATTCCGCCCACGACCAGCAGCAGCGCCAGCGAACTGGTCCCGTACCATGCCGTGAAATCCGTGGTGTGCAAGGTCTGCACCAACGTGTCGATCACAAACAACGTCACGACCGCCGCGAACAACCCGAAGCGGATTAGGATTACCACGATCAGGCTGAAGATCAGAATCCAGAAAACCGAATTGACAAGAATATTGCCGCCGCTTCCAATTACTTTCATGGACGAGTACAGCAA
>DASYPO010000402.1:0-8028 GCA_036006545.1 Bryobacteraceae bacterium
GTTGAATGAACTGGACAATGCCGTATCCGTGGAGATCGCGCCGCGACAGCGTCCGCAGAATCAACATGTCCAGCGAACCGGGCAGCGAATCGTTCTTCTGCGCCTTGCGTCCCATACCAAGAATTCTTAGCTTAAAAGAGGAGATTACGCGAGTCAAGTTAAATCGGCGAGCCTTCACGCAGTGGTCAGTGGCTAGTGGCTAGTGGCTAGGGGACAGCTGACAGGTTCGACAGCGCGAGTTTACAGCGGTTGATAAACTGGCGCAGTGCAACGCCTCATCTTTTTCCTGATTGCCTGCGCGCTCAGCGCGCAAACCTACGACCCATCCTGGTTCGGCGCGCTGCAATGGCGCAGCATCGGACCGCAGCGCGGCGGCCGATCCATCACTTCCGCCGGCAGCGCCGCGCGGCCCAACGAATACTATTTCGGCGCGGTGGGCGGCGGGCTGTGGAAGACCACCGACGGTGGAACTACCTGGCGCCCGGTCACCGACGGACAGCTCAACAGCTCGTCGGTCGGCGCGGTCGCGGTCGCCGAATCGAATCCCGACGTGGTCTATATCGGCATGGGCGAAGTGCAGTTGCGCGGCAACATCATGCAGGGCGACGGCCTCTACAAATCCACCGACGCCGGCAAGACGTGGAAGCACGTGGGGCTTTCCGACACCCAAGCGATTGCCCGCATCCGCATCGATCCGTCGAATCCGGATTTGGTTTATGTCGCGGCACTCGGCCATCCTTATGGTCCGAACACTGAACGCGGAGTGTTCCGGTCGAAGGATGGGGGCAAGACGTGGCAGAGAATTCTGTATCGCAATGACCACGCCGGTGCGGTGGATTTGTGTTTCGATCCGCACAATTCGCGCACGCTCTACGCCAGCATCTGGGATGCGTCGCGCACTTCCTGGTCGCTCACCAGCGGCGGCCCGGACAGCGGATTTTTCAAATCGACCGACGGCGGCGATAACTGGACGGAAATCACACGCCGCCCGGGGCTACCCAGCGGCATTATCGGAAAGATCGGAGTCGCTGCGTCTTCCGATCCGAATCGCGTCTTCGCCATGGTCGAAGCCGAGGACGGAGGGCTGTTTCGTTCGGAAGACGCGGGGGCTACGTGGACGCGCGTGAACGAAGATCGGCGGCTGCGCCAGCGCGCATTCTATTATTCGCGTGTTTACACGGACCCGAAGGATCGCGAGGTGGTGTATGTGCTGAACACCAGCTTCTTTCGGTCGTCGGACGGAGGGAAAACATTCCGGACCATTCGCACGCCGCATGGTGACAATCACGACCTGTGGATCGCGTCCAACGATCCGAAGCGCATGATCAATTCGAACGACGGCGGCGGCAATGTTTCGATCAACGGCGGCGAATCGTGGACCGGACAAGCGTATCCGACGGCGCAGCTCTATCACGTCGCGACGACGCATGAGCTGCCGTATCAGGTGTGCGGCGCGCAGCAGGACAATTCCACAGTGTGCGTGGCGAGCCTGGACAGCGGGCGTGGCGGCGGGGGCGGCGGCGTGCGCGTGAACCCGCTGATGTACGCGGTAGGCGGCGGCGAAAGCGGTTATATCGCGCCGCATCCCACCGATCCGAATCTGTTCTACGCAGGCAGCCAGGGTGCGCTGCTAACGCGTTTCGATCGGCGCACGGGCGCGACCCGCGACATCCAGGTGTATCCGCTGTTCTTTTCCGGAATGCCCGCGAAGGATTTGAAGGAGCGCTGGCAATGGACTTTCCCGATCGTCTTTTCGCCTCTCGATCCGAAAGTGATTTATACGTCGTCGCAGCATTTGTGGCGAACGACGAATGACGGGCAGAGTTGGGAGCGCATCAGTCCCGATCTCACGCGCGCGGATCCGAAGACGCTGGGCGATTCCGGCGGACCGATCACGAAAGATCAGAACGGACCGGAGATTTTCGGGACCATCTTTACGATTGCGCCATCGCGCTTCGAGAAGGACACGATTTGGACGGGTTCGGACGACGGCCGCGCGTTTATCACCCGCGACGGCGGCAAGAACTGGAAGGAAATCACGCCGCCGGGCCTGCCCGAATTCGCGCGGATCAGTTTGATCGAGGCGTCGCCACACAAAAAAGCGACCGCCTATCTGGCTGCGAAACGTTACCAGCTTGACGATCGCAAACCGTACCTGTATCGCACCGACGACTACGGGACGACGTGGACCGCGATCGTTAACGGGATCGGCACGGGCGACTTTGTTCACGCCGTGCGGGAGGATACGAAGCGGAGCGGGCTATTGTACGCCGGAACAGAACACGGAATTTATGTTTCGTTCGATCACGGCGCGCGGTGGCAATCGCTGCGCTTGAACCTGCCGGATACGCAGGTGCCCGATATGGTTGTCGAGGAACACGATCTGGTGATCGCAACGCATGGCCGGTCGTTCTACATTCTGGATGACATCGGCTCACTGCGGCAGATGGCTCCTGAGGTTTCAAGGGAAAGCGTTCACCTTTTTCAACCCCGCACGGTGCTGCGCGGGTTGAATCGCGCATCAGTCGATTACTATCTCGCGAAGGAAGCCGACAGCGTCAAGATCGACATTTTGGATTCGACTGGCGCGTTAGTGCGCAGCTTTGAAGGGTCGGCCGAGGCGGAGAAGAAACGTCAGGCAGCGGCCGCGGCGGCCGGCGGAGGAGACGAAGAAGACGGCCCGCGGAATCCCGTGCGGCTGCCCACTCGCAAGGCCGGCGCGAATCGATTCAGTTGGGATTTGCGTTATCCCGGCGCGACTAGTTTCGAGGGTCTGATCATGTGGGGCGCGCAGAACGATCAAGGTCCGCTGGCGGTACCGGGTCGCTACCAGGTGCGGCTGGTAGTGGGCGGTGTTTCCAAGACGCAGCCGCTTACGATCGAGCGCGATCCGCGGGCGACGAACATTTCGCAAGCGGATCTGGAGGCGCAATTCAAGCTGGCGATGCAGGCGCGCGATAAAACCAGCGAGGCGAATGAGATGGTGATTCGGATCCGCGAGATCAAGAAGTCGGTCGGCGAAAAGGTGAAAGCAAACGCGAGTCTGCAGGCGGCGGGCGAGCGGCTGACCACGCATCTGAGTGCGGTCGAAGAGGATTTGTACCAGGTGCGCAATCGCAGCAATCAGGATCCGCTGAATTTTCCGATCAAGCTGAATAACCAGTTGGCGGCGCTGATGCGGGTGATCGGGACGGGGGATGGTCGGCCGACGGACCAGAGCTATGTCGTGTTCCAGGAATTGTCGGGTCGGCTGGATGGGATACGGCAGCGGATGGATCAGATTTTGAGGGAAGAGATGGGTCCGTTCGGGGGCGCGGTGAAGTAGAGCGATTACAGCTCGTCACCCGGAACTGGGGGCTTGCCGCGACCGACGCGCCGCAGGATGCGTTTGGCGGCGACGACGTTGGCGCGCTCACCGCGCTCGCGGAAGTAATCCTCGGTTCGCAGGGCGGACAGTTTTTCCGCGACCGCCACATTGATGAGCTGATTGAGGGCGACGCCTTCGGACGCGGCCACACGCTTGGCTTCCTCGAGCAGCGAGCTTTGAAGACGGAGAGCTACGTTATTCCTTCTCATTTCTTCTTCCTGATATTTCGCCATACCGAGCCAGGTCTTTCAGCTCGAATCCCAAAGCGGGCAGCCGCTGCCGCGAGATGCCGCGTGTTGAATGTGACGATTCGGTCGGCCGCTCCGTTAACTGCGGTTTCAAGAACCATCTCGTCGTTGGGGTCTTTCAATGTCGGCCTCCATAGAAATCGCAAACGCACTGGCTCCAACACGGCAGAAAGGGCATCCAGCACGGCGTTCACTTCTTTGACTCTCAGACCGATCGCCCGCAGGTGTTCCGACCTTGTCAGAACTGCCTCATATTCCAGCATGAGCGGAACGGAGACCAGAAGTTGGAACGAACCTTCCAGCGCTCCAAGGAGCAGTTGCCGGGATGCTCCGTGATCGCTTCGAAAACCGGCCACGACCACGTCGGTATCCAGGACCAGACGCATTTCGATCCTAGAAGCACGATATCACATGCAATAGCAGTTCAATGCACCGGCGCAGCCGAATTGTTGGCCTGGCTTTTGCGAAACGACGCGGCTACTGTTGATTGGACTTGGGCCGCGCCGGTTGCGGCTCGACGTCTTTTTTACCGCCGATACGCAAGAACCGTCCGACCGCTTTGATCATCCGCTTGCCGCGGCTTTCGCCAGGCGTGACTTCCGCAGATGCGTCGGCGTCGGCAACCGCGGGCGCCACCGCCTCCTCGGGCAGAGCGGGCTTGGCTTCCTCATTTTTTGGGGCCGCTTCGGTATCGGTATGGATCGGTTCGGAGGAATTTGCCGCGTCTGCCGTTTCCGGCTCGGCTTGCGATCCTGCCACGGGTGCTTTCAGCGCTTGGGCCTTTCCAGCGCGAACGCCTGTGGGACGAACTTGGGCGAGCAGGCCGCCTTGTTTCGGTATAGCTTGATTCGGCACGCCTTGGATGGGAGGAGGAGGAGGAGGACCCGGAGCCACCGCTGGTATTGCCGCGAGCGGGGTTGCAGGGGCCACGCCGACTTGCGGCGCTCGAACCGCGCGGTGCTTCGCGGTGACATCCACCCAGCCATAGACCAGCGCTCCCAGCAGCACCAACACAAAAGCCACGGCTGCCAGTCTTATTCCACGAAGTATGTCGGATCGCATAGGTTCCTCGCCGTTTAAAGAATCGCTTGAATCGGCGTGCGATTCCATCGACGAATCACCTTAGGTACTGACCGGGGTTTCGTCCTACGTCAATCGTCTAGGGCCGGCTCGAACTTTTCTTCGCCGCGTGGACGCAGCTCGGGATTACGCATCAAGATGCGAGCGCAGGTGTTCCAGCGGAGGATTGAATCGTCGTTCAAGGCAGGCCGAAGCGCTTCGGCGCGCTCGTAACATTCCATGGCTTCGCGCAGCGATTGATAGGCGGTGAATCCCGCGCCCGGTGCATCCTGCCGCAACAGCGATTCCGCCCAGCGCTCGTGCACAATGCCGCCGTAGTAGGCGCGCTCGTAGTCGCTGTGGAGGTGGTGCAGCACCTCGCGCGCCCGCGCGGTCGAAACCCCCTTGCCGAACTGGTCCGTGAGGCTGAGCAGCAGCAGCACCAGCGCCTGCTGATGGCCGGGCTCGACGTGAAGAACATCCAGACAGATGCTCTCGGCCTGCCAGGATTCATTGAGCAGCCGGTAGCGCTCGGCCTTGGCAAGCGCCTCGGGAATCGCTTCGCGCGAAATGGGCTTCAGGTCGAACATGCGATCAGCATATCCTACATATATTCCGGCGTCTGGATGCCCAGCACGGCTAGTGTGTGGGCCAGCTGCACGCGGAAATAATCGGTCATCCACAGCAGGAAACTTTTCTTTTCGCGATCCGATTCCGAGAGCACCGGATACTCGTGATAGAAATTGCTAAACGCTTGCGCGAGTTGAAACGCGTAGCGGGCGACATGCGACGGCTCGCCGCTCGCGACCGCGCGCTCGATCGCGGATCCGGCTTTTGAGGCGGCGAGCAGCAATTGCCAGCAGTTTTCGTCGGCAAGCTGGCGGGTCATGGCTTCGCGCGAGAGCTCTTTCGCAAAATCGGGAAGCGTTTCGCCGCGATCGGCGAGCTTGCGTAAGATGTTGCGCGCGCGCACGGCGGCGTACTGTACATAAGGACCGGTTTCGCCCTCGAAGCTGAGCGCCTCGGCGAAATCGAAGGCGATGATCGAGGAGCGCGTGTACTTGAGCATGAAGTAGCGCAGTGCGCCCAGCGCAATCTGCGTCGCTACCCGGCGGCGCGAATCTTCGGGATCGTCGGCGTGGCGGGAGGTTACTTCTTCAAGCGCGCGCACGATCAGCGTATCGATCAAGTCGTCGGCTTTGACGCCGAGCCCCTTGCGACCGGAGACTTCGACGTAGGGCTTGCGGCGGTCTTCCTCGGAGAGTTCGATTTTGAGCTCGACACACGCGGCGGGCGAGAGGACGACGAATGCGTAGGAAAAGTGGATGCTGTTGTCGGCGGGTCCATTGAAATCGAGCGCGCGCAGGCCGGCGATCACGACGTCCTGAAGATACGACTGCCGCACATCGATGACGTTATAGACCCGCGCAGCGCCGCCGAAAGCGGGCGAACCGGATTGCGGCGTGTCGGTCGACGCGTAAACCACGTGGCCGTCGGGATATGTGTGCCAAGGGCGATAGTAGAAATCCTTGCCGAGGAGGCCGAATTTCCAGAGCTGATAGGCGATATCTTTGCCGACGTAAGTGACGGTGCCGTTCGAGCGCACGATGACTTTGCTGTCGTCGACCTTTTCTTCTTCGCCGGCTTCGACTTCTTTAGACGCTCCTTCGCGGAACGCGGACGAGGGCATGACCCAACAACCTTTGTTCTTGCCTTCGGTTTCGAGAAAGATGGCTTTGCGCTGCTTGAGCAATTCGAAGGCGGTTGCCCAGAATTTCAAATGCAGAATTTCGCTTTCGCGTGGGAGCACATCGTACTGGATGCCGAGGCGCCACATGGTCGCGAGGTGCGCGTAGACGATCGCGTCGGCGACGAGGTGTGCGATTTCGCTCTCGGCTCCCTGCCCGGCTTCGATCGCGTGCAGTGTCGCGACGCGCCATTCTTTCGCTTCGGGATGCTGTTCGTAATTCGCAGAGACGCGCGCGTAGAGATCCCAGCAGAGGTAGTCGAAACGCACCGCGGGGTCGTTGATGAGCGCGGCGACGTCGGCGGGAGTTTTCTTTTCGAGGTGATGGAAGCCGACCACGACGTCGGCAACCTGCACGCCGGTGTTATCGATGTAGTTCTGAACTTCGACGCGGCGGCCGGTGGCGCGTAGCATACGCACGAAGGTGTCGCCCAGGATCGCGTTGCGCAGGTGACCGATGTGCGCGGCTTTGTTGGGATTGATATTGGTGTGCTCGACGATGATTTTTTCGGTGGATGCGGTGGCGGCGGCTTCGGCACCTGCGAGAAGGCCGGCGGCGTAGTAGCCGCGGTCGAAACGGATGTTGAGGTAACCGTTGCCCGCGATCTCGATCGCGGAGACGCCTTCAATTTCGCCGGCGGCAGCGACGATTTCCGCCGCGATCGCCTTGGGGGATTTCTTGAGGGGGCGCGCGAGTTGGAAGGCGGCGGGCAGCGACATCTCGCCGAAGGAAGTCTGTTTCGGTTGCTCGGTTTGAGTGGGCGTGTCGACGCCGTAGAGCGCTTTGATGCGTGCGGCGAAGGCTTCAGCGACACGTTTTTCCAGGACGTGAAACATGGTGAGATTTCAGTATCGCAGGGGCTGCGCTGCGAGCGCGAACAGCCCGGCCGGGGGGCCGGGCGCGGTCCAGGGGGACCGCCCCCCATAAGAACAGGGGGGCCGTCTGCCACCGGAACGTTAGAATGAAGGGGTGCCCAAGGTTACGTTTGTAAACACCGGTCAGACGGTGGAGTTCGAGTCGGGGAAATTGCCGTACGAAGAGCACGGCAAACCGGAATCGTTACTGGATGTCGCGATAAACTTCGGCATTCACATCGAGCACGCCTGCGGCGGGAGCTGCGCATGCACCACGTGTCACGTGGTGGTGAAGAGCGGCGACGCGAATCTGTCGGAGGCGGACGAGGATGAGTTGGATCGCGTCGAAATGGCTCCCGACCTGACCACGCATTCGCGCTTGGCCTGCCAGGCGATTGTGAAGGGCGACGTGACGATCGAGATCCCCGCGTGGAATCGCAACTATGTGAGCGAGGGTGGTGGGTCGATGAATTTGGGCGACGCGATTCCGGCGGCGAAGAGGTAGCGGAAAAGGCTGCCGAATCCGGAATTACACCTCGGCTAAAGCCGAGGCTGCGGGCTGAAGCCCGCGCCACAACTCTGGGCGACGCGATTCCAGGCGGCGAAGAGGTAGCCGAAAAGGCTGCCGGATCCGGAATTACACCTCGGCTAAAGCCGAGGCTGCGGGCTGAAGCCCGCGCCACAACTCTGGGTGACGGATTCCGGCTGCGAAGAGGTAGCCGCAAGAGCCGGACGGGGAGGTCCGGCGCGGA
>DASYPO010000403.1:0-2001 GCA_036006545.1 Bryobacteraceae bacterium
GAGGCGATCGTGCGAGCAGCAATCGAAGACCTGGGCCAGGTGGAGTGGACAACCATGCAATGTTTCCGTCCCGCGCCGCCGACCCCGCAGTATAGAATCGCTTCGGTGGTGAACCTATGAGCAATCGCCGGACGTTTTTCAAGACCGTAACTGCGGCGGGATTCGCAGCCCAAACGCAGGTGCAGGCCCAGGCGCCATCGCCAACACGGCCCGGGGAAGCTGCAGATGCGGCCGCGCCCGCACCACGCATTCGCTACCCGCGGGTGTACTCCGGACGGCAGCTCGCGATGCTCGCGTTTCCGCTGGGAGGCATCGGCACTGGGAGCATCAGTCTGGGCGGACGCGGACAGCTTCGCGACTGGGAGATTTTCAACCGCCCCGACAAGGGCCGCCAGCCGGCGTACGCATTCGCATCGATCTGGGCAAAACGCGGATCGCGTAAGCCAGTGGCACGTGTCCTCGAAGCGCGACTCGCCCCGCCTTACGCCGCGGGCTCGGGACTCCGGGGCAGCGCGCCGGGACTCAGCCGCCTCGAATCGGCGACCTTCACCGGCGAGTTTCCGATGGCGCGCCTGGCGTTCCGCGACGCGCGCCTACCGGTTGAGGTGAAGCTCGAAGCCTTCAGTCCGTTCATCCCGCTGGACGCGGACGCCTCCGGCTACCCGGCTGCGGTCCTGCGCTATCGGGTCCGCAATCCTGGGGCGGAAACCGCGTCGGTGTCGATCGCTTTCGCACTGGAAAATCCGATCGGCCCCAACCCCCAGGCCACGGGCAAACAGATCGAGTTTCGTCGCGATTCGGACCGCGGCGGCGCGGCGCTGCAGGGCTACGTGATGACCAATCCGACGCTGGGCGAGAAAGATCCCGTGCGCGGATCGATCGCGCTCGGTCTGCTCGACGCGGGCGACGGAAAGGTCACACATTTGCGGTGGCCCCTCACGAAGTGGTTTGCCGGTGCGATGCTGTACTGGGACGATTTTTCCGAAGACGGCCAGCTCGGCCCGGAAGAGTCGCCGACCTCAAACATCGCCGCGTTGTGCCTGAATCGCGAAATCGCAGGGGGCGCGGAAGCGACGTACACCTTCGCGCTGACCTGGCATTTTCCGAATCGCACGCCCGCGTGGTCGGGCTGGAGGGCGCCCAACGAACACGAGAACGACGTCATCGGCAACTACTACTGCACGCGATTCGCGGATGCATGGGCGGCCGCGCAGCAGCTCCGCGAGAAACTCCCGGAGCTCGAGAAGCGCACGCGAAGTTTCGTCGAAGCGATGCGTGCGAGCACACTGCCCGCCGCGGTGCGCGACGCCGCGATGGCGAATCTTTCGACGCTGGTCACGCAGACCTGCTTCCGCACGGCGGACGGCGAGTTTCACGGCTTCGAAGGCTCGCACGATCAGCGCGGTTGCTGCTTCGGCAACTGCACCCACGTTTGGAATTACGAAACGTCGACGCAGTATCTTTTTCCGTCGCTCGCGCGCTCATTGCGCCGAGCCGCCTTCGGATTCTCCGAGGACGAACAGGGCGGCATGCGCTTCCGTCAAAAGCTGCCCGACGGAATTGATCGCTTTGGCTACGCCGCGGCCGACGGGCAGATGGGACAGATCATCAAAGCCTGTCTCGACTGGAAGCAGTGTGGCGATACAGATTGGCTACGCGGGCATTGGCCCGCGATCAAACGCGCGATCTCCTATGCGTGGATTCCGAACGGCTGGGATCCGGAGCGTACCGGCGTCATGCACGGCGTGCAGCACAATACCTACGACGTCGAATTCTTCGGGCCGAATCCGCTGGGCACCATTTTCTACCTGGGTGGGTTGCGCGCGGGCGAGGAAATGGCGCGGGCGCTGGGTGACACCGCCGCCGCGGACGAGTATCGCGCGCTGTTCGAGAAAGGCCGCGAGTGGATCGATCGGAATCTGTTCAACGGCGAATACTACATCCAGCAGGTGAAGGGCATCGCAAAAAACCAGATCGCGCCGACCACCACTGGCGACATGG
>DASYPO010000404.1:0-13564 GCA_036006545.1 Bryobacteraceae bacterium
GTAGCCGTCACGGACCTTGTAGCGAACGCGCGGATCCGCGGTGGCAACACGTACATTTCGGGAGAAGAGGATCAAAGGAGAAACATGGCAAAGATGACCCAATCGCAAATGGTGAAGGAACTGGCGGCGGCAATTGCGGTACCCAATAAAGTCGCGAAGTCCTTCATGGCGGCGTACGCCGATCTAGCGGTCCGCGAGACCAAGAAGAACGGCGTAGCCATACTGCCCGGCGTCGGCCGGCTGGTGCGGGTGGACCGCAAAGCACGGATGGGCCGCAACCCGGCCACCGGCGAAGCGATCAAGATTCCGGCCAAGAAGGTCGTGAAGTTCCGCGTAGCGAAGGCGGTGAAGGACGCGATCGTTCCGCCGAAGAAGAAGTAACCACTGCGTAGTGGCCACGCCACTGAGTGGCGGCCAGGGCGCCTTGCGGCGCTGGCCACTTGCGTGGCGGCCATGGCGCCTTGCGGCGCTGTGGCATCCTGGAAACCAGGCCACGGCGCAGATGGGCTGAAGTAGAAATGAGAAACCCCGCGCGGCATGCAGCCGATCGCGGGGTTTCTTTTTGATACCGATTGAGGCCGCGCCGCCAACTTCGGGCGCTGCCAGGAAGCCTTACGCCTGCTTCTTTTCGTCGGGATTGTGCTCGTCGCCCTTCAAAGAGTTCTTGAAGTTGCGGATGCCTTCTCCCAAGCCTTTCGCCACCTCAGGGATTTTCTTGCCACCAAACAGCAGCACGGCAACCACCAGGATGATTAACAGCTCAGGCAAGCCCAAACCACCAATACGCATAGGGCCTCCTTGTAGGCTTCAGTCTAACATAGCGTTCAGATGAGCAAACGCAAACCGGCCAAGCGCTTCGACCAGAAGAAGGAAGTGCGCGCGATCGCCCGCGAGCGGGTGGGTACGGTGAAGGCTGCCCGGGTCATCGTTCCCAAAACCGATCGCAAGAAGCCGAAACACAAAAAGCCGCTTGAGGCGCTCGATTAGCAAGTAATAAGCTCTGGCGCACAATCTCTGTTGCACAATGTAGAAATGGCTTTCGTGAAAGTTGGTTCGCTCTCCAAGTTGAAACCGGGAACGGTGATGCAGGCCGAGGTGGGCGAGAATACGTACGCGATCTGCAATATGAACGGCGAACTGCGCGCGTTCGACGGCGTCTGCCCGCATGCCGGCGGCCCGTTGGGCGAAGGATCCATCGAGGGCGACAACCTGGTGTGCCCGTGGCATGGCTGGGCCTACAATTGCCTCACTGGCGTGAACGACTACGACGAGAACGTCAAGCTGGTGCAATTTCCCATCAAGACCGAAGGCGACGACATCCTGGTGGACCTGCCTGCAGCCTAAGGCGGTACCGTGCCAGAGCTTCCTGAAGTTGAATCGGTAGTTCGGTCGCTAGCCCCGCATCTGCCGGGGCGGCGCATCGTGTCGGCGAAATTTACCTCGAAGCACGTAACGCCGGGGAATCGCAAGCAGCTCGCCGCTCGGCTGGAGGGCCGGACCATCGAATCGGTAAAGCGGCGCGGCAAGTTCATTGTGATGGCGCTGGATCGGGGAACCTTGTCGGTGCATCTTGGAATGACCGGTCGGCTGCTGCTGGACGCACCGGCGGGCACACACACTTACGGTGTCTTCGCTTTCGACCGCGGCGTGCTGATTTACGACGATCCGCGGCAGTTCGGGAAGATCGAATGGAGCGCCGATGTGGCCCGGCGCGCGTCGAAGCTGGGGCCCGAGCCGCTCGAGATCGGGCTCGAGGAATTTTGCGCAAGTCTGCGACGGCGCAAGTCGCGCGTGAAATCGCTGCTCTTAAATCAGCGCTTCCTGGCGGGCGTCGGCAACATTTACGCCGACGAGAGCCTGTTCGCTGCGGGGATTCATCCTCTGGCGATTTCGTCGCGGCTCAGCGCGGCGCGCGCGGCCAAGCTGCACCAGGCTATCCGTGAGATTCTCGCGCTCGCGATCGAGCACGGCGGGTCGTCGATTTCAGACTACGTGGATGCGGATGGAAAGCAGGGCTGGTTCCAGATCATGCACCACGTTTACGGGCGCGAAGGCGAGCCGTGCACCCGCTGCGGCGCACCGGTGCGGAGGATCGTGGTGGGGCAGCGCGGGACACATTTTTGTCCGAAGTGTCAGCGACGGTAGAGTTGGACGGTAGCCGGGACCGCCCCACAAGATTAGTTGACGGTTACGGTTGGAACCACGACGCCGGTAGAGGGTGAATCCACGCCGCCGATGCGCACGGTAACGATCAAGCCGTCGCCCTTGATGTGGAAGCCGGGGACGCGCACGTTAAGCTGATACACGCCGATCAGACCGGGGGCAAGGCCGGCCCAATCCACGATGACTTCGCCCTGCACCCAATCCGGATTGCCGAAGAATACCTGCACATTTGTGATGGTCGCCAGGGGATCGAACGGCGACGGCTGACCCGAAGTGATGCGGCCGGTCGCGGGCGGACCGAGTCCCAGCGCGTAGAGCGTCAGCGGCTCGTCGCGATTCGCGGGATGCTCGCGATTCACATAGCGGCCGTCATTGTGGAACAGCGCAATTTGACCGGAGGGATCGACGAATACCGCGGGCGAGTATTTCGTCACCGCCAAGTTTTGCTGCGTAGACGCAGCCTGGCGCGCAACGGATCGGACGATCAGAGGGAACGATCCGGTACCCATGGTGGGTGGGATCTGCGCGTTGATTTGCGTGGGACTCACCATGAACAGCGGTAGCGGAATATTGTTGAGCGTGACGCAAGTTCCGCCGAGTATGGTCGGCAGCGGCGTCGAACCGGCGATTTCGAGCTGGCCGAGATTCTGCCCAAAAATCGAAATCAGCCCGTTGGGCGAAACCTGGGCCTGATAACTTGCAAGATTCACCGTGCCGCGATTAGCCGGGAGCGGTCGATCGGCGCCGACGACGGGTGTGAGCGGAACAATACTCAGACCGCTGGCGGTAATGACGTAAGCGGTGTTCCCCGATGCGTCGATAGCCATGGTGCGGGCGCTGATGGTCGCGCGCGCGCCGCCTGCGGCAAGCGTTGTCTGCGGACCTTCGAGCATCGGCGCCTGGCGGATCTGTGCGCCGGTGGTAGCGTCAACGATGTCAACGGTAGGAGCGGTCGTAGGTAACGTATTCGCAGCGGCGGGACGCGTAGGCTGTGTCGATCGCGCGAAGGTAGTCGCCGAAATCTGCACGAGTGACGACGCCTGCGAAACCGCGGCCTGGGTGACGGGCGTCAGCGCCTGGTTTAGCAGCATTCCGTTCACGACAAAATACTGACCGCGCGGCCCCGCAACGATGGGTCCGATGTAGCCGCCGGCGATGGCGATAGTGCGGCCTTGCACGAAATCGTCCGCCAGCGGATCGTACAAGTACAAGTTTCCGGCGGGTGTCGCCAGTAAAACAAATTCACCACCCGGTGTTGCGGCCATGGAAACCGGCCCGGGAATTGGATTGGGTTGGCCAGCGACGTTCGAGCCGATGACGATGCTCGCGCCACGCGGCACCGCGGTGTTGCCGGAAACTTTCCAGAGCGAACCTGTTCCGGCGGCCGCGCCGACGAAGATCATCACACCGGAGTTGCTGGCGGCGATCACGCGCGGTGTGGAGAGAGCGAGGTTCGCGTTAAACGGAATCGGCGGGAAGAGAATGCGGTCGACGGTTTGCAGTTTATCGGGATCGACAATGCTGATCGTCTCGGCACCGGAGTTCGCTACGTACAAAAGACTGCCGTCGGGGGTCAGCGCCATCGATCGCGGAAGCTGGCCGACTTTGATCGGGGTGAGGAAGCGGCCCTGCCGGATGTCGTAGATCTCTACGCGATTCAAACCGGAATTCGCGATATATAGGCGCTGGCGCGGCTGATCGTAGATCAGGTCTTCGAGTTGCTCCGCGGCAGAGATGCCCGTAGCAATCGGCAAGATTGCCCCTCGCGCTTCGGTGTCTCGGTTGTTCTCGTAGACGCGGATGCGGTCGGGAATATTGATCGCTTCGGGCGACGTGATCACGAAATCGTGCGGCGGCGTGATGGTTCCCACACCGCGCGCGGCAGCGGAATTGAAGCTGAATCGAATGGTGGCGTTGTTCGTTCCGTTGCTGGTTTGAACGGACGGCGCGGTAGCCGGGCTAGCGACGCCCCCGGCAGCCCCGGGGACCTGCAAAAGCGTGGCAGCGGCGGTAGCCCGGCCGCGGCCCGGATTGTTGATCGCGATATTCGAAAGCGCGGTCTGTGCGGTCACGCCGCATTGATCGTTGGTCAGCAGGACGGCGGTCGAGGCGGGGACGGCCAGCGGACTCTGCGGGATGGTCGAAATCGGGAGCGTGATTAGACCGGAGTCGGAAAGCGCGAAGATGTTCGCGCCATCAGAGCTCATCACCATCTTTCCCGACAGATTCTCGGGCAACTGGAATCCGGTACGGATTAGTAGATTGTCCGGATCGTTGGCCATCAACTGGCTGACGTTCGGCGCGCCATTCACGGGCGCGATGTCGAAAGCCGTATAAAGCGTCTGCCCGTCGGGCGAAAATACGCTGCCGCCTTGGTTGGATTGCAGATTGAAATTTGCGTTGGGCGCGAAGGGATACGTCGCATTGGCGGTGTTCTGCTGTGCGAGCACGGTGAGCGTGGAGGTTTCGAACAAAATCGGCCCGCACATGAAACGCGTGCCGTCGTCGGAGATGGAAAGGACGCTGGAGGTGCCGGTCACGGTGCGGCTGCGGAGCACGGTGGCAGAAACAGATTCATAGACAAACGCCACGCGATTTGCACCCACGGGGAGATTGACGCCGACGATGATTGATCCATCGCGGTTCGCGAGCAACTGGCTGCGCGCAGAAAGGAAGGCGCGATTGCTCGGGGCTGGAAGTGTCGGTGGAGTGGAGACGGGGGGCGCGACGGAGATCGCGGTGACACTGTTGGTGGTCGCGGCGGGATCGTAGAGCAGCAGGACGTTCTGGCCGTTGCCGATGCCGCTACCGGAGGTCGAGATCAACACGCGGCCGTCGCGGCCCACCGCGACAGCTTCCGGTTTGGCAGGGAGGCTGATACGGGACGTGACGGCAAGCGCGTCCAGATCGACGATGTTTAATGACGATGCGTTATAGCAAGCGACATACAGGAACTTGCCGCTTCGAGCCAACGCGATGCCGAGCGGAAGGGCGTCCACCGTGATGGGCGCGAGGAAACGCTGTTGCGCAATGGAAAAAATCTGAAGCTGGCTGGTGTTGCTGCCGCTGAGATAGACGCGGCTGCGGGGCTCGTCCAGCATGAGATCGGCGGCGCCCCCGACGAGCGGAGTCACCCGTCCGAAGGTCGCGGCCCAAGCGACTGCGCACACCGAGGATGCGAAGAGTGCCAGCCGGAGAGGTACCGCGAACCGCATGGAGAATTATCCAGTATACGCCGGGCGGGAGAGCCATCCCGCCCCCGCCATGTTACTCCAGACGGGCAAATCGGAAGCGAGATTACAGGGAACGAGAACGGACTTATTTTCCGAATCCGATGGCCCGTTTTCGAATTGGCCTCAGCTCCAGGAGCTGGCGAAGCGTGCGCACCACCGATTTCAGATCTTGGTCATGCTTGCCCACTCTGCGAGCCAACGCTTCCACGACTCGCCGCAGCTCTTCGCTAGAACCTAGCAGGTGACGGAACTGTACGAAGGCGCGCACAACTTGAAGGCTCGCGTCGATGGCCAGCGGGCTTTTTAGTACGGTCGCCAGCATGATGGCACCGTGCTCGGTGAAGGCGTGGGGAGTGTATTTGAGGTTGTGGCCGCGGTTCAAGGTCGCAATTTGCGACCTTGATGGGAAGGAGGATGCGGCGACCTCTTTCATTGTGAGGCGGAACATGAAGTCCCCCGGAAAGCGGCGGCGATTGCGCTTTACCTGCTCGTTGAGGCGCTTTAGCGGGACTCCGTAGAGTTCTGCCAGATCCCTGTCCAAGATAACGCGCTGGCCTCGAAGGGCAAAGATGTGGTCGCGAATGACTTCCAGCGCGGCGGCCGTGTGGATTGCGGTTTGCTGGGTTCGTTTCATAGTCGCGAACATAGTGCGAATTTCAGCGATGCTTTCTCACTTTTCTCTCCAACGTGGCTGGGGCAGGCTCGCGGTAGGATGTGAGGATCATGCTCACACGCCGCCGAATGCTCGCCTCTGCCGCGCTCGCTCCGCTCGCAATTGCTCAGCGTCGTGAAGGCGCGATGCCGAGCCTGCCTGCCGATTCGCCGATTCTGAAGCTCAAGAGCAGGCGCGCGGAGTCGACACCCATCAGTGTCGAAGAGCGGCGCGCGCGAATCGCTCGAGCGCAGGAGCTGATGCATCAGAACAAAATCGACGCGATCTGTCTGGCGGGTGGAACATCGCTGGATTATTTCGGCGCGATTCGGTGGGGCGGCAGCGAACGGCTTTTCGCAATGGTGATTCCGGCGAAGGGCGATTCGTTTTTTGTTTCGCCGGCGTTCGAGGAGGATCGGGCGCGGGAGCAGATCGCGCTGGGACCGGGCGGGAAGGATCCGCGTGTTTTGGTATGGCACGAAGATCAGAGCCCCTACGAGCGCGTCGCGGCCGGGTTGAAGGAGCGCTCGATTTCGACCGGGACAGTCGGAATTGAAGAGACGGTGAAGTTTGTTTTTTCGGATGGGATTGGCAAGGCGTTACCGGCAATGAAGGTCGCGAGTGCGACTGCGGTCACGGCGGGGTGCCGCATGGTGAAGACCGCACACGAGCTGGCGCTGATGCGGCTGGCATCGCAGGTGACCTTCGAAGCCTACGAAGCCGCGTGGAAAAGTTTGAAGGCGGGAATGACGCAGAACGAGTTCGCGGGTCTGGTTTCGGCCGCACATTCTCGATTGGGATTTCCCGGCGGCGCGGGCGTGCAAGTCGGCGAGAATTCCGCACTGCCGCACGGCTCGGCGACGCCGCAAGTGGTGCGCGAGGGGACGATTTTGTTGATCGATGGTGGCTGCGCGGTGGAAGGTTTCCAGTCCGATATCAGCCGGACGTTCGTACTGGGAAAACCGACCGACAAGATGAAAAAGGTTTTCGACATCGTATACAACGCGCAGAGTGCGGCGCTTAAAGCTGCGCGTCCGGGAGTCGCCTGCGAGGATGTGGATGAGGCCGCGCGCAAGGTGATCGCTGCGGCGGGGTACGGATCGAACTACGAACAGTTCACGCATCGCGTGGGACACGGCATGGGCATGGACGGACATGAGTGGCCATATTTGGTGCGCGGCAACAAGCTGAAACTCGCGCCTGGCATGGTGTTCAGCGATGAACCGGGGGTTTACCTGCGCGGCGAATTCGGAGTGCGCCTGGAAGACGACATGCACATCACTGAAAACGGCGCCGAGCTATTCACGCCGCAGAGCGCGTCGCTCGAGGATCCTTTCGGGCGCCGGTGAAACCCACACTGGGCCCGCTCACGTGGTTGTATTTCCGCGTCGGCAACACGACTTTCGGTGGCGGCGATCCGACCATGGCCGCGCTGCAGCGCGAGCTGGTTGAGCAAAAGCACTGGCTGACACGCGAAGATTTCGCGCTGGCGTATTCGCTCGCCCGCATCACGCCCGGAACAAACATCATCGCGTTCTGCGCGGCGACCGCCGTGCGGATTCTCGGCGTCTGGGGCGCGATAGCGGCGGTACTGGCGGAGACCGCGCCGTCGGCGGTGTTGGCGGTGTTGCTGACACTCGGGTTCGAATCGTGGGCGAAGAATCCGGTAATGATGGCGGCGATTGCGGGGACGGTAGCCGCAGTTACCGGCATGATGTGGGCGAGCGTGTGGCTCTTGGTGCGTCCGTATTTGAGTGACGCAGTGAGTCTGCTACGGGTGGTTCTGTTGGGCGGCGGCGCTTTTCTGGCGGCGTGGAAATTCGGCGTGACGCCGGTCCCGGTGATCGTGGTCGCCGCGGCGATCGGCTTCGTCTGGAGCGATCGAGAATGAGTCCGGTGGTGGTTTATCTGCTACTGCTCAAGGCGACCATGACATCGTTCAGCGGGCTAGGATCGCTGGCGTTGATCCATACCGATTTTGTGGAACAGCGCCACGTTTTGACGGATCATCAGCTAAACACTGCGGTGGTAGCGGGCCGCACGGGACCCGGGCCGAACGGCGTCTACGTGGTGAGCGTGGGATACCTGGTGGCGGGTGTTCCGGGCGCCATCGCTGGATTCGCGGCGGTGGTGACGCCAGCTTTTCTGGTGCTGCCGCTCATGTACTGGGCCGGCAAACGCGCCGATTCGCCGCGCGTGAAAAGCGCGATCCGTGCTGTGGTGATCGCGAGTGCGGGCCTATTGCTCTCGGTTTCGATGCCGCTGGCGCGCGATGCGATCACTGGTACGTTCGCGCTCGTGCTGGTACTAGCCAGCGCGCTGATTCTGGCGTTCACCAAGACCGATTCCGCATGGGTGATGCTGGGCGCGGCGCTGATCGGCCTCGCGGCGAAACTATTTTCTTAGAGCGATCAGCGGGCCAACCGCATCCCACACATCCGCCGCGACGACGTGTTCGTCGCGCCCACCGTCGATCAGTCGCACCCGTTTTGAATCGTCCGCGGCGAGCTGCAGATACGCCTCACGAACTTGGCGGTGAAACGCGGCGTTGTGCTCGTCGATACGTGTCTCCACATCCTCGGTTCGGCGATTGCGCGAATGCGCACGCGCGAGGCCGGTGTCGGTATCGATGTCGATCACCAGGGTGAGGTCGGGAACCAGGCCGCGACAGGCGATGCGATCGACCTCGTAAACCAGCTCCGCTCCGAGCCCGCGCCCGGCGCCCTGGTAAGCGAGTGTTGAATCGGTAAAGCGGTCGGAAATCACGATCTCGCCACGCGCGAGCGCCGGCAGGATCCACTGATCGACATTCTGGGCGCGATTAGCAAACATCAGCAGCAGCTCCGCGGTGGGACACAGGTCCTGATTCTTCGCGTCGAGCAGCACGCGGCGGATCTGCATGCCGATGGGCGTACCACCCGGTTCCTGCGATTCGAGTACCGTGTGTCCCAACTTGCGTAGCCGCCCTGCGAGCACGCGCGCTTGGGTCGACTTGCCGCTGCCTTCGGGCCCTTCAAGCGTGAGGAAAAGGCCGCGGCTAGTCGTAGACCCGCTAGTCATAAACGTAGTGCAGAACTTTTTTCAGGTCTTCCCACGCCTCACGCTTGGCGTCCTGATTGTAGGGGCGCAGCAGGTACGACGGATGGTAGGTGACCATCACCGGAAGGTCGCGCCACTTGTGCCATTTACCGCGCAGCTTCGTCACACCTTCTTTTGTGCCGAGCACGGCTTTCGCGGCGGTCGATCCCAGCGCGCAGATCGCACGCGGACGAATCGCTTCGAGCTGGCGAAACAGGAACTGCCCGCAGATTTCCATTTCATCGGGCTGCGGCGTGCGATTCTCCGGCGGCCGGCACTTCACCACGTTGCAGATGTACACGTCAGCACGCTTGATCGGAATGCCTTCCTTCGACGCCGTGTTCTCGATCATCTGCGTGAGCAACTGTCCTGCGCGGCCGACGAACGGGATGCCCTGCGCGTCTTCATCGGCCCCGGGACCTTCGCCGACGAATACCAGACGCGCCTGTTCATTACCTACACCGAAGACGATCTTGTTGCGCTGCTCACACAGGCGGCAGCGTCGGCAATCGTCACCAACGTCGGCGCGGATCAGTGCCAGCGTGTCGCCGGGCGGCGCGAGCGGAGGAAGCGCGGGTTCAATGATGGCTTGCGGTGGGGCAGTAACGGTTGCAGCGGGCGCGACCGCGCGTACAGGTATCGCACGTTTGTAGAGTTGTTTCACTCCGAGGTCCTGATAGAAAGTTAGGCGGTTGCGAAGTTCGTCGCGATTCATCTACGTTCGGCGTGCAGCGCGAGGCGCAGCTTCAGGATCTCGTCGAAAATGCGACCGGCGATGGCGCGCTTGGCGGCGCGGCGAATGGGGATGGTCTCACCGGTGCGGGTCACTAGGGTGACTTCGTTCTGCTCCGACTCGAACCCGATACTCTCGTCCGACACGAGGTTGGCCACGACCATATCGCAATTTTTGGTTTCCATCTTGCGACGAGCTTCGGCAAGCAGGTTCTGGGTTTCGGCTGCGAAGCCCACGAGCAGACGATCGCCCTTTTTGCGGCCCGCCTCGGCGAGGATGTCGGGAGTGGGATCGAGGTCCAGCGTCATTCGTGCGGCGGTTTTCTTCACTTTCTGCGCAGGCGGATTGGAACGGTGATAATCGGCGACGGCGGCCGCCTTGACGATGATGCTCGCTGATTCGAGGCGATCCATTACCGCGGCACGCATCTCAACAGCAGTACGCACGTGCACCATTTCCACACCCTGCGGGTCGGCGAGTTGCACGGGACCCGAAACCAGAATCACACGTGCTCCCCGCGCCACGGCTTCCTCGGCGAGCGCGTAGCCCATTTTTCCACTGGATCGATTAGAGAGATAGCGGACGGGATCGAGCGGCTCCTGCGTGGGGCCGGCGGTGATCAGGACTGTCTCGCCGTCCAGGTCATGCTTGGGTGCGTTGCCGCTTGCGAGATCGGCGACGGCGGCAGCGATCAGTTCTGGTTCGGCCAATCGTCCCGGTCCGACCATGCCGCAAGCGAGTGCCCCATCGCCTGGCTCCACGATGAGATGGCCGCGATCGCGCAGGATCTTGAGATTTTCGCGCGTGGCCGCGTGGTTCCACATGTTGGTATTCATCGCGGGCGCGAGCACGACGCGACCCGTGAAGGCCAAATAGGTTGTGGTGAGGAAATCGTCGGCCAGGCCATGAGCGAATTTCGCGAGCAGATCGGCTGTCGCGGGAGCGACGACCAGAAGATCGTTCTCCTGCGCTATGCGGATGTGTTCGATGGAACTGGCGAGGGTATCTTCGGCGCTGGCGGAAGAAAAAAGATTGGTAATGACTTTGCGGCCGGTCAGCGCGGCGAAGGTCAGCGGGCGGATGAACTCCTCGGCGGCCGAGGTCATCAGGACCTGCACGGAGAAGCCGCGCTCCATGAGCGCACGCGCTAGTTCAGCGGCCTTGTAAGCGGCGATGCCGCCGCCCACGCCGAGCGCGACATTTTTCGCACTAGTCACGGTTGGTCAACCAGCCGGAAATTACTCTTCGACCGGAACCACCTCATCGCGATGCAGCGACGGGTCGTCGTACTGCACCAGTCCGCGGCGCACTTCTTCCATCGCGGCGACAGTGGGTTTCTTGGACGTAGTAGGCAGGAAGCTTCGTGCGCCGTTTTGCAACTGGCGGGCGCGCTTGGCAGCCACAATAATGAAGCGGTAAGCACTGGCTTCCGGATCGTCCGGAATCACGCTTTGGGCGGTCTGTTTCAGGTTGGTTTCAGGCATTGCGAAAACTTTCTAGAATCGGAGTAATCTCTTTTTCCATCCGATCGCGCCGGCTGCGTACGGAACGTACGATAGAGACCAGCGCCTCCACCGACGAATCCACTTCCCGATTCACCAGCACGTAATCGTAGTTCGAATAATTGCGAATCTCCTCGGCTGCGTCATGCAACCGGCGCCGGATCACCGGCTCGGAGTCCTCGCCACGGTCCCGTAAACGCTTTTCAAGGATCTCGCGGCTGGGCGGCAAAATGAATATCGAAACAGCGGCCGGAATCCTCTCTTTTAATTGTCGCGCACCCTGGACATCAATGTCGAGCACCAGGTCGTTACCCTCGGCTTCGGCACGGTCCAGCTCGCTGATATGCGTGCCGTAGTAGTTGCCGAACACCTGCGCATGTTCCAGAAACTCGTTGTTTTGGATGCGCTCTTCGAACTCCTTGCGGGAGATGAAATAGTAATCGTGACCATCGCGTTCGGCACCCCGCAACTCGCGCGTGGTGTAGGAAATCGAAAAGTGGAGCCGGGTCACCTGGCGCATCAGACGGGTCACCAGTGTCGATTTTCCGGAGCCCGACGGCGCGGAGATGATGTAGACGCTCATTCTTTGGATTTCATTCGCAATTCATTCGAGGTTGAGCGACTGCTCGCGAATTTTCTCGATGGCCGATTTCGCGGCGAGGCCCAGTTCGGTAATGCGCAGGCCCACCTCGCCGATGCCGCTGGTCTTGGAAAGGATCGTATTGGTTTCGCGATTCATTTCCTGGAGTAGAAAATCCAGTCGCTTACCGACTTCGCCGCCGCTATCGAGTAACGCGCCCAGCTGCGTCGAATGAATCTTCAATCGCGCCAATTCCTCGCCGACATCCGAGCGATCGGCCAGCACGGCGGCCTCCTGGGCCAGACGCTGCGGCTCCAGTTGCACGCCCTTGAGCAGCTCCTTCAGGCGCTCGTTGAGGCGGGATTGAAAGGCGGCGGTGGCGCCCGCACGGATTTTTTCCATCTCTTCCGCGATGGATTGTATTCTGGCGTTGTGACCGCGCAATTCGGTTGCGATTTCGCTGCCTTCTCGCGCGCGGAAGGCGTTGAGTTGCTCCAGGGCTTCGCTCAAGGCGTCGAGTAGAACGGTCTCGGTGCCCTCGGGTGCTTCCGTGTCGCCCGCCTCAGCCAGCACGCCGGGCGTGCGGAAGGCGAAATTTAGATCGGGTGTAGCGGAGAGCCCGTGTGCGTCTGAGGCTTCGCGAAACGCCGCCATATACTGATCGAGCATCGCCCGATTCAGCGCCACGCTCGCGCCGTTCGACGACGCCTGCGGGAGCGAGACGCGCACCTCCACGTGGCCGCGATGCACGCGGCTCTTGACCATCGCACGGATGGCAGCCTCCGAGGGATCGACCGCGGATGGCGCGTGCACCTGCAAATCGAGTCCGCGGTGATTGAGGCTTTTGACGCTGACTACCAGCTCGCTTTCGCCCACGTGGCGGCGCACGCGCGCGAATCCGGTCATGCTTCGCAAATCGCTCATGGGTTAACCAGAGGGTCCTCTAAATATTGCAGCTCATGCAAGCGCTGGTAAATTCCGCCGCCGGCTACTAGCTCTTCGTGCGTGCCGATTTCGGTGATGCGCCCGCGATCCAACACGGCGATTTTGTCGGCGCGCCGGATGGTGGAGAGTCGATGCGCGATCACGATCACGGTGCGATGCTCCATCAGATTTTGCAGCGCGCGCTGCACCAGCATCTCCGATTCGGTGTCCAAATGCGAGGTGGCTTCGTCCAGAATTAGGATCGGCGCGTTCTTGAGGAGAGCCCGCGCGATGGCAAGACGCTGGCGCTGCCCACCGCTGAGCTTCTGGCCGCGCTCGCCGATCATGGTGTCGTAACCCTGCGGCATGGCCAGGATGAATTCTTCCGCGAGCGCATTTCGCGCAGCTTCACGGATGTGTTCAGGCGTCGCGTCCGGCCGGCCGTAGCCGATATTGTTCACGACTGTGTCGTTGAACAGGAAAGTGTCCTGCGCGACGATGCCGATCTTCGAACGCAGCGAATTCAAACGCAAATCGCGTACATCGCGGCCGTCGATGCGCACGGCGCCCGTGGATACGTCGTAGAAGCGAGGAACCAGATTGGCCAGCGTGGTTTTGCCCGCGCCGCTCGGTCCCACCAACGCCACCACTTCGCCCGCGTTCACTTCCAGACGAACCTGATCCAGCAGGAATCCATCG
>DASYPO010000405.1:0-19850 GCA_036006545.1 Bryobacteraceae bacterium
TTGGCCCAGCCACGCCGACGACATGGAGGCGTTGAACTTCATCGACAACATCTCCTGCCACCGCCTGAACATGGCCCTGCGCGTGATCTGCCAGGACGACATGGGCAAGCAAGCCGTTCGCGAAGGCTTGAAAAAAATCAAGCTCAAGAATGTCGCTGACAAGGCCGCGATGAAGATGACCTTCGAGGGCGGCGTGCTCGAAATGCACTGCGCCTATGCGCTGGGCGCGGGCGGCCTGATTTCTGACAATGAAATCCGCGCGCTGCTTGAAAAGGGCCTTTGACTTAGGGACGTGGCGCGGGCTTTAGCGCGCAGCCTCGGCTTCAGCCGAGGTGTACTGTCAAACCCCCAGCAACACACCCCTCGCACGCTTCCCGGTCAGTCTCGCCAACGCGTGCGCGTACCACTGAACCTGGATTACATATCCATCCAGCGATTCCTCAGTCTTGAAATCGACCACGGTCCACTCATCGCCTTCAAGAAACGCCAGATCGATGATCCCGTCGAGCGTTCGCCGCTCGATCGTGAGCACGATCGGATACTCGCGATACATCTGCGCCGCCGCGCGGGCGCGCTGAAGAACCGGATGCGCAAGCGTTGCCACTACTGCCCGCTGCGCCGCTTCACGTTCCTCGGGAGTCGCTCCGGTGATGCGAGCATTTAGCGCCGTGAGCTTCGCGATCTCCTCCGCCGCCGCATCCAGTCGTACGTCGCGTAACACGGCGTGAACCAGCGTCCCGAATCGCCGCCCACCAGGCCGCGACGCCGCGCGCTCCGTGCTTGCGACCTCAACCGCAATTCGGTCGCCGGGTGGCGCCTCCTCAGCTTGACTCGCCAGAAACACGTCGAGCTGCGGCTCGGCACCGCGCACTAACATTTCCAGCCGCGAACCGCGCCACGCTTCGTAGGCCGCCATGCTACCGCCGTCGTCCTCGGCGAGAACTTCTTTCTGCCGATGTTCGAATCCAAGCCCGCCTTCCACATTCAGATCGAGCTGCGCCGGATCCCACCACACCACGGTGTGCTCGCCGCACTCCGGTTTCACGATTCCGGGACGCACCGAGAACTCGCCTTCGCGATCATATTCCGCAGGACGGCTGAGAACGCTCGACTCACCAAACTTGAGTCCCGGCACAGCAGCCGATCTTCGCCAATTCGCGCGCGACGGATAAATCGCTTTGTGCAGCGGACTGAGCCAGCCGTCCAGCGGTTCATCGCCAACTGCCGGAATCACAAGGAGATCGCGCGCGCGCGTCGCCGCGACGTACGCCACGCGAATTCCTTCCGCCCGTTCACGCGCGCTTTCGGAATTTTCATTTTCCAGCAGCTCGCGGGGCGCGCAACGCAGCAGCCGCGTGGCGCAAAGCCGTTTCGCTCCATCGACATACTGATCCGGTTCGCGCGCAGCCAGATTCGCGGTGATGTCCGCGAGAATCACCACCGGAAACTCAAGTCCCTTCGCGCCATGAACGGTTAAGAGGCGAACGCCATCGGAATCTTCTTCAAGAACGGGCGCTTCGGCGGCGTCTTCTTTTTCGGCCTGCGCGCAAAGTTCGTCGACGAATCCGCGGAACGAAATACCGCCGCTCATTTCAAAACTGCGAGCCAGATCGGCCATGCGAGCGACGTTCGCCAGGATTTGGCTGCCACCGGGGCGCAGGAAGAATCCGGCGTGTGCGCGCGTCGCCTCAATCAGCGCGTTTACCGTCGCGGCGAACGATTGCCGATTCCGCGTGCGATGCAAATCGCGTATCAGCGCCAGTGCTTCGGCGATCGGCGCAAACACAGGATCGATTTCACCTTCGATCCTGCGGAACGGATTCAAACGGTCGAACTGATGCCGGTAGCGCAGCAGAATCTCGTCGGGAATCGCAAACAGCGAGCCCTTTAGCGTCGCGAAAACATTCAGCTCGTCGTCGGGCCACTCGATCGCGGTGAGCGCCGCGCGCAAAGTCTCCACTTCCTCGCGACGATGAAAGGATCGCGATCCGGCGAGCAAATGCGGCACGCCCCGCGCTTCCAGCGCCCGTGCATATTCGCGCGTCAGATCGTTTCCGGCCTGCGTGCGCCGCCGAAACAGCACCGCAATGTCGCGCGCCCGGAACCCCCAGTTACTCTTCTCGATCAGCCAGGCGATGTACGCCGCGATCGCATCCGGCAGGCAGAGATTGATGGCTTCCTTAGAAATGCGCGACTTGTAAGGGCGGGGAACGGGCAGCACCACGATGCTCGGCCGGCCCTCCGGCTCGGGCCTATGCTCTTCAAGCGGTGCCCAATCGGCCTGTCCCGATGCGACATCGCCAGTCATCTCCGTTTCAAACGACGTATTCACCAAATGTTGCAGCGGGCGGACCGCGCGAAAACTCTTGGTCAATCGGACGAATCCCACTCCTCGGTCGATCAGGTTGTTGCGCACGCGGCTGTACTGCACGATGTCCGCCCGACGGAACTTGTAAATCGATTGCTTGGGATCGCCGACCAAGAACAGCTTGCCGGATTTGGGAGTCACCCGCTCCCAATCCGATTCGTTGGGATCGTCGGCTGAAAGCAGCAGCAGAATCTCGGCCTGCAGCGGATCAGTATCCTGAAACTCGTCAATGAATAAGTGCGTGAAGCGCTTCTGCAAATGTGCTCGCGCCTCACGATTTCCATGGACCAAATCGCGCACGCACGTCAGCAGGTCGACGAAATCAAGTTTTCCCAGGCGCTGCTTGCGCTGCTGATACTCGTCCACGAGGCCGATCATTTCATCGCGGAGACCGGCCGCCAGGTCCGGATCCGCCCGTCGACGAAATTCCTCGATCCACCGCAGCACGTCATCACGCCGAGCTGCGAGAACCTCGCGCCCGACCTTGTCGCTGTACGCCCCGGAGCCCTTCTTCGTGTCGCGCCGCAGATCGCGCCCCAGCTTGAGTAAGAGCGACTCCAGCGTGTCGTAATCGCGAGCCCCCGCTTTTTCCGATCGCTCGATCCAATCTGCTAACGCTCGTGCGGGCGCCAGGCCTTTGTACAAAGCGTCGGTCACGCGGCGCGGGCTGCGACTCATTTCGGCCAACTCGGCGACCTGGCCGACAATGGTGCGAATCTCTTCGTCGCGCGCAAACGGATCGCGCTGCCACGCCGTCGGATAATCGCGCCACTCGACCAGCTTCCGTCCCGCCCATTGAAGTTGCTCAATCGGCGGCGAAGCATCCCAGGAGTCGCGCCAGGCGAGTCTTGCGAACGCGCGCCGCAGCGCGGGCGACGATTCTCCCAGTCGCTTTTCCAGCCACCCGCGGAAAGCCTGAAGGTAGACGCGATTGCTTTGCGGCTCGCTCAGCTCCTCGAACGCCGGATCGACCCTCGCCTCCACCGGCCGCTCGCGGAGGATTTGCGCGCAGAACGAATGAATGGTGCCGATCGATGCTTCTTCCAGGCGCCCCAGCGCGTCCTCCAGCACCGGAGCGTCGCGACGCGCCTTGTCCAATTCTTCCCGCAGCCGTAACTTCAGTTCGCCCGCCGCCTTGTGCGTGAACGTCACGGCCGCGACCTGATCGATCTTCGCGCGTTCGGCTTTTAGCACCGCGACGATGCGATGCACCAGTTCCGTGGTTTTACCCGTCCCCGCGGAGGCTTCGACGATGAGCGATTCATCGAGCGACGTACGAATCCTCGAACGCGCCTGATCGTCGTTCGACAACAGTGGAGCGGGGTTCATATCATCCCCCGAATTTCAGTGAGCGGCTCCAAGCGCTCATCGCGACGATCCTTGAACGACACGATGCGACGTTCTTCGTACGGCCCGCAGGCCACGCGATAGTCACAGATTCCGCACACGTCCTTCTGCGGCGCGGGCGGCAGGAATCCCGTTGCGATCGCGCTGTCGATATTCTCGACAAGTCGTGCGAGGAACAATCGCGCCTGAGGTGTCGCATGGATCAGTGCGTGCATGTATTCGCCACGCTGCGTAGCGTAAAACAGGCGGCCCGATTCCACTGGCGCACCCAGCAACTTCTCCGCCGCCAGCGCATACAGCAAGGGCTGAAGGAACTTCCCGCCGCCGACATACAGCGGAATCGAATCCGGTTTGCGGCCGGTCTTGTGATCGGTGACGCGTAACGCGCCAGTACGTGTGTTGCGCTCCACCAGATCAATCGCGCCGCGCAATAGTACGCCCGCTGCGTTCAGATGCACTGGTTCGGCGACGCTCGCGGGGTCGCGGTTCCGATCGAACGCCAAACCGAACCCGTACTCGAAATGTTGCGGCACCCAATCGTCGTCGTTCGCCGCGACGTGCTGCAGCCAGCCGCGCAGATCGGTGCGCAGATCTTCGACTTCCGATTGCCACACGCGCGGAATCGCCGGCGCAAGATCCTCCGCGTATCGATCCGCAACGCGACTCAGCACCTGATCCGCGATCGTCAGCGCGGCGTCGAGTCGAGTTGCGTTCACCGGTAACAGGCCAGCCGATCGAAGCTCGCCCAAAAGTGCGAACTGCACCGCGTGAAACAATCCACCGCGCGTCAGCGGATCCATTTGTTCCAGCGGCGCGGCTTCCTCACGTGGTCGCAACTGGTAAATCCCATGCAAGGCGAATCGATACGGGCATGCGGCAAAATGTTGTAGCGACGACGCCGACCACGCGCGCGCGGTCAACCGATGCTCCGCCAGTGCAGCCAGTGCCGCTGCGTCCGCGGTGACCAATCCGTCGGCCTCGGTCCATTTACCGTGCCAGCGCTGCCACCGCCCGCGCAGCGACCGTGCCAGCGATTTGTTCACCTCTACCAAATGACGCGCCGGAACGCCGCCAGCGAGAATCGCCAGATCGTATTCCGCGTCGTCGATCGCTTCCGCCGCGTTTTTCGGCGCGGGCCAGTTCAGACGTGCAGGTGCCGAATCGCGCGCCTGCTTCTCGAAAGCCTCCAGCTCCGGCAGCCCTCCCTGGATCGCGCGCGGTAATTCCAGCGCATAGAACGAGGGCACTCGCGGTCTAGCTTCGCCCACATCCATGCGCGGATACGACGCGATGAGACGATCCCGCGCGGCCGCCGCTGCGATCCGCAAGCGCAGCCGTTCCACGGCCACACGATCGTCGCGGGAGAGTAGATCCGCGGAAACGTGACTTCGAAACTCGTCCAACAACAACGGATCCTCGAACTGACGTTGCGGAAATAATCCTTCGGCGAGGCCCGGCAGAAACACAACGGCGAATTCGCGTCCCCGCGCTTCGTCGATCGATCCGACGAATACCTGCCCCCAGCGTCGCTCCGGCGGTTCACGCCGCAGGAAGCGCAACCGCTCGCTCAGCACCTCGGCGACTTCATCGAGTGACGCGGGCCCCACGTCGCCCATAGGTTCGAATTCGGCCAGCGCTTCGAGCACTGGTTCAGGCCGGCGCAGCGCCCGCCGCGCCAGAGCCGTCAGATGCTCCTGCCACTCGCTCCAGCGCGCGGAACGAGGCAGGGAATCCAGCGCCTCGATCAGCGGCAGCGCGAAATTCTCCAGGTGACGAAGCTGATCGAGCTGCCGGGCGAGCTGCCGGCGCCGCGCTTCGTCTTCACGCTCGAGCGTTTTCAGGCGCAACTCGAATTCCTGTTCCAATCCACGCAGCCGCCGCACCCATCGGTCGCGCCCGCCGATCACCGCCGCGTCCACCAGCAGCTTCTCCCAACCGGCTGGAGCCGGCGGCGCGGGTGGATCGTCACGCTCCTCGGCGACTTGCGGCGCAGCCTCCGCACTCAGAAGCATTTCGTCCGCGGGCGGCACCCAATCCGTTGCCGACGCTTCTGTCGGAAGCTGCCCCAAGGAAAGATATTCGGCAAATCGCGACGCGGAAAGCCGCTCCGACGCGCAGGCCAGCAACGCCAGAAACGCCCGCCCGCCGGGATCAGGCCGCGCGCTTCCATGGCTGAAGTAGGCGGGCACGCCGGCGCGCCGCAGCGCGTCCTCGACCATCGGCTGGTATCGCTCCGGACTGCGCAACAAAATCGCGACCTGATCGAACGCCACGCCTTCCTCGCGAACCAGGCGATGAATGCGGCGGGCGATTTCGACCGTCTCCAGCCCTTCGCCTGGGGCGGAGAAAAAGTCGAAGGCGCCATCCACCGGCGGCGATTTCCGCGGCTCCGAGGCGAACAAAAAGCGGCGGAGGTGCCCCAGCGCCGAGGTTGGTGGCTCGTTCAAGTCTTCCGCGGAAACCCCGAGTGCGGATTCGATCGCCGCCACCGCATCTTTTTCGGCGATCACCGGCCCTTCGTCGATCACCGCCGCCAGCACCGCCTCTGATCGCGCGGCCAACCGCTCTACGAAATCGCGATGCGCGCGGGAAGGCAGCGGCACGTCGAGCAGCAGCAGCGGCAGCCCCACCCACCTAGAAGCCCCGCCCGTCTCATTGGAAGCAAGCTGAAGTAGCAGAGCCAGATCGGCGAGCGAACGCTGCTCAAGTTCCTCTGCGTAACGACGGAGCAAGCGGGCAAGGTCGGCTCCGGGCTTGCCGCTCTCGGCTAGCGAATCGACTGCGACGCCTGCCAGGCGCAATTCGCCCAGCGTGCGGGCCAGCGCACGTGCGAATCCCGGAAGCGCGGCGACGGGTTGAAAATAGCTCAGCTCGCTGGCTTCCCGCGCGGCATGAATCACGCGAGCTGCCAGCGCCTTCACCCCCAAACCACTTAGCGGCGCGAGTTGCCGATCGGCCATCGAGGGCCGTGCCAGGTCTGCGGCGAGCTGGAGCAGCGTCAGCCGATGAACGCCAGCCGCCGCGCCGATCCGGAACGCCAGCTCATCGGCGGCTGCCCGCGTGGCTCCCAAAACCAGGATTTGATCGTATTTGCGGGCAAAATCGACCGCTTCCGCCACCAAACGACCATAGGAAGGAGAGCGAACAACCCGCCGCACCCTTTTAGTGTACGGCTAAGTTACTGCGCCAGCTTGCTTTGCGATTCTTAAAAGAATTTTACGGAATCAGTAACCATGTCACCGCCGCGAGCGTTTCTACAAATAACTAAATCCCCGTTACGACAGCGGGCGCTCTCACCCCTTTTCACCCATCGAAAGCGCCCGCTACTCTCCTCCCCGAGTGCGGCTGCCGCCGCGCTAATCCGAAAGGCCGTCGAACAGGACCGACGTCAGGTACCGCTCGCCCGAATCCGGCAGAATCACGACCATCGTTTTCCCCTGCATCTCCGGCTCGTGCGCGACCCGCACCGCCGCCGCCACGGCCGCCCCGCACGAAATCCCGCTGATGATTCCCTCTTCGCGAGCCAGCCGCCGCGCCATTTCGATCGACTCCTCATCGCCCGCCAGCTCGATGCGGTCCACCATCTCCAGGTCGAGCGTGTCCGGAATAAATCCCGCGCCGATCCCCTGAATCCCGTGCGGACCGGGTTGAATCGGCTCGCCCGCCAGCGTCTGAGCGATTACCGGACTGCCTTCGGGCTCGACGCCGATCGAAATAATTTTGCGTTTCCGCTCCAGCTTGAAGTAACGCGAAATCCCGGTGATGGTGCCGCCCGTGCCGATCCCCGCCACCAGCACGTCCACTTTGCCGTCGGTATCGTTCCAAATCTCGGGGCCGGTGGTCGTGACGTGAATCGCCGGATTCGCTGGATTCTGAAACTGCTGGAGCAGCACGTAGCGATCGGGATCGCTGGCGACGATCTGCTCGGCGCGCTCGATCGACGCACCCATTCCGAGCGAGCCGTCGGTAAGGATCAGTTTCGCGCCCAGCGCTTTGAGGACCTTGCGCCGCTCGATCGACATGGTCTCCGGCATCAGCAGCGTGATGTCGTATCCGCGAGCCGCAGCGACGAATGCCAGCGCGATTCCGGTGTTGCCGCTGGTGGGCTCAATCAGTTCCTTGCCGGGCTTGAGGATTCCGCGTTTCTCCGCGTCCCAGATCATCGACGCGCCGATGCGGCACTTCACCGAGTAGGCGGGATTGCGGCCCTCGATTTTCGCGAGCAGCGTCACCGGTGCGCCGTCCGTGACGCGATTTAAGCGCACCAGCGGCGTGCGGCCGATGCTGAACGAATTGTCGTTATAGAACATTTTGGGTAGAGATCGTTAGATAGTCCAGTTGGGCACGTAGCGGCGCTGCGATTCTTTCCATTGACGCACCAGCTCGGCGAAAGTAGTGCGATCGACAATGGCAGCGGTGGCCGCGTCGACTCGCTTCCAAACATCGGTAAAAGGGCCGGGCGCGGCGCGCTTCGTTTTCTTTCCGTCTTCCATAAAGCGCAGCACTTGGCCCACGGTGATTTGGTCGGCGGGCCGAGCCAGGCGGTAGCCGCCATCTGCGCCACGTCGCGATTCCACAAAGCCGCCCTGCTTGAGACCGGAGAGAATCAGCTCCAGGAACTTCTGCGGGATTTTCTGGCGGCGGGCGATACCGGCGATCTTCACCGGCTCGGCAGCGCTCTGCATGGCCAGGTCGAAGATGGCCTGGAGAGCGTATTCGCCCTTAACGGAGATGTTCATGGAGCCTTAAAGATTCTAACAACGCGCGGCTCGGAAAGCTGTGGGCGAGGGCCCGCTAGCGGATCGGATATGTGATTCCCGTATTATGGGTATTCCCGGTAAGGAGAGTTAGCCAACGTATTACGGCCCGACGAACAGTCGAACTTACGCGCGGCGAGCGAGCGCGAGAAATTCGTCGCGCGTGGCTTTTTGCGAACGGAAACTGCCCAGCATGGTGCTGGTAACGGTGGAGGATTCCTGCTTCTCCACGCCACGCATCATCATGCAGAAGTGGCGCGCCTCGCACAACACGCCGACGCCGCGCGGCGAGATCACATCGGAGATCGCCTGGGCCACCTGTTCGGTGAGACGTTCCTGAACCTGGAGCCGTCGCGCGAACATATCCACGATTCGCGGAATTTTGCTTAGCCCGAGTACTTTGTTCTTCGGCAAGTAAGCCACGTGCATTTTCCCAAAAAATGGCAATAAGTGATGCTCGCACAAGCTGAAGAATTCGATGTCCTTTACGATCACCATTCCATCGCATTTAACATGGAACATCGCGTCGTTAACCAATTCATCCAGGTTGGCTTGGTAGCCGCTGGTGAGAAACTGCATGGCTTTCTCATAGCGTTCCGGCGTGCGGACCAGGCCTTCGCGCTGCGCGTCTTCGCCCAGCATGCTCAGCACTTCCTGCATCCGATTCGCGATGGTGTGGCCTTTGTGCGGCATGACGCGGACAATCGCTTTGCTCTTCATCTACTCGACCCCTCCAGCTCAAATATATTGCGATCCGTTTCCGAGATGCGCACGCGGCTGAGGCGCGCCGCGAGCGGCCAATCGCGCTCGAGCGACGTACGGATCGCCGACGCGAGGTTTTCAGTCGTCGGAACGACATTCGCCATCGCGGGAACATCTTCGTTCAGATTGCGATGATCCAGTTGGTCCAATACCCGCGAGCGCACCACTTGATCCAGCGCGAGGCGCTCCACCACCAGGCCATTCTTATCCGGCGCGCCCTCCACCGTTACATCCAGAACGTAGTCGTGTCCATGCCCGAACGGGTTATTACATTTTCCGTAGAGTTGACGATTCTCTTCGTCGCTCAGCGCGGGCGTGGCCAGGCGGTGCGATGCGGAAAATCGATAACGGCGGGTCAGTTTCACGATGCCCCGTTGTAGTCCACGTACGTCTCATGGGTTTCGAACAGTCGCACGTTATGCAGCCGAACGTTAGCCCGATCGATGCGCGCCGCGAGCCGTCGCCAAATCTCGGCGGCGAGATTTTCTGTGGTCGGAATCACGCGGTCGAAGGGCGGGACTTCGCGATTCAGAAATCGGTGGTCCATGGGCTCGACCACTTCCTGATTCAGGATTTCTTTCAGCTCCCGCAAATCGAAAACCATCCCGGTGACCGGATCGGGTTCGCCCGCCACCGTCACTTCCAGCACGTAGTTATGTCCATGGCCGTGGGCGTTCGCGTTATTCCCGTAGATCGCGAAATTCTGCGCCGGGTCGAGCGCTGGATTAGCGCAGACATGCGACGCCGAGAACTCTGCTTTGCGTGTGAGTAACATTTTGGAAACGAATCCCTTGGAGTTACGGTCTTTCGGTCCCCAGGGCGACCCATTAATGAGATGCAGGGAACCGCCTGCCCGATACACTAAAATAGTAGCGTGGATCGAAAGAACGAGAGGCTGTTGCAAGGCGCAATCGGCGTGTTGGCCGTGGCACTGGTCCTTGTGGTCGCTGGAACACTCGAAGCTAAGGTAGTAAACACCGGCGATACCGCGCCAAAGTTTTCCATCAAGACCGATAGCGGTAAGACCATCTCGCGGTCTGACTTTACGGGGAAGTTGTTGGTCTTGAATTTCTGGGCCACGTGGTGCGCCGGCTGTGTTGAAGAGATGGCGTCCCTGAACGCCTTCGCGCGCCAGTTCGCACAGCAGGGCGTGGTGGTGCTGGGCATCAGCATCGATCGCAATGAACCAACCTACCGCCGTTTTTTGGAGAGGAATCGCGTCAGCTTCGAAACCGCCCGCGATCCGGAAGCGGAGATCAGCGGCAACTACGGCACGTTCCTGCTTCCGGAAACGTATCTGATTGATCGCTCCGGAAAGGTGCTCGAAAAGGTTGTCGGATCGCAGAATTGGATGGATCCCATCTTTCTGGCGCGCTTTAAGCAGATGTTGTGAGCGCTCTCGCCACTCGCGGCCTGCTCGACCGAGTTGAGCAAATCCTGGGCCCGCGCGGCTACATTCATCGTCCCGAAGATCTCACGCTGTACGAATACGACGGCGGGTTAGATAAATCGCGGCCCGATCTCGTTGTATTTCCGGAGACCACCGAACACGTCGTCGCGATCGTCAAGCTCGCCGCTGCGGAAGGCCTGCCGATCGTCGGACGCGGTGCGGGCACCGGACTTTCGGGAGGCGCGATCGCGCGAGCGGGGGGCATCGTCATTTCCTTCGCGCGCATGAATCGGATTCTGGAGATCGACCTCGCGAGCGAACGAGTCGTCGTACAGCCCGGCGTGGTGAATCTCGACGTGACGCTGGCGGTCGACGCGGATGGATTTTTCTATGCGCCGGATCCTTCGAGCCAGCGCGCGTGTACGATCGGCGGCAACGTGAGCGAAAACGCGGGCGGTCCGCACACGCTCGCGTACGGCGTCACGACCAATCACGTGCTCGGTCTCGAAGCGGTGCTGCCCGACGGCACGGTGATCGAAACCGGTCCTCCGGATGCACCCGGATACGATCTGACGGGTCTCTTGGTCGGATCGGAAGGCACCATGGTGCTGGTCACGAAGATCACGCTGCGGCTGATGCGCAAGCCCGAATGCGTCCGGACCATCCTTGCGATTTACGATTCGACGGAGGAGGCGGGCGCGACCGTCGCCGAGATCACCGCGCGCGCGATTACACCCGCCGCGATCGAAATGCTGGATGGTGTGATGCTGCGCATGATCGAGGAAGCCACGCACGCGGGTTATCCAATGGACGCAGCTGCGGTGCTGTTGATCGAGCTCGAAGGCTTGACGGAATCGGTAGAGGAGCAGGTGGAACAGATTCGTGAGGCGTGCGGATGTTGCCGGGCGCGCGAAGTACGAGTGGCGCGCGATGCCGAAGAACGCGAGCTTCTATGGAAGGGTCGCAAAAACGCCTTCGGTGCCGTGGGGCGCGCGAGCCCCGCGTATTACGTGCAGGACGGCGTGGTGCCGCGCACGCAGATCGCGCCCACGCTGCATTTCATCGCCGACGTGAGCAAGCGTTACGGATTGGCGATCAGCAACATCTTCCATGCAGGCGATGGAAACCTGCATCCTTTGATCCTGTTCGATCCGCACCAGCCCGGCCAGCTCGAAAAAGTGAAGCAGGCCAGTGACGAGATTCTGGAGTACTGCATTTCCGTGGGCGGATCGATCACCGGCGAGCACGGCGTGGGAATGGAGAAAATGGAAATGATGGGCCGCCAGTTTCCGGGAGAGTCGCTGGACATGATCGGACGGTTCAAAAAACTGTTCGATCCGGGCTGCCGTCTGAATCCTGGAAAAGTGCTGCCCACCGGACGCGGATGTATGGAGATTCGTCAGAGACCGGGAGATTTGAGCTTATGAAGTACGCACTCATTCTTGTTCTGACCGGATTCGTCGCGCTGGGTGGCGATCCCAAGCCGCTGCCCAATCAGGCCGGCAACGACGATATCGAAATCGCCGGCACCGTGATTCTGGATCGCGAAGAATGCCGCAAGGCGCTCGGCGCGGATCTGGGACCGGGCTACGTCATGGTGCGTATCAAAGTGTCACCCAAGACCGACGACGGCGTTCAAGTGAGCCCCGACGATTTCACGATCGTCTCGCGCAAGGATGGCGAGCGCAGCCAGGCGCTTTCGCCATTTCAAATCGCGGGGCGCGGCACTCTGGTGGTGAAACGCGCGGCGACGCAGCCCGGCGGTCTGGGCACTGAGTCGAATGGTCCGGTGTGGGGCGGCATCGGCGGCGCGCCTCGGCGTCTTCCTGGATCGGGCGGCGGACTCGGAAACAGCGGCAGCGTGGAAGGCGGAACCGCGGAAGCGAAGATGGATACCGAGAAGGGCGCTAAAGAAAATCCAATGCTCGAAATTCTGAAGCAGAAGATTCTACCCGAGGGGAAAATCACGAAGCCGACGGAGGGCTTGCTGTACTTTACGCTAAGCGGCAAACTGAAACCGAAAGATGTTTCGCTGCTTTACAAGGGCGCGGCGGGGCGGCTGACTATGGACTTCAAATAGCGCTACTGCTTGTAAATCGTTCCAGCCTTCATCACGAACTTCACTCGCCGCAGCGAGGATACTTCTTTGGTCGGATCACCTTCGACGGCGATTAGGTCGGCGAACATCCCCGCTTTCACCTGCCCGATCTCCATATGTAGAACGCGGCCCGCGATCGAGGTCGCCGATTTCACCGCGTCCAGCAGCGGCATTCCATACTCGACCATCAATTCGATTTCGCGCGCGTTGTCGCCATGAGTGAATACGCCGACGTCGCTGCCGCTCAGGATCGTGACGCCCGCGTCCAGCGCGGCTTTGAAGCTGGCGCGCTTGCGAGCGATATTCTGCGGTTCGCGACCCTGCCCCTTCACCCAGCCCGCGTACTGACTGGTCGCGTCGCCCGCGGCTAGCGTGGGGCACAACGCGACGTTGCGTTCTTTCATCAGCTTGAAAATTTCAGGCGTGCCCCCGTCGCCGTGCTCGATCGTCTCCGCGCCACCGAGAATCGCCCGGCGCATTCCTTCGGGAGTCGAGGAATGAACCGATACCGGCACGTTCGCGCTGCGCGCCGTCTCGACCGCAAGCTTCATTTCCTCGAGCGAAAATGTCGGCCGCGCGCCCGGCCCGGGACCCCAGCGATAATCGCCGTACAACTTGATCCAGTCCGCGCCGTGCCCGATCTGGTCGCGCACCACGCGCGTGAGGTTGTCGATTCCGTCGGCTTCTTCGGCACCCTGCGGCACCCGCCATTCGGGTGCGAAACCCTTGGGAGCATAGCTGCCGGTGGCGACAATCGCTTTGGTCGATGCCAGCACGCGCGGACCCGGCACGATTCCTTGCGCGACCGCGTGCTTCAGATCCACGTCGGCATACGCGGCTCCTTCGGTGCCCAGATCGCGCACGGTGGTGAACCCGGCCATCAAGGTGGCACGCATGTGATTCACGGCTCGCGCGACGCGCAGCGCCAAGCCTTCGTGCGCTACCTGATCGTTCCACGTCGTCTCGTTGTAGGGGTGCAGAAGAATGTGTGAGTGGCCTTCGACCAATCCCGGCATCAGCGTGACGCCTGGCAGGTCGACAATTTTCGCACCGGTCTCGTCGACACTCGCGCCGACGGCTTCGATGCGGTCGCCTCGAACGCGCACTATCAGTCCAGTGCGAATCGTTTCGCCATCGAACACACGCGCGGGCTTGAGCACGAAGATCGCGGGTGGATCGCGCGGCTGATTGCGTTGCGCAAGCACCACCAGTGCCATCAAAAACAAAACCGCAAACCGCGTCAGCATGTCGGACATTATAGAATGACGCCGATGAAACCGACGCTGGTTTTTCTGTATCTTTCCTGCATGTGTCTCGCTCAAGACCGCATGCCGCCGATTCCTACTGAGAAAATGACCGACGCGCAGAAGAAGGCCGCGGCGGCGATGAACGCGGGCCGGCACAACGGGCTGATCGGTCCGTACATTCCACTGCTGCGCAGCCCCAAGCTCTTGCAGAACGTGTACGACATGGGCGGGTACCTGCGCTACGAGGGTCCGCTCAAAGGCCGGCTGACGGAATTGGTGACGCTGATCGCCGCGCGCCACTGGACCCAGCAATTCGAATGGAACGCGCATTATCCGCTGGCACTCGCGGCAGGACTGAAACAAGAGATTGTAACTGCGATCGCCGAAGGTCGCCGACCAATGGGCATGGCCGAGGACGAAGAAATCGTCTACGATTTCTGCGTTGAGCTGAACGCGAATCAGAGTGTCAGCGATGCGACGTATGCGCGGGCAGTGAAGAAGTTTGGCGAACAAGGCGTGGTCGACATCGCTGCCGTGAACGGATTCTACGGGATGCTGGCGATGATCATGAACGTGGCGCGCACGCCGGTTTTGACGAAGCAAGCGCCTCCTTTGAAAGGTCTGCCATGAATCTGAGCAATGCAGTTGCACTGGTCACCGGCGGCGGATCGGGAATCGGCCGCGCGATCGCACAGACCTTGATCGCGAGCGGCGCGCGCGTGGCGATCACCGGCCGCGATGCTGCGCGCCTGAACGAAACCGCGGCCGCGATCGGTGCGCATCCGATCGTTGCCGACGTAGCGAATGAAGACGACGTCGCGCGAACTTATCGCGAAGTGCTCGCCAAGTTCGGGGATCTCGACATTCTGGTGAACAACGCCGGCTTCGGCGTCTTCAAGAATCTGGTGGACTTCGATCGTGCGAGTTTCGACGCAGTATTCGCGACCAACGTCACGGGCGCGATGTTGATGGGCCGCGAAGCTGCAAAAATTTTCGTCGCCCGCAAGCGTGGCAATATCGTGAACATCGCGTCGACGGCGGGCCTGCGCGGCGGGCCTCAGGGCACGGCGTATTACGCGAGTAAGTTCGCGCTACGCGGCATGACCGAATGTTGGCGCGCAGAGCTTCGTAAGTTCAATATTCGCGTGATCCTGGTGAACCCTAGCGAAGTGGTGACGAATTTCTTCTCGACCGCCGGTATTGGGCAGAAGGATAATTCTTCAAAGCTGCGCGGCGAAGAAATCGCGCAGGCGGTGAGGGGCGCGCTGGAGATGGACGATCGCGGCTTCATTGCCGAGGTGTCGGTGTTCGCGACGAATCCGACGGACTGATCTGTTTATCTCGTCGGCTGAAGCCGACGCTGCGGGCTGAAGCCCGCGCCACAGGGCCGCGCCACGTTATTACTTCAATTTCGCCAAAGCCGCGCGGATGCGTTTCTTTGTTGGCCCCGCCGCACCTGGCAGCGCCTTCTCGTATGCGGCCCGAGCTTCCGCGTTGTCTCCCGCGGCCGCGTACAAATCGCCGGTGCGTTCGAGCAACTCGACATTCTCCGGCTCCGCCTTCAGCGCCTCCTGCAATTGCGCCAGCGCCTCGGTACGCTTGCCAGTTTCGAAATACAGATCCGACAGCGCGCGCCGCGCCGCAACATATTCCGGCCGCACCGCGATCAACTTCTCGTACTCCTTAACCGCCTCGTCTTTGCGACCCACACGCGCCAGCGCCCGAGCCAGACTCAAGCGCGACGGCAAATGCTCCGGTGACCGATCCAGATTCGCGCGCCAAATCGTCACTGCTTCGTCGAAGCGTTTCGGATCGGTAGAAAGCAGCAGCGCCAGGTTGTGATTCGCCGTGAGCGACGTCGGGTCCTTCGCGAGCGCCTGCCGATATAGATCCTCCGCCTCGCCGCGCTTACCCGCCGACGCTTTCACGTAACCGAGCGCGGTCAAGACCTGCGGATTCGCGGTGTCGATGGCGAGCGCTTTGCGATACATCGCCTCGGCGTCCTTCCCGCGATTCATGCGCTGATACAGCAAACCCAGGTTGTAGGGCAGATACGCCGCTTTCGGCGCGAGCTGCATGCCGCGATCGTATGCGCGAATGGCTTCCGCAAACGCGCCCTTTTCCGAAAGCGCGAGCGCAAGATTGTGCAGCGGATACGGCCAGTACGGCGCTCGTCGGGTCGCATCGCGAAAAGCCAAAATGGCCCGGTCGTAATCGGCGCGCTCCAGATAAGCGATTCCCAACGCGTTGTACGCATAGGCGCGCTCCGGATCCAGCCCCACGGCTCGCTCCAGCAATTCTGATGCGCGGCGGTAATCCTTGTCGAAGATCGCCACACGGCCCTGGCAAAATACCTTGCGGCTTTCGAGGAATAAGGAATCGGGCGCGAGCAGCTCCGCCGCTTCGAAATAGCGCGTGCCGTCGAAAAACGATTCGCGCTTCTGCGGCGTCGCGTCGCCGGCCAAGTATTCGAGCAACACCTGCTGGCCCTTATCCTCCAAGGCCACCCGCAGCTTCGCCGCCTCCGCCGGATAGTCTTCGGCTTTGAGCCGCGACTTCATCGCGCGCAGTAATTCAAACGCGCTCTGGTTGTCGGTGGGCAGAATCCGTCCCTCCCGAATCGCTTTTTCGAATTCCTCCACCAGCGTCGCTGCGTCCTGATACTTCATCAAACGCGACGTCATCACGGATTGCGGCGCAAAGTCGCGAGCTGTCTCGCCCGACGGACCCACGACCTGGAATCCGCGGCTGCCCCCGGGCGTGGGCGCCGCGTAATCCTTTAGCTCGATTCCCGGCATTCCGGTGTTGGACATAATGCGCTTTTCGTCGATATCACCGATCTGTTTAGGGATCTGCCGGCTGGCGGTGGTCTCGGAAACTTTGTCACGAACGAAATCGAAAAACTCGGGCATCATCACCTTGCCGTCGCGATTCATATCCGCGTCGCCGTTCAGCGCGCGCATCAGGAAATAGGTGAACGCGCCGTGCCCGCCGCCATAGTTCACGCCTTCGATCGCAACCTGGTTGCTCTGCGCTGCAAGCAGGCCGAACATTTGAACATCCTCCGGCGCCAGCGATCGCTCCGCCGTTTTGTTGGTGACGTCGGCCTTGGGAATGATCTGGCCGACGCGGCCGGCGTGACAGACGTCGACGTACAGGAGCAGCCGCTTGACGTTGGTCAGGTCGCTTTCGAACAGGCGCCGGATGTCTTCCATCGGCACGCCGCTGGTGGCCGGGTCGCCCGGATCGGTATCGTAGGCGATGATAAATCCCTTGGTCTTGTTGCCGACCGGATAGGTGACTCCGTGTGAAGCGATGAATAGCAGCACGGTGTCGTTTTTACTGGCGCGCCGCTTGAGATGCGTCTCGATCGCGCTCTGGATCGCGCTGCGCGTAGCGTTTTCGTTGACCAGCACTTTGATGTTGTCGGGCGGAATTCCCCCGGCGCGCGGACTCTGCAGCAGCTTGGCGAAATCCAGGGCGTCGAGATGCGCGAACTGCAGTTTCGGAACTTCGGGATGACTAAAATTCGAAATGCCGATCAGCAGCGCGAAGGTTTGCCCTTCACTGGAACCGGGGTCTGTGGCAGCCGGCGGGGGTGTCGATTTACTCGCGGCGAGTTCCAGTGTATACACGCGGCTTTTTATCCACGCCGGATCGGGCCAGCCCGTCGCGACCTGCCGCATTTCCGCCGCGGCTTCGCGCAACAGTCCCGCGTTCTCGAGTGCTGCCGTGCGCGCCAGGCGGGAAACCAAATCCATCGAGTTCGCCTGAATTGCCTGATCTAGCGGCGCGAGCGTGGCCGCCAACTGCGGGTTCTGCGCGGCGATTCGCGCTGGCGATGCGCCCGCGAGATCGCTTGCGATCGACGCCCCGGCGTGCTGCTGGCTGGCTACGATGGATCGCTGCAGTGGCGGGAGGAAGCATCCGGCGGCGGGTTTCTGATCGACGAACTTCCCTTTTCGCAGCTTCGACTGTTTCGGTTCGAAGAGCACCTCGCCGTCCGCAGAAAGCCCCTGTTGAGTATTCGCGGTGCAGGAAACGTACACGGCGGTTCCGCCGGAAGCGTACAAAGAATCGCCGGCAAATAGGACTTCGCCGGGCTTCGCCGCCAGCGGCAGCTCGCAATCCGAGCGCTGGATCTGAGCGCCGGACGCTGAGATAATCAGCGCCAGCGGGAGCTCCTTTGGCTCTTTTGTGGACTGCGCCTGCAGGCACACCGCAAGTGCGAAAACAAACGTAGCTGGATGAAGGCGGCGAATAACATCAGTATACGGGCGGGCGTGTCAGAATGGACGCAAGTGGGTCGCGCTGCAATCACAACCTGGGCGGGTCTGGTGGCGTTGGTCGCGCTTGCTCCCGCGCAGACAACGCAGGGGCTGATTTCCGGACGCGTGGTCGATCTCGGTTCGGGGCGCGCCATCGTTGCTGCAGAAATTCGCTGTGAACTTTCCGATAACACGCTGGCGAGCGTCGGCACGCCCAGCGTCACGCGTTCGGATCGCTCGGGCTACTTCACGCTCCCGCTGCTCTCGCCGGGTTTCTATCGGATCCACGTTCAAGCCGCGACGTATCAGGCGCAGGAAGTGTATCAACTCGAAGTGCCGGTGGCGGGCCGTCTTGACATTCAGTTTCGCCTGCGCCCGCTGAGTGACGTGTGGGAAACGCGCCAGTATCGCAGCGTCTTTCTGCCGGACAGCGAAGCGGTGCTGACTTTTTACGGCCCCGACGTGGACACCAGCCGTTCCGCCAATTTCGATCCGAATCGCGGAAGGCCGAGCGATCTCGAAACCAGCCTGTCGTACGTGATCGGCGCGCCGTCGATCGACCGGCTGCCGCTGGGAGGCCGCGACGTATTCACGGCACTGGTGCTCCTGCCGTCGGCAACCGCCGACACCACCACCGGTCGCGGACTCGGGTTGTCGTTCGGCGGGCAGCGTCCCTCGGCGTCGAATTATTTGCTGGATGGCCTGGAATTCAACAACAGCCTGGTGACCGGACCGGCGGCGCGCATCGCGCCCGAAGCTGTTCAGGAATATCGCGTCTCGACCATGAATTACACCGCCGAGTACGGGCGCACGTCTGGCTTCATCGCCAACGCGATCACGCGCGCGGCGACGAACGAGTGGCACGGCATGGGATATTTCTATTTGAAAAACGAAGTACTCAACGCAAACACGTTCGGCAACAATTTGCTGGGCTTGCCGCGCCTGTCGGCCAGCGAGATCCAACCGGGCGGGCGCTTCGGCGGGCCGGTTCTCAAGCGTCGATTGTTCGTTTCGGCGTCACTCGAATACGATCGTTTTCGCGGCCAAAGCAATCCGCAAACGTTCGTGCTGCCGACGGCGGCGTTCATTAACTCGACCAATCCGGCGTCGGTTACGGGGACGCTGCTGCGCCGGTTTCCGTCGGTGGTGGTTCCGCAAGGCACGGCGAACGCCGGACCAGTGACACTTTCACCGCCCACCGCGCTCGATCGCTACCTGGCGATGACGCGATTCGATTACGTATCGCCGTCGGGCGTCGATCAGGTGTTTCTGCGCGCCGTGTTCAGCAGTATCGATCAGCCGGATTTCCTTTTCAACCCGTACCGTGAATTTTCCTCTGAGTATCGCCAGCGCGATCTGAGTATCGGCGCGGGATGGACGCATCGCATTCGGCCGCATTTGATCAACGATCTGCGCGTGGGGTTTAGTTTTGACGATCCGCGCTTCTCGCGGCCGCTGGGCAATGTCCCGCTGCTGACCAACCAGGAAGACTTCGCGGTGGGTTCCGACCTTTTCAAGGTGACGCTGCCGGGCAGCGGCGCGGCGTACGCATATCGCAATCGCAACGGAACCTTGGAAGCGCTGGACACGCTGGTGATCGCGCGCGGATCGAG
>DASYPO010000406.1:0-3222 GCA_036006545.1 Bryobacteraceae bacterium
GCACCCACTGCCCAGGCCGACAACCCCAGGTCGCGAATTGAGGGTTCGAGTCGCGCTCGATCCGCATTCTCGATCACGAAAGCACCGGCGCGGAATTTGCGGCCGTTTAGCTCGAAATCGTCCTCCGCTGCCGACATCTTCACGTCGCGATGTTTAAAACGAAACGCCATCAACGCGTTATCCGTCGTGTGATCGATCACCAAGGTCGATCCGCTTCCTTCGATCCCGCCTGGCGCTTTCGCATCGGCCGTGAGCAGTGTCATAGGCTGGCTCAGTGCAGATTTATCGGTCAGCGCGTTCAGCTTCACATTGCGCATGTACTGCATGGTCCAGCCGGTATCGTCGTAAGGTCGTGGATTCGCCGGGGGATAATTCTGCACGCCGAAATACATATCCGCCAGCGTGCGATACGGTTGATCCGCACGAATTACGAAATCCCCCGCAGCGACTTCTTGGGTGCCCGACTTAAACGCCGACGTCGCCCGATGCACTTCGAGACCCTGCCTGCGTAGTTCGTTCACCATGTCCGCCGCGTCCGCTTTGCGCCGCTGCGCGGCGGGAATCACCCATCCGTAAGTCGGGCCGGCTGCGCCAGCGTCCACCGCGCGCTTGTTCTTCAGCCAATAATTCTCCAGATACAGCTCGCGACTCTTCGCCACCTGGTTCATCGCGAAGAGAATTCCGGATTGTTGGATGTTGGTGTTGTTGCGCGGTCCCCACTTGATCGAAGGCAGCGGAGGATTCGGACGGAACCATTCGCGACTGGTCACCGTCGGCTGCAATCGTAGATTCTCCACCGGATCCGGCCCGTAGCTCTGCACTTCATAGAATCGACCAAACGAATTGTGCGTATGCGCGATCCAGAACAAATAATTCGGCACCCACCCGTCGTAAAATCCGTAGGTCCAAACGCCGGGCACACCGCGCTTTGCCATCTCCATCACTTCGGTTTCCGCCAGTAGCCACCATTCGTTAATCTGAATCGCATCCAGCGCCGTATTGTATGGACCTGTTCCGGTCGACACGTACAAGTACGATTGAGCCTCGTGTAAATCATGCAGTATGGTCGGGTGCCACTCGAGAAATGTGCGCGTAATGTTCTGCGTCAGCTTCAGATACTGACCCATCCCGTCGCGATTGTTATCGTGCGCCACGTACTTGCCCCAATACATCAGCGGCGGCCGCTGCTTGCCGGTTTTCTTTCCGTAGTAATACGTGTCGACTTGCTTCTCGCGGCCGTCGACTTCCACCACTGGCGTAATAAATACGATCGAATTGTTGCGAATGGTCTGGATGAACGGCGTCTCTTCGACAATCAGTCGATACGCCAGCTCGATCAGCATTTCCGGTCCGCCGGTCTCGGGAGAATGAATCCCGCTGGTGGTCCAGTAAATCGGCTTGCCGGTCTTGATCAGCTCGCGTGCCTGCTGCTCGGTCGTCTTGCGCGGATCGGTCAAGGCGGCGAGTGCCGACTTGTATTTGTCCAGATCGCGAATCGTCGCTTCGTCGGCGATCGCGAGCACCACCTGATCGCGACCCTCCTCGGTTTTTCCAATGGTCCAGAACTTCGCACGCGGCGAGGCTTTCGCGAGCGCTTCGTAGAAGCGATAGATATCCTTCGCGTACGTCAGCTCGCCCGGCGTCCCCGGAATTCGCCCGAAAAACTTGAGCGGCGTCGGCACCGTATCTGAAGCGGGAAGATGATCGACCAACTCCGTCGTGATGCGCGGGTCCTGCAGATACTGCTTGATGAGCTTGCCGTACTCTTCGTCATTCTTTTGCGGCGCGCGCGTCTGCGCCACTGCCGCACTCAGCACGCACAGGAGAACGGCCGTCACCGCGATTCGCAATCTCATAGTCACCTCCAGAGAGCCTAGCCTACTAGAATAGACAAACTATGCCGCCTCGAAGATTGTTCCTTGCCGCCGCCGCCGCCGCCGTCTTTTGCGCCTCCACGCTATTCGCCCAGCCCACGCGCCGCGGCTTGGTGCTGATCTCGATCGACGGGCTGCGGCCTGATCTTATCGCTGATGCTGACAAACATCGCCTCTCGATCCCAAATCTGCGCGACGTTTTCAAGCGCGGCGCGCATGCGTCCGGCGTGCGCGGTGTCCTGCCCACGGTCACCTATCCGAGCCACACGACGATGCTCACAGGCGTTGCACCGGCGAAGCACGGCATCCTGAACAACACCACGTTCGATCCACTGGGACTGAATCTCGACGGCTGGTATTGGTACAGCGAGGACATCCGCGTGCCGACTCTGTGGGACGCTGCGGCGCGCGCCGGCTATAAGGTCGGCAGCGTGAGTTGGCCGGTAAGCGCGGGCGCTCCCGGCGTCAGCTTTTCGATTCCCGAATACTGGCGATCCTTCCAGCCCGACGACCTGAAGCTGCAGCGCGTCGTTTCCACTCCGGGTCTTCTGGATGAATTTGAGAAGAAACTTGGACCCTACAAACCCGATCTGCGCGACGCCGTGCCCGCCGATTGGACGCGCACGCGCTATGCCGCCGAGATTATTCGCGCCAAGCACGCGCGCTTCATCACCGTGCATCTCGGTGCGCTGGATCACGACGCGCATGACTACGGACCGTTCAGCAAAGAAGCTTTTGCCACGCTGGAGGAAATCGACAAAATGGTCGGGGAGCTACTGCAGGCGATGAGAGCGGAGACGCCGGAAGCCGCGATCTGTATCGTCTCCGATCACGGATTCGCGGATGTCAGCCGCGTCCTGAATCTGCGCGTCGCGTTTGTCGACGCCGGCCTGATCACGCCCAACCCGCGCCGAACCACAGCGCGCTCCGCAGTCTTTTCCGATTGGAAGGCGCAGACCTGGGAATCCGCTGGATCCGCGATGGTCATGTTGAAGGATCCGCGCGACAGCGCCACGCGCGATGCCGTCGAAAAGCTGCTGACGAGGCTTGCCGCTAATCCCGCGAACGGAATCGCGGCCATCCTCGACTCGAAAGCGATTACCGCGATGGGTGGTTCGCCCAATGTAGCGTTTGTCGTCGACATGAAACCCGGATTCTTGATCGAGAACAACATGACCGGGCCGCTGGTTACAGAACGCAAGCCCGGCGGCGCGCATGGCTATGCGCCTACTCACCCGGAACTGCTCGCGTCCTTCTTGTTCGCGGGTCCCGGCGTGCGTGTTGGCACGTCCCTGGGCGAAATCGACATGCGCAGCATCGCTCCAACGCTGGCCGCTTACCTCGGGGT
>DASYPO010000407.1:0-15317 GCA_036006545.1 Bryobacteraceae bacterium
TCGAGCTCGCCGTCGCGTTCGTTGGCTGTCTGATCGAAAATCTCTTGCTCACGGTCGATTTCGGCTTCTATGGCAGCCTGCGCTTCCTCCGCCGATGCCGTCTCGCCGAGCTCCAGCATGCGGCCCAATCCGCCCGCGATCGCGCTCCAGTGTTCGCCATTGAGACCGCTGACGCCGCGAACCGAACGCGCCGTGATTCCCTCCTGCGTCCAGCCGCGCGCATCCAGCGCAAAACGCAGCATGGGTTTCAAAACGTCGGGATCGGACGTTTCACGCCACGTCATGCCGCGAATTTTCGTATCGACGTCCGTGGGCACGAAGCTCGCCACGGTGGCATGGTGACAGGCCAGGCACAGGGCGAAATAATCTTGTAGTTGCTCGGCGTGGTGAAGATCGGACCGGTGAATATTTTTCCAGCTCGCCAGGACGCGAAGGAATCCGTCGGGCGTGCCGCCCATTTCGATCAACCTACCCGGCTCCTGCGGCGGCATGCGTGGTTCCAGAAACGGCGCGGTGTTGTGCACCTGTGCCAGCAGCGTTTCGGGCGAGATCCATTGCGACCACGCCACGGCCGGCTCAGCACGCGGAGAGGTCATTGCAGGATCGGGAACCGCTCGAATCCCTCGGGTACGAAGAGGCTGCCTTCGGTAACTCCTTCGGGAGCGCAGCGCTTAAGTTCACTCGCGAGCTGCCCTGCGGTCTTTCTGCCCGCGAGATAGGCCTGGAATGCGGCCGTGACGCGTTGAACTTCGTCCGCCGATTCGTGCACGAACTCCAAACGAAAGTGGCAAATCCCCACTTCGCGCCAGGCATCCATGTGCGCGCTGGCTTCCTGCGCTTCCGCGCCGAAGACTGTATTCCGGCAGCCTACGTCGGCGACAACCGGATGCGCGCGACCGTGCGAATCCCGCAGCGCGACCCGATGTTGTTCGCAGGGCCGACCGCAATCCAGATGACTCGTGCCCGTCGAAAGAAATCGGCAGAATACGCAATGCTCGGTGTGGAACACCGGCAGATGCTGATACGCGAGCACCTCCATACGCTCGGGACCCACCGTTCCTGCTAATGCGGCGATCTGCGCGGCGTTCAGATCGTGCGTCGGTGTGAGTCGATCGAGACCGAGTTCCAAATATGCTTCGGCAGTCAGCGTATTTGCGGTGTTGAGACTGAAGTCGCCGATCAGGTATGGCGCATTCGATCTTGTCGCCTGCAGCGTATGGAGAATTCCGGTGGCGCGAACCAGAATCGGACAGTCGAGGCTGGCCAGAAATGCCACGATGCGGCCCTCGCCAGGTTTCAAGATGCGCGGCGATGCGACTCGCACTTGCAGACCAGCAGCCTTCACTCGTTGCACGGAAGGACGCAGCCCGTAGAGATCTAAATAGTCCAGCGTGATGCTATCGGGCCTCGCCGCGATCGACGCTTCAAGTTGCTCGGGATTGCGCACCAACACGTGGAGTTGTGCATTAGCACTTTGCTCCTTCACTCCGCGGCTAAAGCCACGGCTGCGGGCTGAAGCCCGCGCCACAACGGAAGCCGAATGAATCGACCGCAGCGCCGGACGCGATTGCCGCTCCTCAAGTTTTTCCACCGCCTCGCGCCGCATACGATTCAACAACGACGCCGGTGCGAAAACAGAACCCGTGATTTCAGCGGTCAGCTCCGCAAGTGCGTAGGGAGTGTTTCCCAGCCTGCCAAATTGTTCCTGCAGCGACTCTTCCGTAAGCCCGCGATTCTGCGCAGCGCTGAGCATCGCTGGCGATTCCACCGTCACGAAAATTCCATTTGGCAAGCTCCAGCGAGTCTGCAGCTTTTCGCCGATGCCGCCTGTCACGTGCACACTGAGCATTTGCTTTGCGACCGGTGTTGCCGCTTCGAGAAATGGACGCACCACGCGATCCAGATCCGGATCGTGCGTGCGCCACAACAAATCGCCCGGGCGAATGCGGGGGAAATTCACGGCGCTATTGGCGAAGCTCAGCTCCAGCGTGCCGTTGAGCTGCGGAACCACTTGGTACACGCGGCCGCCTTCCTCGTCTTCCTGCGGGCTGCGCCAATCGGCTGCATCGAACACCACGCCATCGCCCGCTTTCAACGGAGCAATTTCGTGCGCCGCCGCGGGCTTCACTACAACGCTGGTTTCACGAACGGCTGCGACGGTCCCGATGTGCACACCGCGATGGCGCGGGTTGCGTCCATTCACCACGTTCTGATGGTTCACGCCGGAGATGAAATACGGCCCCAGGCCACGCGAGTAAACCTGTTCGAGTTCCAACTCCTGGCGCGGCGTGATGGAGGATTCCCTGCCCGCCCACGCATCGTCGACCGCCTGTCGATAAGCTCGCGTAGTCAATGCGACGTAGTCCGCGCCTTTGTAGCGCCCCTCGATTTTCATGCAGCTCACGCCGGCCGCGACGATCTGCGGCACATGCTGCAAGGCCGACAAATCTCCGGGGGAAAGCAAGTACCGCGCGTCGGCGAGCGGCCTCAGTTCACCGTCGACCAACATTTCGTATGGCAAGCGGCAAGCCTGCGCACATTGGCCGCGATTGGCGCTTCGTCCGCCCCAGGCTTCGGACGAGAAGCACTGACCGGAGTACGCCACGCACAACGCGCCGTGCACGAAGATTTCGAGATCGGCCTTGGTCTTCTCGTAAATCGCGGCGACTTCCTCTAGCGACAATTCACGCGCAAGGGTGACTCGATCGGCCCCTTGCGATCGCGCGAACTCGACGCCCTCCGCGCTGGTGATGCTGGTTTGCGTAGAGGCATGAAGTTCGAGATCGGGTGCGATCTGGCGCGCCAGTTTCAATACGCCGATATCCTGCACGATCAGCGCGTCGACACCCGCCTCGGCAATCGAACCAATCACGCGCGCGGCTTCGGCGAGCTCGTGTTCGAACACCAGAGTGTTGAACGTCAGATAGCCTCGCACGCCGCGGCGGTGCAGTGTGCGCATGGCTTCGGGCAATTCGCTAAGTTCGAAGCCAACCTTCGCGCGAGCACTGAAGTGTTTAAGCCCGAAATAGCAGGCGTCTGCGCCAGCTTCGATGGCGGCGTGGAGCTGCGGCCAGTGTCCGGCCGGACTCATCACTTCGGGTTTTTTGGCGAACGGCACAGCTACTTAACTCAAGGGTAGCGTGCCGTAATTACGCGATGCCCTGTTGGGGTCTCAGCGCATCTTTTTCCAGGCCGCCAGGCACCGTTCCGCGGTTTCGATCGATCCGAAACGGCTGCCTTCCTGCTCGATCAGATAATATTCGACGCCACCCACCGATTCCGCGGCGGCGAAAATCTTGGCCCACGGCGAGTCGCCTTCGCCGAACAGCACTTTGTAGCCTCTGCCTTCGCCAGCGCCCCAATCTTTGCAGTGCAGGCAGCGGATGCGGCCGGGATTCGCCTGGATCCACGCGACCGGATCGGATCCAACTTCGACGCAGGTGCCGACGTCGAGTTGAAGCATCACTTCAGTCGGCGTGTTCGCGGCGATTACCTCGATGGGTCGCTTGCCTTCCAACGGCCGGAACTCGAGCTGGTGATTGTGATACCCCGCCGCCATTCCCAGCGGCTTGAGTTTCTCCGACGCGTGCGCGAGCTGCTCGGCGACGCCCTTCCAGCCGTCGAGCCCCGTGACCCGGCCCGCGCTCGCCATGACGATGTACTTCGACCCCAGGGTTTTGTTCAGATCGATGGCTTTCTGAATCCCATCCGCGGTGAACGATTTCGTGCCGTTGTGCGTAGAGAGGCAGCGCACGCCGAGATCGTCCATCAACTTTCGAACATCCTTGGCCTGCTCCGGCGTCCAGTCGTAGTAGGGCGAGTAAAACTCCATCACCTGGTAGCCCATTTTCCCGACGGCGCGGATCGTGCCCATCAGATCCTTGGTGAGCTCGTCGCGAACCGAATACATTTCGAGACCAACCGGGATCGTTTTTCCGGCGGCTCGGAGGGTCATTGCGCTCAGAGAAGCCGCTGCGGCCGAGCGGGCCAGGAAACTGCGTCGAGAAAAATGTTTAGACATGATTGGAGTACCGTGCTACATAGTGTAAGCTGACCGCACAGGAAATATAGAATGACGTGCATGCACTGGACCACTAAGGTTGCGACGCTGCTGACGATTGCCGTTTGCAGCTTGACCGCGCAAACGCCGCGCGGGATTTTCGAAGGCAGTACCGACATCGGCACCGTGCTGCATGCAGGATCGGTAGAGTTCGACGCGGCACAGAAGCGCTACACGGTCACCGGCAGCGGCGAGAACATGTGGGGCGCAGCCGATGCTTTCCACTTCGTCTGGAAAAAAGTATCGGGCGATGTCGTCCTCAGCGCGGACGCGTCGCTTCTTGGATCCGGAGGCAACGCGCATCGCAAAGCCGTCCTGATCATTCGTCAAAGCCTGGACGCCGATTCCGCCTACGGCGACGTCGCGCTGCACGGCGACGGTCTGACCTCGCTGCAATCGCGCGACGAAAAAGGCGCGGCGACCCATGAGATCCAGTCGAATATTTCGGCACCGAAACGCCTCAGTATCGAAAAACGCGGCAACTATATCTATATGTCGCTGGCGGGTGCCGGTGAAGAATTGCGCCCGGCGGGTGGACCGATGCGTTTGCTCCTGAGCGAGCCGTTCTACGTCGGCATCGGCGTGTGTGCACATGACAAAGACGCGATCGCCAAGGCTGTATTTTCTAACGTCGAACTGACAGTGACACCCACCGCCCCTGCCGGTCCACCGAAAGGCGCGCTGTTCAGCACGCTCGAGACGATCACCGTCTCATCGACCGACCGCCGCGTGGTCCAAATCGTAACAGGGAAGATCGAAGCGCCCAACTGGACCCCCGATGGCGCTTGGCTGATCTACAACGGCAGCGGTCGCGCGCATCGCGTACCGGTCGCCGGCGGAAAAATCGAGACCATCGACACCGGCTTCGCAAATCGGCTGAACAACGACCACGGCATCTCGCCCGACGGAAAGTTCCTGGCGATCAGCGACCAATCACAGGAGCCACGCAGGTCGGTGATTTACATCGTGCCGATCGGCGGCGGCGAGCCGCGCCGCGTCACTGAGAAATCTCCTTCGTATTGGCATGGATGGTCGCCGGACGGGAGAACGCTTGCGTTCACCGGCCAACGTGACGGCGAGTTCGATATCTACACGATTCCAGCCGCGGGCGGCGAAGAGACTCGTCTCACCACAGCGAAAGGACTCGACGACGGCCCCGAGTATTCGCCGGATGGGCAATACATCTATTTCAATTCCGAGCGCAGTGGATCGATGCAGATCTGGCGGATGCGCGCCGATGGCAGCCAGCAGGAGCAAATAATGTCGGACGAGTTCAACAACTGGTTCCCGCACATTTCCCCGGACGGCCGGCGGATGGTCTTTCTGACGTATGAGAAAGGTGTGACCGGCCATCCCGCCGACAAAGACGTGATGCTGCGCGTCATGAATCTGGCGGACAAGAAAATCAGCGTGCTCACGAAGTTGTTCGGCGGACAAGGAACCATCAACGTTCCGTCGTGGTCGCCCGACAGTCGACGACTGGCGTTCGTGAGTTATCAGTACCGCTGATTGATTTGCGCTATCTTTTTCTGCGACGGCCGATGAACCAGCCGGCTAGCCCGCCCACCAGCACGCCCGCGCCGCCTGCGTACCAAAGCGCTTTCGTCAGTTCCGAAATCAGGCTATTGGTGAACACGTTCGCGGAGAGGTGCAGACTCACGATCTTCCATACACCGTCGGCGGACTTCGCCGCGCTCGCGCTCCAACGCGAGCTGAGCTTGAACGGGCCGCGGATGATCGGGAAAAACTCGTCCTCCATGCTCCCATCCGCCAAAGCCACGTCGGATCCGGCGCCGACAAAACGCGCGTGCTCGCCGAGCTTCGCCTGAGTCGTGTATTTACTGATGATCCGGCCAGGGTCTTTCACCATTCGGCGATAGTAAGCGCGAATATCGTCATGGCCACGCGAGACTTCCGCGTTCCACCAGATGACCGTGCAGTTGGGGCTCATCTGCGCGATGATGCCCTCAACGTCCTGCGCATTGATGGCATGTTCCACCTCGCTCAAGATTTTAAGAAGCGCCTGACGATCCTGCTGATGTAAATCCTCTTGTGCGGTCATAGATGAAGGCTGCAGCAGTGCTGCTACCGCGAAAATGTAGCACAGTCCGGTTTGAATCCGCATGAGCGTTTTCAATGTTAGTACAACTGATATTGATTCTCATGCCGACGCTGTACGATTTGAAGCCACGCTTTCAGGGATTGCTGCGGCCGCTCGTAGTGCGACTCGCGGCAGCAGGAATCACCGCAAATCAGGTCACGGTTACGACTGGCGTGGCGTCCGTCGCGTTGGGAGTTTGGTTGGCGCTCGAACACCGCGGCTGGATCCTGCTCCCCGTATTTCTGCTGATGCGAATGGCACTCAATGCGATGGATGGAATGCTCGCGCAGGAACATGGTCAGAAATCGCGACGCGGCGCGGTCCTGAATGAACTCACCGACGTCATTTCCGATGCGGCGCTCACGCTGCCCTTCGCGACGTTGCCCGGATGGAATCCGCTGGCGGTCGCGGGCGCGATCTTCCTTGCCGCGCTCACGGAAATGGCTGGATTGTCAGGAGTGTTGATCGGAAGCGCACGACGTTACGATGGTCCATTTGGAAAAAGCGATCGCGCGCTCGCGCTCGGCGTTCTCGGTGCGTGGCTGGCTCTTGGATGGCCGGTGAGCGATTGGGCCAGGGTCGTGGCCCCTGCGATTTGGCTCGCGTTGTGCTGCGTGACCATCGTGAATCGTGTCCGTCGGGCACTAGGATAGAAAGATGCAGCAGGTTGTTGCGGTGGCCGCACAGGCTCGGACTTCGCGAAGTCCGGAAGAGCGTTTCTTCCAGACTCATGACGGCGTGAAGATCTTTTTTCGTCATTGGGCGGGGACGGGCGGCCGTGCGATCCTGCTGCTGCATCGCGGACACGAGCACTCGGGCCGCATGGCGCACGTCGTCGAAGAGTTGGATCTGCCGGAGGTCTCTTTCTTCGCTTGGGACGCGCGCGCGCACGGCCGCTCGGAAGGCGAACAGCGCGCGACGACCACCATGGCTACATTCGTCCAAGACTTGGACGAGTTCGTGCGTCACATTCGAAGCGAATTCGGAATCGCGGAGGAGAACATCGCCGTGGTTGCGCAGAGTGTGGGTGCAGTGATGGCGGCCGCGTGGGTGCACGATTACGCGCCACCGATTCGGTGCCTGGTGCTGGTTGCGCCTGCGTTCCACGTGAAGCTGTATGTACCGTTTGCGCGGTTTGGGCTGGGCATCTGGCACAAACTCGTTGGCGACTACTTCGTGAAATCGTACGTGAAGGGCAGCGCGCTTACGCACGATCCGGAGCGAATCGAGTCGTATAAAACCGATCCGCTGATCCGTCTGCAGATCTCCGCGCGCGTGCTGCTGGACCTGTATAAAATATCCGATCGGTTGGTGGCGGACGCCGCCGCGATTCGCGTCCCGACGCAGGTTCTGTTATCCGGTTCCGATTGGGTGATTCGCAACGATCCGCCGCGCCGTTTCTTCGAGCGCCTCAACACCGACGAAAAGGAGATCTACAGTTTTGACGGTTTTTTCCACGACACGCTCGGCGAGAAAGATCGTCTTTTGCCGATTGCCAAGGTGCGAGCGTTTCTCGAAAAGCAATTCGCACGCCATGACGCGCGTCTCAGCCTGCTGAATGCCGATCGCGCGGGTTTTACGAAAACAGAATACGACCGATTATTGCGGCCCCTGTCGGTGTTTTCGCCGAAGGGGATCGCATTTGCATTGACGAAACTGTTTTTGCGAACCATCGGGCGACTTTCAGATGGGATCCGGCTCGGCTGCGATTCGGGCTTCGATTCCGGGAGTTCACTCGATTACGTCTATCGCAATCGTCCGGCGGGAATCACACCGATCGGCAAGCTGATCGACTGGATTTATCTAAACTCGCCGGGCTGGATTGGAATTCGCGCACGCAAGCTGTTACTTCAGGAATTGATCGGATCCGCGATGCGCCGTACGTGCGACGGCGGGCGTCCAGTCCGACTGTTGGACGTCGCCGCGGGACATGGGCGTTATGTGCTGGAGGCGATCGCCAACTCCGGCGTCCGGCCGGACAATGTTCTGTTGCGCGATTTTGATTCGCACAACGTCGAACTCGGGCGGCGCCTGATCGAAGTTCGAAAAATCGACGCACGCTTTGAACAAGGCGACGCATTCGACCGCGCATCGTTGCTTGCTCTCGATCCAAAACCCACGATCGCAATTATTTCCGGACTCTTTGAGTTGTTTCCCGAAAACGATCGCGTGCGCGAGACGCTCGACGGACTTGCGGGCGCGATCGAATCCGGTGGCTACCTCATCTACACCGGCCAGCCCTGGCATCCACAAATCGAATTCATCGCCCGAACGCTGTCGAGCCATCGCGCGGGCGCTCGGTGGGTGATGCGACGACGCACACAGGAAGAACTCGATGAATTGGTCCACACTGCCGGATTCCGCAAGCTCGAACAGCGTATCGACCCCGACGGACTTTTCACGGTGACGCTGGCGGAAAGAATCGGATGCCGGGCGGAGACATAAATGATCGGCCCTGGTTGCGGGCGCTACTGTGGCTCGCATTCCTCGGGCCGTTCTTCTTTCTGACTTACAACTTCGCGAACGCCGCGGCGGGTTGGAGAACGCACGTCGCCGTGGTGATGTTTCCATGGGAGCGATACATTCCGTTCCTCGCTTGGACCATCCTCCCGTACTGGTCGTCCGACCTGCTGTACGCGCTTTCGCTCGCGATTTGCACAACGCGCGCCGAACTCGATCTGCACGGGAAGCGCTTGCTCGCGATTCAGGTATTTTCGATTCTGTGCTTCCTCGTTTTCCCGCTGCGTTGCAGCTTCGAGCGGCCGCAGATCAGCGGATGGGAGGGCGATCTTTTCGCAGCGTTGCTACAGTTCGATCGTCCCTTCAACCAGGCGCCGTCGCTGCACGCCGGCCTCGCAGTGATTTTGTGGATGCGTTATCGCGCGCACATTCGCGGCGCCCTTCGCGTCTTGCTCGGCGCGTGGTTTCTTCTAGTGATCGCGTCGACCCTGACCACCTATCAACATCATTTCATCGATGTCCCGACGGGCTTGTGGGCAGGGCTGCTGGTAGTCGCGGCGCTTCCCGAACGGCGCATCGCGGAGCCGCAGCTTCGTCTGACGATCTTGTATTTGATGGGCGCTATCGCTTGCACAGCGGGTGCATTCGTACTCCACGGGTTCGGATGGTTCTTGTTGTGGCCCGGATTTGCGCTATCGATGGTCGCCGCCGCATATTGGACTCGCGATGCAGCGTGGATCGCCAGAAGCGGTCGTTTGGTTATGCTGCCGTACGCCGCCGGGGCGTGGATCAACTCGCGACTGTGGACACGGGCTCAGCCCCCAAAACATCACCTGCACGATTCGGTATGGATCGGACGCGCGCCGTCCCGGATGGATCGTCACGGGATGAATTCGGTAGTCGCCTTGGCGCCCGAACTTCCGTTCCGCGCAGATACGCACATCCCAATGCTCGACCTGGCGCCACCGACTAGCGAGCAACTGGACGCAGCGGTTCGCGCGATCATGAGTCTTTCCGAAAAAAGGCCGACGTTGGTATGTTGCGCGCTCGGCTACTCGCGCAGCGCGATCACTTCAGCGGCTTGGCTGCTGGCTGCCGGGCACGCGAAAAATACCGAAGATGCTCTCGATCAGGTGAAGCGCGCACGTCCCCAGATAATCGTCGGACCGAAATACAGGCAGCGACTCGAAGAATGGGCGGGTCAGCATAAGCGCGCATGATCGCCCGCTTCATCGAAGGGTTGCTGATTGTTCTGGTGCGCTTGCTCGCCGGCGCGCATGCGCGTTGGCAGGGATGCGGACAATCGCCCGAGCAGCGCATCTACGTTGCGAATCATACCAGCCACCTGGATGTCGTGCTGCTGTTCTCGGCGCTGCCTGAGCCGCTGCGGCATCGCACGCGACCGGTCGCCGCCGCCGAATACTGGACCGCTGGACCGCTGCGACGATATCTGATCCACTCCATTTTTCGAGGCGTTCTGATCGAACGCGATCGCAGCCGGCTAAATCCGCTCGAACCTGCGGCCAGCGCTCTGCGCCAAGGGGACTCGCTCATCTTTTTTCCGGAGGGCACCCGTGGTCCCGGCGAAGATCTGCAGCCGCTGAAGCCAGGAATTTTCCTCTTGGCCAGTTGGTTCCCGGGCGTCGATATTGTTCCGGTGTGGATCGACAACTCGTACCGTATTCTGCCCAAGGGCTTCGCCATTCCGGTGCCTCTGTTATGCTCGATTACCTTTGGGACTCCATTGCGCTTCATTGAGGGACAGCAGCAAATGGAATTTCTGGCCGAGGTCCGAAAGGCGCTCGAAGCGCTGCAGCCCCATTAAGTCCGGCATAAACGATGGATACGCGAATTCGCGAAGTGTACTGGATTCTGGGCAGCCTGCTTACGGCCGTGTCGATCGCGAGCCTCATCGGATTCATTCTCCAGCGCCGGCGGCCCGACAACTCGGCGGTCGAGAATCTGAATGCCCGCATTCGCGCGTGGTGGGTGATGATCCTGATCGGTGGCGGCGCGCTGCTGGCTGGGCGTATCGCCGTGATCCTTTTGTTTGCGTTGATCTCGTTTCTTGCTCTGCGCGAATTCGTCACGCAAGCGCCCGTCCGCCGCGCCGACCATTCCGCGCTGTTCGCATGTTTCTTTATTGCGCTTCCGATGCAATACGCGCTGATCGGCGCCGACAAGTACGGGCTGTTTTCGATCTTTATCCCGGTGTACGGATTTCTCGGGCTGGCGGTGATCGCCGCGTTGTTCACCGACACCACACGATTCCTCGATCGCACCGCCGCGACGCAATGGGGCCTGATCGTATGCGTGTATTGCGTCTCCCACATCCCCGCGCTGATGACCCTGCGGATTCCCGGTTACGAGCGCCGAACGACACTGCTGATGGTGTTTCTCGTGCTGATTACTCAAATCAGCGACATCATGCAGTACGTCTGGGGAAAGTTATTTGGTCGGCATCCGCTATTCCCCGCAGTCTCGCCGAAGAAGACAGTCGAAGGACTGGTCGGAGGCATCTTGAGCGCGGCGCTGCTCGGCGCGCTGCTGTGGCAGATCACGCCGTTCAAGATATGGCAGGCAGGTCTGATTGCGTTGCTGATTGCAATGCTCGGATTCCTTGGCGGCCTTGTAATGTCGGCGATCAAGCGCGATCGCGGGATCAAAGATTGGAGTCAACTGATCGAAGGCCACGGCGGAATGCTCGACCGCATCGATTCACTGTGCTTTTCGGCGCCCGTGTTCTTTCATCTGACGCGCTATTTTTTCAGCCAGAGCTGATCGGTCAATCCACTCCGAAGGCCAACAGGACGTTGCCGGGCCGCCCACCGAACGCGCCGTAGCCCGAGTTGACGAACATCATCCCCCCGCCGATCACCGGGCCCGGTCCGAGCATCGACGCGCCTTTCCCCGGCACTTTATTCACCGTCTCGAAGTCGCGATTGGTATCGAACTCCCAGATGATCGATCCGTCTTTCGTCGAGTACGCCCGCAAACCGCCGTCCACCGATCCCGAGAACACCGCGCCCGGGATCACCGTGATCGCGGCCGATTGAGCAGCGTTGCATCCGCGGCCGGGCGCGCACTTGAGCGGCGGAGGCGGCGCGTACCAGGCGCGTTCGCCGGTCGCGAGCCTCACCGCGTGCAATCCCCCGGGCTTGGGCCGCGAAATATCGCTCACCGGGAAGTACGCGTTTTCGGCGTCGACCGCCGAGCCCCATTCGATTCCGCCCAGCGCCCCGCCGTCGCCTGCCCGATATTGCCAGATGATCTCGCCCTTCTTCTCCACATCCATCGCGTAACCGACGCCCGATTTATTGCCGATGACGATTGCGTCGCGACCGTCGGGCAGCTTGGTCAGAATCGGCGCGTTGCCGAAATCGTAATCGGGTCCGTTCGCTTCGGGACAATTTGGATTCGTCGATCCGCCGCGGCATCCGGAAAGAAAGACGTCCTTGGGCGTCACGGAATTTATCCAGCGAATTTTGCCGGTCTCCATTTCGAAGGCAATTACGGCGTCGCTCGACGGCTGCGCTTCGCCGCTATACGTGTTGCCGGTTGCCGCGTAAACAACCCCACGTTTTGCATCGACGGTAACGGCCGACCAGATCGCCGATCCCGCGGGTCCCCACAACGTCTGGCCTTTGGAACTCTTCCCGCGCGGCTTGGGTTCGATCGGAATCACGTACGTTTTCCAAAGCACCGCTCCGGTCTTTGCATCCAGCGCCGAGACGCTGCCGCGAAACGTGCAGCATTCGTAATCGGGGTTCGCGCCCTGCGCCTCTTCGTACGATGCGAGCGGCACGTACAAGCGCCCTTGGTGCAATACGGGCGACCCAGTAACGCGCGCCAGCGGATGCTCATCGATCTTGCGAATCCACAGCTGTTTGCCGGTCGACGCATCTAGCGCGTAGGCATTCGCATTGGTGTCGCCGAAGTAGACAGCATGGCCACCGCCTTCCCGCGCGCCGATCGACATGGCGGTACGGACGCCGCCCTTCGCGCTGAACACCCAGTGGATGCAGCCCGATTTCGCGTCGAGCGAATATACCGATCCGTTGTGGCTTCCGACGAAAACGCGTCCGCCCGCGAGCGATGGCTGCGCCCACGTGATCGTCGCATCGGGAAATCCGAAAGCCCATTTCAGCTTGAGCTTCGGCACTTGGTCAGCGGTCAGACCGGCTTGTTTGGTGGTGATGGAATGGGTGTTGGTAATGTCGGGTCCCCAGCCGTTCCACAGCGGATCGGACGCGGACATCGTAAACGCCGGTGATGCTGAACACCGACCGAACGCTGCTCCGGTCGGATCGCCGCTGATGGTTTTGCCGGTGACATATTCCGCAATCGCGCGACGTTCCGGACCGCTCAACTTCGCGCCCTGCACGCGCATCACGCCCAGAAACGAATCCATGATGGCTTGCGGCGAGCGCTGTTTCATCACCTCCGGCGCCGGAGCCCGATTATTCTCAGCCCCGTTGTGGCAAGCGGCGCACTGTTGCTTGAAAAGTTTTTCGCCATCGGGCGCTTGCGCGCTTACGATCGCCGCGACGCCCCAGAACACCGCAAGCGTCCGCATTAGTCCGACTCCTTCTGCCAGACCAGCACAATCTTTCCTGTGCCCGATGCAGCGATCAACGTAAGCTTGTCGCCGCTAAATTCGTAGGTTCGTTTGAGATCGGTCCCGGGCCACGCCGGATTCAGCGCGCCGGTGACGTGATGGATGACGGTCTTCGCGGCTTCGTCCACGTCGAACGTGCCGAAATAGCCGACGAATCCGCTCTGGATCTCGCGCAGCTCTTCGACGGTCGCGGCGCGGGGATTCTGCGCAGGCTTGCGGCCCGGTCGCATCAGGAAGGCGGACATGTGACCGGCTTTGTCGTAGGTGATTCGGCCGATCGGGTTTGGTCCGTAGATCTGGCGAACAGGTCCCTCTTGCGGATGGCTGTCGTAACTGAGCAGCTTCCACACGCCGAGGAACTTTTCGCGAACGGCAGGCGCGGCTGACGAACGAAGCGCGGCGGCGGCGGCGAGGCCGGCCAGTTGAATCGCACGGCGGCGTTGCATGCTTTTGAAGATTCTACCGCACGGTCGGTCGACCGCTAGCGAAGGTTTCTCAATCCGCCCGCAACGCATCCACCGGCGTCAATCGCGACGCCCGCCGCGCCGGAACATAAGCCGCGACCAGCGCCACCCCGGCCAGGACTACCACCGCCGCGGCAAAACTGATCGCGTCATAAGGCTTGACCCCGAACAACAGTGTCCGCAGCAAACTCGTCAATGCCAGCGCGGCCGCGACACCGACTACAATTCCCGGCAACACGACGGATGCCGCGCTCGAAATCACCAGCGACGTGATCCGCTCCGGCTCGGCGCCCAATGCCAGCCGCACACCGAACTCGCGCGTTCGCTCGCTTACCGAATATGCCAGCACGCCGTAGATTCCGACCGCGGCCAGCAGCAGTGACACAGCCGAGAACGCACCCAGCAAAACCGCGCTGTAACGCTGCCGCGAAAACGTCTCGCGAACAATGGTGTCCATGCTGCGGACGTCCGCCACCGGAAGCTCCGCATCCATCGAACGAATCACGCGCCGCACCGGCTCCGTCAAAGCCAGAGGATCGCCCGCGGTTCGAACCACAAACACCATTCCGCTGAAAACCAAGCGCGCGTGAATATAGTAAACCGTAGGCGTTGGCTCACGATCCACCGCGCCTTCTTTGACGTCGCCCACCACGCCGATGATTTCGCCGAATGGATTCTTGTCCTCCATCTCGACGCTGATCTTTTTCCCCAGCGGCTGCTCGCCCGCAAAATAACTTCGCACGAAAGTTTCATTGACGACGAAGCGGTAGGGCGATTCCGGCGTGTTGTCGGCGGGCGTAAACACTCGCCCGCTCTCAATCGGGATTCCCATGGTCTGAAAGTACTCAGGCATCACCGAGCGTGCCGTCGTGACCAGTCCCTCTCCGGCAGCAGGCGTGGGCCGTCCAAAGATATGCACGCCGGTTTCAGAGGCCGACCCATCGAACGGGAGGTAATTCACCGCACTCGCCGCGCGAACACCCGGCAATTGCCGGATGTCCTCCAGTGCTTTCGCCAGGAATTGAGTGCGGCGGGACGGTTCACGATAACGCGCGCTAGGCAACGAGAGGCGGAAGGTCAGCAGGCTATGAGCGTCGAGCCCGGGATCGACCCTCTGCAGTCTCACCAAGCTGCGAAAAAGAAGTCCGGCGCCGGTTAGGAGAATCAGCGACAGCGCCACCTCCGCCGCCACCAGCATCGATCGGAGGCGCAGTCCGCCGCCAATACTCGATCGCGCAGCTTCACGCAGGCCCTCCAGCATGTGTTCGCGCGAAGCCACCAGCGATGGCGCGATGCCGAACAAGATTCCAGTCAAAATCGAAAGCGCCACTGCGAACGCAGCGATACGAAAATCCACCGATACCACAGCGTTGCGCGCCATGTCGCGGGGAGCCAGCGCTACCAGTCCGATCACCGCGAAGCGCGCCAGCACCAACCCCAGCACGCCGCCAGCCAGCGACAATACGACACTTTCGGTGATCAACTGACGAATCACGCGACCGCGCCCGGCGCCGATCGCCATGCGAACCGATAGCTCCCGTTTACGCGATGTGTAGCGCGCCAGCAGCAGATTCGCGACATTGGCGCAGGCCACCGCCAGCAGCACCGCGACCG
>DASYPO010000408.1:0-3699 GCA_036006545.1 Bryobacteraceae bacterium
TCCCGACGACGAGCCGGTTCGTAGGTGGTGTGAGGTTGGTTGCGATAATACCGCTAAGAATTCCCAGCGCCAGCGTCACGGCAGCGCTTTCAACCTTCGACCGAATCTCAGATCGTGTTGGAGGGATCGGAAGAATTACTCCGCATTCACACAGCCCGTGCTGTCTGGCTGGACCGATAGTGACACCACCTCGCCGTTTGCAAGCGGGGCACTCAATCGTGCTGCCACGGCCGAGCCACATGAACTCAGTCTAACGCGAGTCGTCGTGTTAGGATGCCGGGTGAATGAAGGCCCTATCAGCACTCTTCGCCGCTGGCTTGCTGTGTCAGGCCCAACAGGTCCCGACCGGACTCTTCGACCTCAGCCAACTCGATCTGCACTACCACTCAGGGATGGAACGCCCCGTCGACCTGGCCAAGTGGCTCGACTTCGCGGTCAAGGACGGACGCCGAGTCGTCGCGCTGATCGACCATCTGGAGCTGTATCGCAAGTCCCCCGAAGCGTACGAAAAATGGCGCACCGAGCGCGGGTTTGAAGCGCGCTACCCCGTCGGTCCGGCGGGACACGCGGCGTTGTTTGCCGATTTCGATCGCGCCGCCCAAACCCGCGGACTGATCGTCTTCAAAGCCTGGGAGATTTACGAAGGCGAACTCGACTCGGGCATCGAAGAAGCACCGATGCGCATGGTCGACCTGATCGGCTGGCATATCTCTCCGAATAACGGCGGCAAACCGCCAGATGGAAAACTGCTGCTCAAGCGCGTCGCGCAGATCAAGGAAATCCAGAAGCGATTTCCAATTCCGATGATCCTCTTCCACCCCTTCCCAATGCGCCTCGAGAATCTCCAGCGAGTAGCGAAGGCGGCGGGTCGCGATAAATCGACCATCACGAAGGCCGAGTATCGATTCTTTCAGCCCGGGGAACAGGAGGCACTCGCCGCTGCCCTGCGCGGAACGTCGATCTACGTCGAAATGTCGCACGCGCAAGAGCAGTACTTCGAGGATCCGGTCACACGCGCGGCGCTGATCGAGGACATCCGTCCGCTGGCCGATCTCGGCGTTCAGTTCACCGTGTCGACCGATGCGCACGGGGTGCGGGATGCATCGAAGCCATTCCGCCCCGCCACCTATTGCGACGCTCTCGGCGTCACGCCCGCAAATACCAACTCCATCGTGCGCGAGCTACTTGCGATTCGCGCGAAAGGGTCTGCGAAACCGTAGCTGGTAAACTGAAGACAAAATGACATACGACGTGATCGTCATCGGGAGTGGCCCCGGTGGCTATTCGGCGGCTGTTCGCGCCGGGCAGTACGGTCTCAAGACCGCAATCATCGAAAAAGATCCCAAGCTCGGCGGCACTTGCCTGCACGTCGGCTGCATTCCCACCAAGGCGTTTCTCCACACCGCCGACGTGTGGGAACGCTTCCTGCACCCCGAAGAAGACGGCATCCACTGCGACAATCCGCGGCTCGACTTCAAGCTGGTGAGCGATCGGAAAAACAAGATCGTCTCTAAGCACGCCAAAGGCGTCGAGTTTCTGATGAAGAAGAACAAGGTCGACTGGATCAAGGGATTCGCGCGCTTGATCGGCACCGGCAAAGTGGAAGTGACCGCCGACGATGGCTCGAAGCAAACGCTCGAGACGAAGAACGTCGTGCTTGCGACCGGATCGGCCGCGCGGATGTTGCCGGGGCTTGAGCCCGATCCGCAGCGCATCCTCACCAACATCGAGATTCTGAATCTCACAGAGATCCCGAAGTCGATGGCGATTCTGGGTGCGGGCGCAGTGGGAGTCGAGTTCGCGTCGTGCTTCCATCGATTCGGCACCAAGGTGCAACTCTTCGAAATGCTGCCGCGCATCGTGCCTGTTGAAGACGAGGAGGTTTCGAAAGAGCTGGAACGCCTCTTCCGCAAGTCCGGCATCCGCGTCGAAACCGGATCGCGCACCGAGAATATTCAGAAGACCGATACCGGGGTACGGTTCAACGTGACACTTTCCACGGGCAAGACGGAGACCATCGAAGCCGAGACCCTGCTGGTTGCGGTCGGCCGCAAACCTCTTACGGAAGGGATAGGCCTCGAAGGAACGCGAGTGCAGCTCGACCGCGGATTCGTCAAGGTCGACGCGATGCAGCGCACCGCGGAGCCGGGCGTTTATGCGATCGGCGACATCGTCGCGGGCACGCCCCAGCTGGCGCACGTGGCGACGGCGGAAGGCATGGTCGCGATGGCGCACATCGCCGGCAAGCCAGTGACGCCGATCAACAAGAATCGCATCCCGGGAGCGACTTACACCGAGCCTGGAATCGGCAGCGTGGGGCTCACCGAAGCGCAGGCGCGGGCAGCAGGACACAAGGTGAAGGTCGGGAAATTCCCCTTCATGGCGGACGCGAAGGCCAGCATCCTGGGTCGTCATGATGGCTTTGTGAAGATCGTGGCCGACGAAACCTACGGCGAGATTCTGGGCGTGCACATCATCGGACCCGAGGCGTTCGAACTGATCGGTGAAGGCGTGCTGGCGATGGAAGCCGAAGCGACGGTCGAGACGTTGATGCACACCATTCATGCGCACCCGACCATCTACGAAGCCATGGGCGAGGCGTTCAACGCGGTGTACGGAATGGCGATCAATGCTTGAAGAAGTGACCAGTGGCGAGTGGTCAGTGGCCAGCGAAAGCGGCCAGGGGCCAGGGGCCAGACGCCAGTGCATCGTGCGCGATCTTGGGCGCGTGGGGTATGCCGAAGCGTTCGCGAAGCAACAGGAGCTAGTCGGCCAGCGCAAGCGCGGGGAAATTCCCGACCAGTTTTTGATCGTCGAGCATCCGCATGTGGTCACCATGGGGCGCAACGGACACGACACGAATTTGCTCGCCCCGCCCGAGCTGCTCGAGCGTGCGGGAATCAATTTTCATCGCACCGACCGCGGCGGCGACGTGACCTATCACGGACCCGGACAGATCGTCGGTTATCCGATCTTCGATTTGCGAGAATGGAAGCGCGACGTGGTGGCCTACGTCCGCGGCCTGGAACAGGTTCTGATCGATGCGCTGGCTGAGTTTGGAATTACGGCTACGCGCGAAGCGGGCGCCACCGGCGTGTGGACGCCCGAAGGAAAAATTGCCGCGATCGGCGTGCATATCAGTCGCTGGGTCACGTCGCACGGATTCGCGCTGAACGTGGATACGGATTTGAATTACTTTCGCTACATCGTACCCTGCGGATTGACCAAACCGGTGACCTCGATGCGCGCGCTGGGCTCGGAAGCCTCGCGGCAGGAAGTGGTCGCTGCGCTCACCCGCAGGTTTGCGCGCGTGTTTGAGCGCGACATGGAGATCTTATGATTGACGTCGTCATGCCCCAAATGGGCGAGAGCATCGTTGAAGGAACTTTGACCAAGTGGTTGAAGAAAGCCGGGGATCGCGTGGAGCGCGACGAGCCGCTTTTCGAAATTTCAACCGACAAGGTCGACACCGAAATCCCCGCTCCTTCCGCCGGAACGCTGTCCGAGATTCTGGTTGAAGAAGGCAAGACGGTGGGAATCAACACCGTGGTTGGTCGAATTGAGGATGGTGCCGGAGCGCAGGCTGCCCCGCCCGCGGCCGCAGCGGCACCACCACCCCAGCAGCCCGCTGCACCCACGCCGGCACCGCAACCTGCACAAGCACCGGTCGCCGCACAGCCTGTCGCTCCGCAGCCAGCC
>DASYPO010000409.1:0-20670 GCA_036006545.1 Bryobacteraceae bacterium
GGCGTGGTCGCCGAGCCGGGTAAGCCTCAGGGCTACGAGGAAACCGGCAGCGTGTCCAGCGATATTCCAGGAATCGGTTTCGCGGCGAAGACATCGAACGCCCCCAATCACACCTACGAAATGGAAGCGGACGCGCTGACTGACGTAGGCCACAAGGGTTTCGTGACTGACGCGCAGGCAATGGCAGCCTTGCTCTACGACGTGGCAACGCGGGCGGATTATCGCGCCCTGATCAAGCAGGAGTTCGCGGGGATCAAGGCGTTGTTCGGCGAGTATCAGGCTGCGCTGAAGAAAGTCTACGTGACGCCGGCAGTCCCGGATCCGAAATAGATCTACTTTCGGAAAACTTTCCGGCGGATGTCCGGCCAGAATTCCCGCAACACCGCGGACAAAGCATCGAAGAGCATTACCGAGCCGAAGCGCACCGCCGTATCGCCAAACTTCTTTTCGCCGGTGTAATACAAATTGCCGAGCGCCGCGGAACCCGCGTTGCCGATTACTTCCGAGAAATTGAAGGCCAGATTTCCGCGATCCGTCTTGGTAACCAGGATGCGCGTCATCGCATACCCCAACCGGTGACCGGTCGAGCCACGTTCTTTGCCTAGCCGGAAATAACGCGGATCCTGCCGGAAGAGCGCGGGCAGGACTGCTTCCGTCAGCAAACTGCTCGAGACCTGATCGGCCACTGCTGCGCCGAAACGTTTCCCGAAGCCTTCGCCGCCCTGACCGTAGCGCGGGTGCGAATCGGTGGCTTGCCCCAGCCCTGCGACTGCAGCGGCGCGAACGAGCACGGAGAACGAAGTCGCGTCCCGGAATCCGATATAGAATTTCCGACCCGCGGAGATGGGCGCGTAGGTGTCGGTTTCCTGGACGATCCGATAGTTGGGCAGGATGCCAAGCACGGACCTCTCAGTGGCCGGTGCAGTCGACGCAGGCGCTGCGGCGGGTTTGGTGTCGGCCGACGGAGTTTGCGGATCAGCAGACGGTTCCTCTGCGAGCGCGGGCAGACCGAGAAGCAGGAACGCCAGGGTGGATACAACCGGTGCGAATGTTTTTTGGAATCGCATGGGTGGCTTAACCCACCGGACTAATCGGTGGTACCACCCATGCTAGCAACCCGTTCAGACTAACGGGTAAAGCGGAAGGAATCGAGGAAGCTTTGCGCCGTGGGTGACAGCGAACCCTGCCCTTTCGTGACGGTGGCCGTCTGATAGAGCCGTCGGCCAACCACGTACACCTTGGCGGTGTATTGCATCTCGCCAATCTGAATGACGAAGAGCCGGCCGGGTGCGCCGTCGAGCGAAATGCGCGTTTCTGAGATCAACCGGCCCTTTCCGAGGGCCCCGTTGCGAGCGCCGTCCAACGCGCGTTGTGGATCGAGCGGAACCAGCGAATCGGTATAGCTGGCCATGTAGCCTTCGCTCCCGTTGCTAACGATATAGGTATGCATCGTGGCGGGGCCGACTGGGGTGTTGATTGGCTCGGAGCTTACCTCCGGTGTTCCGGGAAGCAAGACCGCGAAGCCACCGTCGGGAGGTTGGACGCGCTGCCAGGTGTTGCCTTTAATCGGACCGCTCAGGACGATCGACAGGACGAACGCGGCGGCGGGGGCCGATAGTCTGCGAAGAAGCATCAGGGTGAGCATGGTCGTTCTCTCTTTTCTGAGGCTTCTTTCCAGCCTCACGCTGTCCAGGCGTAACCGCGCTCACAAGATTAGTTGCGGTGGTAATTTGAAGCATGGAACCCAACCGAAGGAACGTTCTGTGCGCTGCGGCCGCGTTGCTCGCGCCGCGATTTGCCCAGGCAGCGGACTCGCCCACCAGCAAGACCGTATTCGAGCACGCGTTGCCCAAAGTCTCGCTGGAAGGGTGGAATCTGACCGTGGTCGAGGTGTCGTACCCGCCCGGCGGCGCGTCGCCCAGCCACCGGCATTCGGGAATCACCGTCGCGTATGTGCTCGAAGGCGAGGTGCGCTCAAAGGTCGGCGACCAGCCCGAGAAAACCTATCGGGTAGGCGAGATGTTTTTCGAGAATCCGAATGAGTTGCACGCGGTATCGCGCAACGCGAGCGAGACCAAGCCGGCGCGATTGCTTGCGATGTTGTTCGCTCCCAGCGGCCAGCCGATTACGACGCGGGCATAAAATCGAAGCGCACAGCCGTGAGTGCGTTGTGCGCGGTCAAAAAAAAGAAAGGGCAGGCGAAACCGCCTGCCCCATCAGCTCAAGTTCTGCTTCGATCTAGCTAAACCGACTTCGGCACCACGTACGGCGCGCGATACTTGCGCGTCAGCATCTCGTTGGCTTCCTTGTCGCCCGTGCAGGTCATGGTCTTGGCGTCGAAGTGCAGCGTCCGGCCCACGCGATACGAAATGTTGGCCAGGTGCACCAGCACGCTCGAAATCGCGCCCTCTTCGATCTCGGCAGTCAGCGTTTCGCGCTTGTGCGTGCGAACCGCGTCGATGAAGTTTCCGAAGTGGTTGTCGCCCTTGTTCGCCGAGGGCCCTTCCTTCTGGTCCTTGCCGAGGAAGGTGTAGTACTTGTTGTAACCGTCGATCGCCAGGTAGCCCTTCGATCCGTAGAACAGGTTACCGATGGTATTCGGGTCGGGGCCGCGTTGGCCGCGAGCGGGCGCGGGACCGTCGCCGTCTGCCGGAGGCGCTGCTTCCGCGGTTGCCGCCGCACCGGGACGAGGCCGCTTGTTCTCGTTAATCCCGGCTTCGTGGTTCGACATCCAGTGCCGCACCTCGAACTCCATCATCTGGTGCTTGCCGTTCTCGTTGAACTCGAACGCGCAGTTCAGCGTATTGGGCGTTTCCTGATCGTCGTCGAACATGAAATGTCCGCCGATCGCGCTGACTTTCGTCGGATACTTCACGCCCAGACCCCAGCGCGCGATGTCCATCTCGTGGATGCCCTGGTTGCCCAGATCGCCGTTGCCCGTGTCCCAGAACCAGTGCCACTTGTAGTGGAAACGATTCTGCGTGAATTTGTGCATCGGCGACGGGCCGGTCCACAGGTCGTAGTCGACTCCGGCGGGCACGGCCTCGGGCGTCGCGCGGCCGATCGTGTCGCGCCACTTGAAGCACAAAGCGCGCGCCATGTAGACGTCGCCAATCAGGCCCTCGCGCATCTTCTGCACGCCTTCCTGCAGCGCCGATGACGAGCGGCTCTGGCTGCCCATCTGTACCAGGCGGTTGTACCTGCGGGCCGCCGCGACAATCTGCTGCGATTCAAACACGTTGTGCGAGCACGGCTTTTCGACGTAAACATCCTTGCCGGCCTGGCAGCCCCAGATGGTTTGCAGCGTGTGCCAATGATTCGGCGTGGCGATCGAAATGGCATCGATCGACTTGTCGTCCAGGATCTTGCGCATGTCCCGGAAGGTCGCTGGCGCCTTGATTGCCGTGCCGCTTTTGGTGGCTTTATCCTGAATGCGCTTCAGGTAAGTGGCGACGTGGGAATCGTCGACATCGCAGATCGCGGCCAGCTCAACATTCGGCAGCGACGTCCACGCGTTCACGTGGCTCATACCGCGTCCGCCACAGCCGATTACGGCGACACGGACACGGTCGCTGGGACTGCCGAACATGGTTTTGGAGGCGGCCAGGGCCGCGGTGCTCATCAGAAAATGGCGTCGGTTCATCGGGGACCTCGTCGAAAGAATATCACTATCCACCCGTCGGCGGGCAGTTAGCGCTAAGGCGAGACTTCGGAGCACGAGGTTACGTGCTTACTTAACCGAGATGACTACGGAAGTGCTGCTGGTTACGGATCCATCCGCAGAGCGGACCTGCAGCGTCACACTATCGCCCGTGGGCGCATTCTGGGGAATGCCGATGTTGATCTGGTAGACGCCGGGGAATTGAGGCGCGGCGCCAGCAAAGTCCACTCGGGCCGTAATCCCGCCCACCAAGACCGTAGGCGTGACAGCGCTGTGCAACGTGGTCAGGTCGACTGCCCCTTCTTTAAGCGGCGGGGTCAGCGGACCGAGCCCAGTGGCATAGAAGAAGCAGTTGGAGCCACGCGCGATGGGAGCCGTCGGATATCCGATGTTCGCATTTACTGGTGCGGCGATTTTCGCGACACCATCGGTGTCTGCGAAGATCAGCACGCCATAGCCCGCTCCAGCCGGAATGCTGAACACTCCGGGAGCCGCCGTCACAATCGACACCGGCTTGGGGGCGGAAGCAACTCCATTAACCGTCACCACCACGGGAACATCTCCACTGCTTTGGCCGGCGGGCAGGACATCAAACGGGATCTGTACGTTGAGCTGCGACAGCGCTCCCGGAATCACGGTTTGAAGCGGCGCGGCCTTCCCACCAAAGCTCACTGAAACACCGCCCAAACTGGTCGAGAAAGGTACGGAATCGGCCACAGCCAGCGTCGTCGCCAGGTTGGTCCCGAAAATCGAGACCAAGGAGCCCATCGCGACCGGCGCACCGAGCCCGTTGGCCTGCTTCGCAAAGCTGGCTCCATTCAATACGCCGCCGTCAACCACGACCGGCGTTTGTCCGAGGGTCACAATGGTCGCCACAACGCCAAGTAGAAGAATATTGCGTAGTTTCATAACTTGAGAAGCGCCCCTTTGCTTGCTTCCATGATAAGTGGGTAGCTGGAAACGGGCAAGAGATGAAATTAGCAACTTTAGGGCAGGAGACGGGTTTTGGCAATCAGCGTTTGCTTCATGCACAGCGCACGGACTCGGGACGATCTCGCCGGACGGTGCTGAACGTCCCGACGTCTTGTGCGCGTTTTTCGTCATCTCCCCTCCACAAAGCGAAGTGTCTGAGTAACTTCCGGATTCTTGCCCCCGTCGCATTCGACCGCTCGACGGGCTTCTAAAATGGCTTCGTTTTGTCGATTCGCTCGCGCCAGGACTTGGGCCAACAGCCAGTGCGGCTTGAACCAGTTGGGGGCGGCTTGGATTGCATCCCGAAGACAACGCTCGACCATAACAACATTATTTTCAACGGCATAGAACGCCGCAAGGTTCACCAGGGCGTTCTGCCGGTCCTCCGAGGTCGTCGGCGCCCGCAAGGCGGCCTGCTTGGCGAAGAGGAAGCCGCGAACGCGGTCGGCTGGGTCGGGGAGGGATTGGGATTTCGCGAGCATGCGGCGGGAGAAGTTGAGGTCAGCCGTGGCTCCCCATTTCGAGGCGCGCTCCTGAAGCAAGGCCGCGGAGTTGAAGTCGCCACGATTCACGGCGCGCAGGGCGGAGGCAAGCAGCGCGTCGCCGATCGCGAGGTAAATAGCGAACGCAGCGAAGGGCAGCGCGAGCGCGACTTTCATTAGGCGGGACGAGGGCGTCCCGCTCGGACCAGGGAGTCCGCCCTCCACGGTCAGGAGCGAGATACACAGCATCCAGAAGAGCTCGGTAGGGATGGTAAAGGATGTGAACTGTTGGCTCACTAGCATCGCGACAAAGGCTCCGCCGATTGCGCCGCGGGCGAGTACGAGCCCGAGCACCGCCATGCCGATCACCGGAACCAACCCGAGCAGACCTTTCGACACCAGGGCGTCGAGAAAGATGTTGTGCGGCGATTCGTGATAGAAGTCCGGATAAGCGGCGGCGAGTGCCACGGATTGATGACGCGGAAACTCGCGGGCGAACGTCTCCGGTCCGAAGCCGACCAGCAGATGCTGCCGGGACATGCGCAGCGAATCGAGCCACAGCAGCGGTCGGGCGCCGCCGAAGCGATCTTCGGTCGACCAATGCACCCGCGCGCGGAGTTTTTCGCCGGCGGGCGAGATGTAAATCGCGGCGAGGATCGTGAGAAGTCCTGCAGCGGCGGCGATCCACTTCCAATTCGCCCTGCGGCCGCGGATGGCGACGAAGATCGCCCCGACGATCAGCCCCAGCAGTGCCGCGCGCGTGCCGCTAAGCACCAGCGCGAGCGTCGACACACCCGAGATTGTGAATCCGGCGATCTTCCAGGCGCGGGCAGTTTCGCTTAACGCCAACGCCGCGCCCGCGAAAATCGGGAAGAGGAGAAATGTCGCGAAGTAGTCGGCATGGCCGAGCGTCGAGGGCGGCCGTACAATCTGGAACGCGCCTTCGCCGACGTGATAGAGCTTCGAGTCGATCAGCGGATCGATGCCGAAGTACTGGAGGATTCCGTAGAGCGCTACGGGCAACGCACCGATCAGGGTGATCCGCAAAATACGCTCGCGCGGCACGGCGACGAATGCGAGCCCCAACAGCAGCGCCGCCGCTTCCGCGATGACTCCGCTGCGTCGCCAGGTGCCGCCGAGCCAGGAAAGCTGCGGGTGGGTCGAGAATAGCGCCGCAACCACAGTCGTCGCGATTTGCGCGTAAATGATCCAGGCAAGGAGGGTCGGCCGCTTAGGTTGGATCCACGGAGCCGCTGCGGCGCCGAGCAGCACGATCACCACTTTCGGAATTACGTCATAGGAAAATGACCAGCCGGGCAGAATGAGAAGCGCCACGACTGCCGCTGCCAGAGGCAGCAAATTGGACATATACGTTAAACTACCGCACAAGGTCTTTGTGCCAGAGTCGCTGGACGGGAATCAGTACTTCCAATATCTGTTGCGCCGATGGCGATTCATCGTGTCGGTATGCGCGATTGCGATCGCGCTCGCATTAGTCATTAGCCTGCTGCTGCCCAAGAGCTACACGGCCACAGCGAGCCTGCTGATCGAACCTCCTGCCGGCAACGATCCGCGGACGTCCATCGCGGTCAGTCCGGTGTATCTCGAGTCGCTGCGCAGCTATGAAGTGCTCGCGTCCAGCGATACGCTGCTGACGCGCGCGCTGGACAAGTTTCACTTGCGCGATGCGCAATCGCCCGAACCGCTGGAGACGATAAAGCGCCGCATCCTCAAAGTCAGCAAGCCGCGCGAGACCAAGATTTTGCAGATCTCCGTGACGCTCGCGGATCCGCGGCAGGCGCAGGCGGTGGCGCAGTTTCTGGCGGAGGAGACGGTTAATCTGAGTCGCGGCGCGAATCGCGATAGCGATCAGGATTTGCTTGGCGAGGCACAGAAGCAGGTCGACGATACGGCCGCGAAGCTGGAAGCCGCGCAGACTGCTTTCGGCGATCTGAATATTCGCGAGCCGATCGAGCCGCTGCGCGCGGCTCTCCAATCGCTGACCGAACTGCAGGCTCGCGTGCGTCAGGATCTTTCGGAGACGCGGGCGCAGGCGGCGGAACTGGCGGGCGATCCACGTGCGGTTGGCGCGAAGGCTCGAGCCGAAGCGCTCGAGAAGCAGGACGCGGAGCTGAGCAAGCAAATCGCGGAGAAGGCAGTGCAGGTTTCGCGCAGATCGGCACGCGACGACGATGCGCGTCAGAAGTTGAGGACCGCGCAGACCAACCACGACTCCGCGAATCTGCGGCTGCGCGAGGTGCGCGGCAACACCGGTTTGCGCGGCGAGCGCTTGCGCGTGGTCGAACCCGGCGTGGTTCCGGAGCGGCCCAGCTCGCCCAACCTGCTGCTGAATCTCGCGCTCGCGCTAGGCGTGGGACTGGTTGGCGCAGTGGTGTACCTTACGCTCAGCTTGCGGCCGAGCGAAGCATGACTGCGGCATTAGCCGTGGCGGGATACGCAGCCGCGGTCGCGGTTACGCGCGGCACCGCGCAGTGGATTTTGGCGGCGCCATTGGCTCTTGCACCGATCGCCTGGTGGCTGATCGCTTCCCCCACCGCGTGGATCTCCTTGTTCTTCGTCGTCGTGACGCTGGCGCCTCCGATTGCGGCGGGCGTCGGCAACTCGGGCGTGCATCCTTCATTGCTCGTCGCTGCGGCGGGCGTTGCGATCGGTGCGCTGCGCCTCCGCGATTGGCGCTTCCCGCTAAGCGCGGAGGGTCGGGCGTTGGTGTTCTTCGCCGCAGTCCTATTGCTGAGCCTCGCGCCGGCGGCGATCGTCTCGGGAACCGACGTCGCCGCGCAAAGCTTCGCGCGCGTCGGATTGTTCTGCATTTCGGTATTCGTGTTCCTGTACGTTTCGACCGGGCCCGGACGTGATGCGGTGGTTCCGCTGCCGCTGGTTTACGGAGTCGCGCTCGTGGCGGCGGCCTTCGCGTGTCTCGATTTCTACTACCAGTTGCCCGCCCCCGCCGGATTCGAACAGCAGTTCGTATGGCTCGAAACAGGCGTTTACCGTCGTGCACAGGGATTGTTCTACGAAGCGACCGAACTGGGAAGCTTCTGCGCGTTCTTCCTGGTGATGACTGCGGTCGCATTGGTGCATCGCGTGGCCAATCGACTGCTGCTGATCGCGGGTGGCGCCGTGTTCGCGGCGGCGCTGATCTTTTCCTACTCGCGATCGGCGGTCTTGAATTTCGCGATCGCCCTGGTGGCTTTGGTCACGCTCGAACGCGCGCGTCCGGTGGTGCGGCGGCTGGTCGCATGGCTCGCGGGCGCGTTCGTGGCTGGCGCTGTGATCGCGTATCAAATCGTCCCGGCGCTTTTCGATTTGTACCTCCTGCGCTGGTGGAACTCGGCCGCGGCGGCGCTGCTCTCGGGCGATGAGCGCGCGCTGGGGAATCGCGTGGAGGCGTGGCGGATTCTGTTGCGTTTCCTGAGCGAGAATCCGTGGCACGCGCTGTTCGGCGTGGGCTACAAGACGCTGCCGTATTCGGATTACATCGGCCAGCCGGTGATCGCCGACAACATGTATCTGAGCATGCTGGTCGAGACGGGCGTGATCGGACTAGCAGCGCTGGTGCTGCTGAATGTCACCATTCTGCGCGCGGGTTATCAGGCGGCGCGCAGCGGCAATGCAGAACGATCCTTCTACGGCGCGTGGATCTTCTGTTTCTGGGCGGGCGAATCGGTGCAAATGCTGTCCGGCGATCTGCTCACTTACTGGCGCGTGCTGCCGCTGTTCTTTTGGGTGTTGGCGATGGCGGTTCGCAAGTGAGGATCTTATTCCTCGAGCAGTTCAGCGAACCGGGCGGCGGCCAGCGCTGCATGCTAGACCTGCTTCCCGAAGTTCGCGCGCGCGGTTGGTCGGCGTTGGTGGCGGCTCCCGGCGATGGCACGTTATTCGAGATGGCACGGCGCGAAGGCGCGGAAACGGCGCGGATCGAGATGGGGCCGTATTCCAGCAGCCGCAAGACGCCAAGCGATTTGCTTCGATACACGCGTGACACGTTGCAGCTTTCAAGTTGGATCGCGGCGCAGACCGCGGATGCGATCTACGTCAGCGGGCCGCGTCCCCTGGTCGCGGCGGCACGCGGAGCCCGAGGACGCGCGGTGGTGTTTCATGTGCAGAGCCTGCTGGTGAAAAAGTACGCGGCGCGGCTGACTCGCTGGGCCATCCGGCAATCGCGTGCAACGGTGATCGCGGATAGCCGCTACATCGCGGGGCCGATCGAGAAAGCGGCGGCGAGTCAGTTGCACGTGGTCTTTAACGGCGTACCCGAGATCCCGTTTCGCGAGCGCGAGTTTGGCCACGGCGGCGAATGGCGTATCGGGATCATCGGTCGAATCGCTCCCGAGAAGGGGCAGACGGATTTTTTACGCGCGGCAGAACTGGTGCTGCGTGAGTTACCCGGAGCGCGATTCGTGATCTGCGGCGCGCCATTGTTTTCGCCGCCGGAATATCTGGAAGAGGTGAAGCGACTGGCGGCGACGCTTCCGTGCGAAATGCTGGGCTGGCGCGATGACGTCGGTGAGGTGCTCGCGGAACTGGATCTGCTGGTCGTTCCTTCCGATTATTTGGAAGCCACCACGCGCGTTGTCATGGAGGCGTATTCCGCCGGAGTTCCAGTGGTCGCCTATGCGAATGGCGGGATTCCCGAAGTGATCGACGACGGCGTCACCGGATTCCTGGTGCGCGAATTCACGCCGGAGGGGCTCGCGAAGAAGATAGTGGAGGTGACCGCACTCGATCTCTCGAAAGTCGCTCGGGCGGGGCGCGCAGCATGGGAGCAGACGTACAACGTCGCGCGCTATCGGAAAGAGATGTTGGACATCATTGCCCGAGCTTGCGACGCCCGAACCGCCACTTGAAGCCTTCCCACAACGTCGGCACTAGCAAGCGAGCATGATGCGCGGCGCGGCGTACGACAAACGCGATCTGGCGCAAGTTTTTGCGGACGCGGCGTGCGAGGGTGAGGTGTTCTTCGGGAACGAAGATCGCGTCGACCTGCCCGGGTCGTGATACCGGAGCTAATCTTCGCCGCATAATCGCTCGACGATCGGCCGGTGAAGCGCAGAGTGCAAGATGCAACCACAACTCCCGCTTGTTCGGCCGAAACATACTTTCGATCGGCGAGAAAGCGTAGTGCTTGAACCAGCGAAGTGCGGCAACGGGTAACGCGGCGATCTCGGCGGACGCGGCGGGCGCGAGCGCACAACCGAACCAGAGGTGAGCGAGTTGAAACGCGACGGCTTCGAGTCGGCGCAGCGATGGATCGTGCAGTTCGAGCCAACGCCGCCAGAAGGATTCGTCTTGATGGGTGTGGAGGAATCGCGCAATCTCCCACAAGTGAAACGCGCGCAGATTTCCGCGCAAAAGATGACGCGTGACGTGCAGCGCGGCGTAGCCGAGCCGATCGACCAGTTCAAGCCGCGTGCCTTGGCGTCGGCTCCAGAACCCGTCGACTTCCGCCGCGCGAAGGTACAGACTCGCTTCATCCCAGAACTGAAAATGGATCTCGATTCCGATTGGCATTTCGGGATCGAAGTAATCGCCCGACCATTCGTAACCGGTTTTGCGAACCATGGCGGGAAGATGATCGACATCCTTCCATCCGGCGACCGGCTCGTAGCCGAGTTTGAGCAGCGCGTCGCGCGCGTGTTCGCAATCGGCGCGGGGGACGTAGAGGTCGAGATCGTACTGCACGCGGTGGCGAAGATCGCCCGTGAAATCGGGAACGTGGGTCGCTCCCTTGAGAAGAACGTGATCGAAGAGCGGTGCGATTTCCCGATACGCCGCCGCGACCCGCTCGTTGCGCACGGTGTTGCGGGCTAGCGCGCCGTCGACTCGATCACGAGGCTCCGCCGGCAGATCGAGCGAGGCAAGCAGCGGGGTCAGCGAGGCTCGATCCGCGAAATCGAGTGCGGCCGACCAATCCTCCGGCTCCGGCCTCGAAGGCTGATCGAAGCGCAGCGCGGAAAGAATCGCGCGCGCGTCATTTACTGAGGACATCGACAGCGGCCTCGAGATCGGAGTATTCGAGTGCTTGAACGCGGGCACCGGCCAGCAGCGTGCCGAATGCTTCGCGTTGCGCGAAGATTACTTCGCGATCCCACTTGTAGAAGAATTGATCCACCCAAGCTCGAACAATTTTCGGATCGAGTCGCGAGATTTTCGCGGGTGATTTGGAATCACGCCGCAGGAAGATGATTCGGTCGATGGGTGCGGTGGCGGACGTGCTCAAGTCCGGCCGTGACTGCGTGGCGATGCGGATCATCGTCTTTCCGTTGCCGCGGACCGTGGTTGGATGATCGGCCAGTTCCGGGAAGAATTTCGTCGCATCGGGACGCATTCGGATCCAGTGCGGATTGCCGACGACCACGCGCTCAGCCGCGCGGTTGCGAACGAGGTAGCTGGCATCGTCGCTGACATAAGTGAAGCTTCGACGCGCACAAGCGTAGGCCAGCGAAGTTTTCCCGGCATGGGAATCGCCGCATAGCAGAATGCCCCGTCCGTTGCGCGCGACGCATGACGCGTGGATCGGAGCGAGGTGCAGCGCGGTGATGGTTTGCAACGCCATCGGATCGAGGAAATGATAAAGCAGCCAGGCGGCGTCACGTGCGACGCGCTGCGTAATGTTGGCGCGCACCACGCGGCCGTGTGTATCGCCCCAGGCGTGATTCTTCGCGTCCGCGGTCCACTTGGGAAGGTCGTGCGCGGGAGAAAATACGACAGGTGGCGGAAGCGAATCGGTTTCGTCAGTCGAGACGTCGAAGCGCAAACTGATCGGCGGAACGTTGAGAATTCGAGCCCAATGCTGCCATTCGTCGCGCGCGGTGTCGAGCACGGCAGCGCAATTCGATACGACGCGCACGGGCACGCCCAATGGGTAAAACGTGGCTTGGAGTGGAGTCAACAGCGGCGGTAGCGACGATTCTAACATGCGTGTTCGTCATTTAATAGGATTGCATCCATCATTCCAAGGGCTTCGGAGTATACTGAGGGCGAATAGCGGCTGGGGATGCCGCAAGGGGTCTGCTGTTGTACAGAAGGTCCAAAAAAGTAGTCTTTTTCTTCCCGGCTTTTTCGAGCACGGAAGCGACGGCGCCGCTCGGAATTCTGGCGGTATCGACGCCGTTGCTGCGCGCCGGTTACCAGGTGTGCCTGATCGATTCGACCATTACGCCGAATTTCAAGAGACGCGTGATCGAAGAACTGGCTGACGCTCTGTGTCTTTGCGTTTCGCTGGTGACGGGTCCGATGATCCGCGAGCTGGTGGAGATCGCGAAAGAGACCAAGCGGATTTATCCCGAGATGCCCGTGGTGCTGGGAGGCTGGCATCCGTCGCTACTGCCCGATCAGACGCTCGCGGCGGAATACGTCGACGTCGTCGTGAAGGGACAAGGCGAAGACGCGCTGCTCGAAATCGTCGAGCGAATCGACGCGCGCGAATCGTTCGAGGGAATCGAGGGCGCGGGCTACAAGATCGACGGCCAGTTGGTTTTCAACAAACCGCGTGCGCTGAAGCCGTTGGTCGAGATGCCGCCGAAAGCGTATCATCTGGCGGATTTCGACGCGTATTCAAAATTGTGCGGACGCCGCTGGACGAATTATACGTCCAGCCTGGCATGTCCCTATAACTGTTCGTACTGCACCAATGCGGGCGTGTACGGACGCAAGTGGAACGCGCTGCCGGCCGAACAGGCGTCGGCGGAAATGGCTGACTTGGCCGAGCGGTATCGACTCAGTCTGCTGTGGGTGATCGACGATAATTTTCTGGTCGACACCGAGCGCGCGTTTCAGATTTGCGAGGGGTTAGTCCGGCGCAACACGAAATTCGAATGGTGCATTCAGGCGTCAACCAACTTGGTGACTCGTTATTCGGTGGATGAGCTCAAGCTGATGCGGCGCGCAGGGCTGGCGCAAATGCAGATGGGCGCGGACAGCGGATCGCCCCGCGTGATGCACCTGATGAACAAAGATTTCCAGAAAGTGGAGACGATTTATCAGGCTGCGGAGAAATTGAAAGCGTCGGGAATTCGGCCGTCGTTCAACATGATTTTCGGTTATCCCGGCGAGACCGAAGCGGACCTGCGCATGTCAGTGGCGCTGGTGATGGACATCTGCCGCAAGTATCCGGGCGCCGAAGTGTGGACCAATATTTTCACGCCGTATCCGGGCGCGCCGATCATGGAACGCGCGTTCGAGTTGGGTATCGACGTGCCGAAATCGCTCGAAGGGTGGTCCGATTTTTTCCCGCGCTACACAGTGCTCCCGTGGCTGAAAGGCGAGCGGCATAAGCAGGTGCAAAGCATGCGCGAGTATCTGCGAATGGCCTTCAATCGCGTGCCGGTTTCGCAGATGAGCAAGGGTTGGGTGAATCGGCTGGCGCATTCGGTGTTGAGCGTGCCGGCGCGCTGGCGGCTGGATCATCACTTCTACAAATTTCCGCTGGAGATCAGCGTGAAAAATCTGGTGAACCAGGTGATTTCGCCGCCGAAGCCGAAGGTAGACCCGGATCCGTTGACGTCAGAGGCGGTGACCTGTTGAGCCGCGAGGCGAACTTGTGACGGAGATTCTGCTGACGCACTCGAATCACTTGTATTCGGACCGCAAACAGGTCGCGAAGATGCAGCCCTATCCGCCGCTGCAAACGCTGATCGCGGCAGCGTGGCTGCGCGAGCGCGGATTCGAAGTGACGCTCGCCGATATCACTCTCGCGGAATCGCCCGATGCGATGTTTCGCGCGGCGCTAGAGAAGCATCGGCCGAAGCTGGTCGCGGTGGTCGAGGACAGTTTCAACTTTCTGACCAAGATGTGCACGACGGTGAATCGCGAGTTGGCGTTTCGCATGGGAGCAGCGGCTGTTGAGGCAGGGTTACCGGCGGTTGTGAATGGATCGGATGCGACGGATCGTTCAGCGGCCTATCGGGAGGCGGGATTCGCGTCGGTGATCACGGGCGAGGTCGAGAAGTCGCTGGAGGAGGCGGCGCGACACTTTGTGAGCGGGCATGCCGATCACAGTTGGGAGCACGCGGTGTTGCGCGCACCGATTTCTGATTTGGACACGCTGCCGGATGCCGCGTGGGACTTGATCGACACGTCGGCATATCGCGCGGCGTGGAAGAACGCGCACGGGCGATTCTCCATCAACCTGGTATCGAGTCGAGGCTGTCCATTCCGCTGCAATTGGTGCGCGAAACCGGTGTTCGGATCGAATTATCGGCATCGTTCGCCCGAGCGGGTAGCGCAGGAAATGTCGCGCGTGAAACGCGAACTGGGAGCGGAGCATATCTGGTTCGCCGACGATATTTTCGCGTTGTCGCCGCACTGGACCTACGAGTTTGCGGATGCGGTGGATCGGTTGGACGCGGTGGTGCCATTCAAGATGCAATCGCGCTGCGATCTGATGACTCGCGAAACCGTCGGCGCGCTGCGGCGTGCGGGGTGCGAAGAGGTGTGGATGGGCGCGGAATCGGGCGCGCAGCATATTTTGGATGCGATGGACAAAGGCACGCGCGTCGAGCACATTTACGAAGCGCGCGAGAATCTGCGTCGGCACGGGATCCGCGCGGGGTTCTTCCTGCAGTTCGGATATCCGGGCGAGACCTGGGAGGACATCGAGCGCACGGTGCGCATGGTTCGCGAAACATCGCCCGACGATATCGGCGTTTCGGTTTCGTATCCTCTGCCGGGGACGAAGTTTCACGCTCGAGTGGCCGCGCAATTGGGCGACAAAGTCAATTGGAACGACAGTGGCGATCTGGACATGATGTTTCACGGCGCATACTCAAGCGACTTTTATCGCGAGCTGGCAGATGCACTGCATGAAGAAGTTCGCGGCGGCGTGCCGCGTTGGGATCGCGTACGCGAGTTGGAACGAATGTCCACAAAGCCCGCACTAACTTTCTGAGGCGCCATGGATCTGCTGCTTACGCACGGCTATTTCCTGGCCGAAGATCCGAAAGAGCGCGAGATCATGAAGCCCTACGCGCCGCTGGGGCTGTTGTATTTGTCGTCGCACCTGAGGGCGCGAGGGTTCGACGTCGAAATCTACGATTCGACGTTCGGGTCGTTTGAAGAACTCGCGCGCTTGATTGAGACGGCGCGCCCCTCCGTCGTCGGCGTGTACGGGAATCTCATGACGCGCGCAAACGTCCTGCGCATCGTAGCTGCTGCGCGCGCGAGCGGGTGTCACGTGGTGCTGGGTGGACCGGAGCCACCGAACTACGCAGAGGAATACTTGTCGTCGGGTGCGGATGCGATCGTGAACGGCGAGGGCGAGATTTCCTTAGAGGCGTTGCTGCGCGCGTTCGCTGCGCCGCGCGACTTGAGTATCGTTCCGGGAATTCAGTATCGCGCCGCGGATGGATCAGTCGCGCGGACGGAAGCCGCGCCGCTGATTCCCAATCTGGACGCACAGCCATGGCCAGACCGGGAGCGAGTCGACATTCCGCGTTATCTTTCGGCGTGGCGGGCGCGACACGGCAAGGGATCCGTATCGGTGATCACGGCGCGTGGCTGTCCGTATCATTGCCGCTGGTGCAGTCATGCGACCTATGGGAAGACGCATCGACGCAGGTCGCCTGGATCCGTCGCGGAAGAGGTAGCGTGGATCGCCCATCGTTATCAACCCGAAATGTTGTGGATCGCCGACGACGTATTTACGATTCATCCGGGCTGGTTGTACAGCTACGCGGACGAAATGCGACGTCGCGGGCTTCGAATTCCATTCGAGTGCATCACGCGTGCGGATCGCGTAAATCCACGTGTCGCCGAGACACTGGCGGATCTGGGGTGTTTCCGCGTGTGGATCGGGTCGGAGAGCGGGTCGCAGAAAATTCTCGACGCGATGCAGCGTGGCGTCCGCGCGGAGCAAGTGCGCGAGGCAGTTGCGATGTTGCGGGCGCAGGGAATCGAGACGGGGATGTTCCTGATGTGGGGGTACGAGGGTGAAGAGGTCGCGGACATCGAGGCGACTGTGAAGCACGTGAAGTCGTGTCAGCCCGACGTTTTTCTCACCACGGTTTCATATCCGATCAAGGGAACGCCGTATCACGATGAGGTCGCGGCGAAGCTGGTGACGATCGGGGAGTGGGCGCAGTCGACCGATCGTGAAGTGCGAATCGTGGGGCGGCATTCGCGTCGCTTTTATCAATTTGCGGATCAACTATTGAAGAGCGAGTTTGCGGGGCTCGCGACGGAATCGGCAGCGGCGCGGCGCGGGTTAGAGGAATCGTTACACGAGGTGGAAGCGTAATGCTCGCGGCGGAACGGCAACGTTTTGTCGAAGATTATTTGCGCATCCGTCGCGCCGAGGGGCGCGGGTCGGACGATCCTGCGTATTACTGGGAGCTGCCCTATCGCGATCTAACGGGTCGGCTGGCGGCGCAGTGGGAGATGCGCGGGCGGACGTATCGATACTTCGAGCAGCGCGTTCTGACGCGGATGGAGCGAGAGGCGTCGCGGCCGCTTGAAGTGCTGGATTTGGGCGCGGGGACGGGCTGGATGTGTTACCGCCTTGCGCTGCGCGGACATCGGCCCGTCGCATTGGATCTGTTGAATGACGATCGCGACGGGTTGGGCGCGGCGCGCCATTTTTTCACGAAGCTGCAGAGCGAGTTTCCGCGGATGCAGGCGGAGTTCGATCAGCTTCCGTTTCCGGGCACACGATTCGACGCGGTGATTTATAACGCGTCGCTGCATTACTCTTCCGATTACCTGCGGACTCTCGTCGAAGCTCGTCGCGTTTTGCGCGCTGGTGGACGAATCGTCGTTCTGGATTCGCCGGTGTACAAGTTACGCAAGCACGGCGAAATGATGCGGCGCGAGAAGCACGCGCAATTTCTGGCGCAGTTCGGCACCGAATCGGATCACGTGGGGAGCATCGAATATCTGGACGAGTCGATGCTTGACGAGCTTGCACGCGAACTCAACGTGACTTGGAGGATTCATCGGCCCTGGTATGGCATGGCCTGGCACCTACGGCCATGGAGGGCGCGGTTGAAGGGGGCGCGGCCCCCGTCGCGATTCTGGATTCTGGAAGGCAAACTCAATCCGTGATTCTCTTCTTCAATCCGCGCGCCACGAGGCCTAAGAATCGTCGGTATCCACTGTCGATCCTCGCGATCGCCGCGATGGTCGAGGGCAAGGAAGACTACGCGATCGTCGACGGCAACGTGGAAGACGATCCTCGTATCACGATTGAGCGCACGATGCAGGAGCAGCACGCGCGCGTGTTCGCCGTGACGGTGATGCCGGGCCCGCAGACGGTGGCCGCGGTGCCGCTGTGCCGTTGGTTCAAAGAGAAATGGCCCGCGGTGCCGATCGTGTGGGGCGGATATTTTCCGTCGCTCTACTCCGACACTTGCCTGAACGCGAAGTATGTCGATTTCGCGGTGCGGGGGCAAGGCGAGGAAACGTTCGTCGAATTGCTGGAAGCGTTGGACGGCACGCGGGCGCTGTCTACGATTCGCGGCCTGTCATTTCGCGACGCGTTCGGGATGCACGTGCATAATGACGACCGCCCGTTGCGATCGCCGGGCGATTTTCCGCTGATCCCATATCACCGTATGGATCCAAAGCTGTACTTGCGGCCGACCTTTCTGGGATCGCGCACAACGGTGTATCAAGCGAGCATAGGGTGTCCGTATCAGTGCAACTTCTGCGGAGTGGTCGGTTTTTCTGGATCGCGCGAAAAGATGGAAACGCCCGAGCGTACGGTTTCGACGCTGGCCATGTTGCAGCGCGACTACGGCGTGAACGCGGTGCAGTTCTACGACAATAACTTCTTTCTTCGCGAGGATCACACGCGCGAGCTTGCGGAGCGCATGCTCCCGCTAAAGATGAACTGGTGGTGCGAGGGACGCGTCGACGCGGTGCTGAAGTATTCTGACGCGACGTTTCGCAAGCTGCGTGAATCGGGCTGCGTGATGATTTTCTTCGGTGTGGAATCGGGGTCGAACCGGAAGTTGAAGGAGATGAAGAAGGAGATTACCGCGGAACAATCGCTGGAGCTGGCGGCGCGCATTCGCGAGTTCGATATCGTTCCTGAGTTCTCGCTGATCTTCGGCGATCCACGCGATTCCGTAACGGACTTCGACGAAACCGTCGCATTCGCGCGCAAAGTGAAACGGATAAATCCAGCCATCGAAATTGTCGTGCAGACGTATGTTCCAGTGCCGCAACGTCGCGGCGAAATGTACGGCAATCTGGAGAGCTACGAATTTCCGTCGACACCGGAGGAGTGGGCGACCGAACGCTGGTACAACTTCGCGAGTCGCAAGGATCCGGAGTTGCGCTGGCTGCCGCCGGAGCTGCGCCGCAAGATCCACGGCTTCGAAACAGTGATGAACGCGCGCTGGCCGACCATTCAGGATTGGCGATTGCCGGGGTGGGGACGCTGGCTGTTGAAGTCGATGGGAAGCTGGCGCTATTCGGTTGGCGCGTTCGACAATCCCGCGGAGCTCCGGTGGGTGCAAAAGTGGTTGCGGCTGCGCGAGCCACGACTCGAGTCGTTATGAAGGTCGTGTCGCCGCAGGAGGGTTATCGCCTGTGGGCCGAGTCGTTCGACACATCAAGCAGCGCGATTCTGGCGCTGGAATCGCGTCACCTCACGCCATGGATCGCCAGCCTGCGCGGCCGCGTGATCGACGTTGGTTGTGGAACCGGACGCTGGATGAGTTTCACGCAAGCGATCGGCGTCGACGCCTCGCGAGACATGTTGCGCGCAGCATCGGTCAAGCCGCGACTTGTAGGACGGCTCGCGCAGGCCGATGGACGGCGGCTACCATTTCGCGACGCAGCCGCGGATGCTACTATCTGCACGCTGACGATCGGACACATGCAACCGGTGAGTGCAGCGCTAGGGGAACTGGCGCGAATTACGCGGCCGGGCGGAATCGTAATCGTCACCGATTTTCATCCCGATGCGTTGCGGCTCGGATGGAAGCGGACTTTCTCGTGCGAAGGAGAAACGTGCGAGATCGAGACGCCGCCGTACGAGCTGAGTGAAGCGTCGTTTCGCGATCTGCAGCTCGAGGAATTCTGCGAACCGTGTTTCGACGAGCCGGATCGGTCGCTGTTCCACGCGGCGGGAAAGTCCGCGTTGTTCGACGAGGTGCGCGGTGTGCCAGCGATCTGGATCGCGCGATTCCGGCGGAGATCGGAATGATTCTGCGTGGCGCGCGCGTGGCCGTGAGCGCGACGAGGTTCGAACGATTGGACGTGTCGATTCACGGAGCGAAGATCGTGAAGCTCGGCGCGGTGGGCGGCGGCGATCGAATCGATTTGAGTGGACACGTGATTCTGCCGGGGCTGATCAACGCGCACGATCATCTGGAGTTCAATTTGTTCCCGAGGCTCGGGCGCGGGCCGTGGCCGAATGCGACCGAGTGGGCTCGCGACGTGTATCGTCCGGATGAATCGCCGGTGAAGGACCATCGTCGCGTGCCGCGGCGCGTGCGCTTGTATTGGGGTGGAATGAAGAATCTGATGAGCGGTGCGACCACGGTGTGTCATCACAATCCGTACGAGTCGCGCGTTTTCGGGTGTCGATTCCCGGTGCGCGTAGTCCGCGATTTTGGGTGGGCGCATTCGCTTGCCTTTAGCCCCGACACGGCCGCGCGATTCCGAAGCACGCCGGGTGACTGGCCGTTCGTGATTCACGCAGGCGAGTCGACGGACGGGTCAGGTTCGTCAGAGATTCGGGAGTTGAAAGCGATGGGCGCGTTGGGTTCAAGGACCGTGCTGGTCCATGCCGTGGACATTCGTCAACGTGAGCTGCGACGCGCGGAAACGAAGGTGATTACGTGCCCGAGTTCGAACTTGTTCAACCTCGGCACGACGCTCCCACAGTCCCTGTTTCACAACGGCGTTCCGATCGCGCTGGGAACCGACTCGGCGATCACAGCGCGCACTGACCTGCTGGATGAATTGCGGGTCGCACGTCGCCTTTGGGAACTAAGCCCGGCATCCTTATATAGGATGGTCACCGAAACTGCGGCGTCGATCCTGCGGCTGACGGACGGGCGCGGTGAGATTCGCGAGCGTGGAACGGCGGATTTGATTGTACTCCGCGATCGCGGAGAATCGCCTTGCGAGACGCTCCTGGCAACGCGCCGAATAGAAATTGCAATTGTCGAAGGTCGAATTCGATTGGCGAGCGCACGATTCGCACCGAATGGCTTCGAGCGACTGAGTGTCGCCGGTCGCGGAACAGTTTTCGTCGACGCGAAAATTGGCGCGCTGTATCGCGCAGCTGCGTCCATCGTCGGCGAACCTCTCCGACTGGCCGGCAAGCGGGTTCGCATATGAACGCAGTTCTTGAATCACTGCCCGTTCTTGTGCTGTATCCACACAATCGCTGCAACTGCCGCTGCGTGATGTGCGACATCTGGAAAATCGACACGGCGGAGGAGATCGGCGCCAACGAGCTTGTGCGGCACATGGACGACCTGAAAAAGCTGCGTGTCGAATGGGTCGTGTTTTCGGGTGGCGAGCCGCTGATGCACTCGGATCTTTTTCGTCTCGCCGCTCTGTTACGCGACAACGGAATCC
>DASYPO010000410.1:0-4863 GCA_036006545.1 Bryobacteraceae bacterium
CTGATGTACGAATTCTCCGCGAAGATTCCGGAGGGTGTCGCGACGGACCAGATTCCGCTCATGCTTCAAGGCATGCTACGCGATCGGTTTGGATTGAAAATGCATTGGGAATCGAAGGAACAAGCCGTATATGCGCTGGTCGCGACAAAGGCCGTGCCGAAGCTGAAGCCATCCGCACCAGATGCTCCGGGCGGAGCGCGGTTTTCGAGCTTAGGTCATTTTGAACTTAACCGAACGACGATGCCCGCATTCGCGCAGTCGCTTTCGGGTATGTTGGGGCGGCCGGTATTGGACACCACCGGCATTGAGAGGTTCTACGATTTCGTTTTCGATGTCAACCCGGCCGATCTGGCCGGGCGGCTGTATGAATCCCCGGCAAGCGTTGAATCCAAGAACCCGTCGATCTTCGCGGTGTTACAGGAAATGGGGTTCAAGCTGGAATCGCGAAAAGCGGCGATCAATCATCTAGTGATCGATCACGTCGAGAAAGTACCGACGGAAAATTAACTTTGTTTGGAGGGCTAAAGCCCACCCTGCGGGCTGAAGCCCGCGCCACGTCATTTATTCGGCGGGCTTTTCTTCGGAGGGAGCCGGACCGGATTCCTTGCGGGCCTGCTCGAACAGCAGCGCCAGCGTTTTCTCGGTACGGATGTGCCCCGCGATACGGCCCAGCGTGCCGTCCTTCTGCAGCTTGGGGCGCAGGGCGGCGACAGCTTCGCGGCGCTGGCGGGCGATGCGCGAAACTTCTCGATCCACTTCGTCGTTGGTAGCGGCGATGGCCTCACGCTCGGCGATTTTGTCGAGCAACAGTGAAGCCCGGACGTCTTTCGTGGCGCGCTCTTTCTGCGACTCGCGAACCTTGTTCCAATCCAGCTTGATCTTGTTGGGATCGACGCCCTGCGCGGCGAGCTGTCGCAACTGGTTCTCTACATTCATTTCGATTTGGCGATCGATGTAGGCGTCGGGCACAGGGAAATCGTGGGCTTCTACCAGCTTGTCTAGTAGCTGGTGCTTGGCTTCGTCCTGGGCTTTGTGTTCGCGATCGTGCTGCAGTGCAGTTCGAACCGCGTTTTTCAATTCGTCGAGCGTCTGATAATCGCCCAGGTCCTTGGCGAACTCGTCGTTGAGCTCGGGCAATTCCTTGCGGCGGACGGCTTTCACGGTGGCGCGAAACTTGACGGTCTTGCCGGCCAGATTAGGACGATCGTAATCCTCCGGATAGGTCACTTCAAATTCCCGAACCTCGTCCGGAGAAGCGCCTCGAAGATTTTCCGTGAAGACCGGCATGGTGGCTTCGTCACCGATCTTGAGCATCAGCTCATCCTGGGAAATCTTTTCGGCGAGACCCGAAATGCTTTCGAGCGCCACGACGACGTAATCGCCATCGACCACGGGACGCGGATCCTCGTTGACGTACTCGGCCTTTTCCTCGCGGATGGTCTGGAGGCGGGCGTCGACGTCGGCGTCGCTTACTTCGGGTTCGTTGTAGGTAATCGTCAGGCCGCGATACTCGCCCAGCTCGATGGTCGGCGCGACTTCGAACTCGGCTTTGAACTTCAGCGGCTCGCCGTCGTGAAAATGCACGTCGGTGACGTTGGGAGAGCCAACCAGTTGCAGTTCTTCCTTGTCGACGGCGGCGCGGAAGAAGCGCGGGACGATTTTTTCGAGAACGTCCTGGCGAATGTCGCTGCCGAATTTCGATTTGATGAGGCTCAGCGGGGCTTTTCCGGGACGGAACCCGGGCAGCTTAGCCTTGGCCTGGATCGTGGCGACGACGCGCTCCGTTTCCTTTTCGACCTCGGCCACCGGGACGGTGACTTCAATGGAATGTTTGCAGCCTTCAACTAGTGCCAAAAGGGGTCTCCACCAGCCCTGCTTTGATACCTCGGCTGAAGCCGAGGCTGCGGGCTGAAGCCCGCGCCACGACGCGCCTGCGTTACGTGCCCTCGGCCCAGCCGGCGAGGTACTCTTCCTGCTCCGGCGTGAGCTTGTCGATGTCGACGGCCATCGATTCGAGCTTCATTTTCGCCACGCGCTTGTCGAGCTCTTCGGGCACCGAGTAGACGGCCTTCTCGAGCTTAGAGTGATTCTGCACCATGTACTCGGCCGACAGCGCCTGGTTGGCGAAGCTCATATCCATGACGCTGGCGGGGTGACCTTCGGCGGCAGCCAGGTTGATCAGGCGGCCTTCGCCGAGGACGTAAATATTGCGGCCGTCCTTCATCTTGAATTCTTCGACGAACTGGCGGGCTTCCTTGCGCGAGGCGGAAAGCGTGGCGAGCTGATCCAGATCGATCTCGACGTTGAAGTGGCCGGAGTTGCACAGGATGGCCCCGTTCTTCATCTTTTCGAAATGCTCCTGCGCGATCACCTTCTTATTGCCGGTCACGGTGACGAACACGTCGCCGATCGCGGCGGCCTGGCTCATGGGCATTACGCGAAAACCGTCCATCACGGCTTCGATAGCTTTGGTCGGATCGATTTCGGTAACGATCACGTTCGCGCCTAAACCGCGCGCGCGCATCGCGACGCCGCGTCCACACCAGCCGTATCCGGCGACGACGACCGAGAGGCCGGCGAGCAGCACGTTGGTTGCGCGAATGATGCCGTCGATGGTCGACTGGCCGGTGCCGTAGCGGTTATCGAACAAGTGCTTGGTGAGCGCGTCGTTGACCGCGATGATCGGGTAGCCGAGCACTTTATCCTTCGCCATGGCGCGCAGGCGAATGACGCCGGTGGTGGTCTCTTCAGTCCCGCCGATGACGCCCGCGAGAAGATCCTTGCGCTTGGTGTGCAGTAGCGAAACTACGTCCGCACCGTCGTCCATGGTGAACTGCGGCTTGTGATCCATGGCCGAGTTCATGTGCGCATAGTAAACGTCGTTGGATTCGCCCTTGATGGAAAAAGTCGGGATGCCGTACTCGCGAACCAGCGCTGCGGCCACATCGTCCTGGGTCGAGAGCGGATTGGATGCGCACAGCGCGATGTTGGCCCCACCGTCGCGCAGCGCGATCATCAGGTTGGCGGTTTCGGTGGTGACGTGCAGGCACGCGGCGACGCGAATGCCTTTGAGCGGTTTGCTCTTGAGGAATTCCTTGCGGATAATTCCGAGCACAGGCATGGACTGCGCGGCCCACTCAATGCGGCGCTTGCCGACGTCAGCCAGCGCGAGATCTTTTACATCAGAGGGAACGGAAGTTGCGATAGATGCCATGGTATTTTCTTTCTGCGATTTATGCGCGGGCGGCGGCCAGGGGTTGCGAGCTTTCCTTCGCGGCTTCTTTCAGTGCGCCGGCTTTGTCGGTCGCTTCCCAACTGAAGCTGTCTTCGGTACGGCCGAAGTGGCCGAAGGCGGCAGTCTTGCGGTAAATCGGGCGGCGCAGTTTCAGGTGCTCGATCATTCCCTTCGGCGTCAGGATGAAATGCGCGCGAACCAGCTCGACCAGTCGCTCTTCTTCGATCGTGCCGGTGGTGAACGTATTGACCATCACCGAAACGGGCTCAGCCACGCCGATTGCGTACGCGAGTTGCACTTCGCAACGGCTGGCGAGTCCAGCGGCAACGATGTTCTTGGCGATATAGCGCGCCATGTAGCAGGCGGAGCGATCGACCTTCGTCGGATCCTTCCCGGAGAAGGCGCCGCCGCCGTGACGACCCATGCCGCCGTAGGTATCGACGATGATCTTGCGGCCGGTGAGGCCGGTGTCGCCGTGGGGTCCGCCGATAACAAAACGACCGGTGGGATTGATGTGGAACTTGGTGTCGGCATCGACCATGTGCTTGGGAAGAATCGGGTCGATGATGTGCTTTTTCACTTCGGCAACCAGCGTTTCCTGGGTGACGTCGGGATCGTGCTGCGTGGAAACCACCACGGCGTCGATGCGGGCGGGCTTTCCGTCGATATATTCGACGCTGACCTGACTCTTGCCGTCGGGCCGCAGGAAGCTCAGGGTTCCCGCGCGGCGCACCTCACTCAACTGGCGAACCAGCTTATGCGCGAGCATGATCGGCAACGGCATTAGCTCGGCGGTTTCGTCGCAGGCGTAGCCGAACATGAGGCCCTGGTCGCCTGCGCCCCCGGTATCGACGCCCATGGCGATGTCGGGGGACTGAGACTGAATGGTGTTGAGGACGCCGCAGGTCTTGGAGTCGAACCCCATCTCAGCGTCGGTGTAGCCGATTTCGTGGATGACCTGGCGGGCCAGCTTGGGGACGTCCACGTAGCTGGTGGTGGTGATTTCGCCCGAGACCACGCAGATGCCGGTGGTGACCAGCACTTCGCAGGCGACGCGGCCGGTGGGGTCGGCGGTCAGGACGGCGTCCAGCACCGCATCCGAAATCTGGTCGGCCATTTTGTCCGGGTGACCTTCGGTCACGGATTCGGACGTAAAAATATGTCGCATTCGCTCTGCCACTGCACAGTCCTCCAAGGGGGATGTTTCGGTTACCGGAGGGAACCAAAACCCCTAGTGTAGCATGCGCCCTGCGCCGTTCATTTTCGCCACCTAAACGGCGCCACTGGAGCGTGCTACTATCGCCCATATTCACGACAAGTTGTCCGCGTCGGATATCGAAAATTCTGCGCAAGCGGCTGGGGTCCCAGGCGTCGATGCACGAACGCTGCTGATCGTAATCTACGCCGTGTTGCAGACCACGCTGGCCTGCTTGGTCTTACCGTTGTGGGAGGGCTACGACGAGGCTTACCATTTCTCTTACGCGCAGCACTTGTTCGAGCATGGTGCGCTTCCCCGTCTCGGCCAAACTGGACTATCGACGGAGGTGTGGAGGTCGCTGAAGCTGGTCCCCACGACCTTTCGTAACGCTCACGACGAGGGCCGCCTGCTATATTCGGATTACTTCAAG
>DASYPO010000411.1:0-30369 GCA_036006545.1 Bryobacteraceae bacterium
ATGATAGAACAGAAAGGATTTTTTGGTCTTGACAGACTGCCGCTCGAAAGTCGCCTTCTGTCTCCCAAGCGTGCAGGGCATGCCCCTGAACTACCTTATAGGCATCCTCCCGCAGCATTCCGGCTGCCGAAAGATCGAGCAGCAGCTGTCCTGAAAAGATCAGCCCGTTGGTACTCTCGAGGTTGCGCTGCATGCGCTCCGGGTAAACGCGCATGCCGTCGATCAGCCAGATGGTTTTCGCCAGCATGTAATCGGTGAGAATCGCGGAGTCGGCCAGAATCACGCGCTCGACTGAGGAATGCGAGATGTCGCGTTCGTGCCACAGTGCGATGTTCTCAAACGCGGCCTGAGCGTTCGAGCGCACGATGCGCGCCAGCCCACAGATTTGTTCCGAGGTGACCGGGTTGCGCTTATGCGGCATCGCGGAGGAACCCTTCTGACCTTCGGAAAACGGCTCCTCGGCTTCGCGAACCTCGGTACGCTGCAGATGCCGGATTTCGAGGGAAATCTTTTCGAGCGTCGCGGCGATGAGCGCCAACGCGCAGACCCATGCCGCATGACGATCGCGCGAGATGACTTGCGAAGCGATCGCAGCAGGCCTGAGGTTCAGACGCGCGCAGATTTTCTCCTCGGCATAGGGCGCAATGTGACCGAAGGTGCCGACGGCGCCCGAAAGCTTCCCGACGCGTAGATCGTGAGCCGCGGCTTCCAGCCGGTCGCGCCCGCGCATCAGTTCGTCGTACCACAGGGCGAGCTTCAATCCGAAAGTAATCGGCTCGGCGTGGATCCCGTGGGTGCGTCCGATCTGCACCGTGTGTTTGTATTCGAACGCGCGGCGGCGCAACGAAGCCGCCAGCATGCGGGTCGCTTCGAGCAACAGCCGCGACGCCTCCGCCAGTACTAATGCTTGCGCGGTATCGACCACGTCGTTCGAGGTGAGACCGTAGTGCAGCCAGCGAGAGGCATCGGCGTGGCCGGCGGCAGCCATGTTCTCCGAGACAGCGGTCGTGAAGGCGATGACGTCGTGCTTCACTTCGCGCTCGATTTCATGAATCCGCTGAACGTCGAAGGCGGCGTACGCGCGAAGCGCGGAAGCTGCGGCCGCAGGTACCTGGCCCAATTCGGCGAGCGCTTCAGAGGCCGCTAGCTCGACGGCGAGCCATTGAGTGAAACGATTTTCGTCCGAGAAGACTCGCCCTATGTCGGGGCGTGTGTAGCGTGCAATCATCTGCGTTTATCTGCGTTCATCTCGGGCTAGAACACCACCGCCTCGGTCGCGCGGCGCGGGTCGGCCACCAGAAAGCGCGTGAACAGGCTGCGTCCATTGAGCGCCTGCGAGGCCATCAAGCGCACCAGCGCGGGATGATTATTGCTCTCGCTCAGATGCCCCAGAATCACGCAGGACGTGCGCGAATCCAGATCGTCACGCACGAAGTTGCAGGCAACCTCGTTCGAAAGATGCCCCATCCGGCCCATCACGCGCTGCTTCACCGACCAGGGATAGGGACCGACTTTAAGCATCTCGATATCGTGATTGGATTCGAGCAACAGCGCATCCGAACCGCGCAGGTTATTACGCACCGATTCGGGAAGATACCCCAGGTCGGTGGCGATCGAAAATTTGATACCCTCGGCGCGGAACGAGAATGCCACCGGGTCGGCCGCGTCGTGCGGAATGGTGAAGCTGACGACGTCGATATCGCCGATCATGAAACTCGCACCGGCTTGGAAAAGTTCGAGGCGCGGCGCGTATTCGTTCCAAACCACCGCGGGTGCGGTGAGCCGCGAAAGGTATACCGGAATATCCAGCTTGCGTGCGATGGCGGGCAGACCGCACACGTGATCGGTGTGTTCGTGGGTGATCAGAATCGCAGTCAGCGATTCCGGGGCGCAGCCGGCGGCTTCCAGCCGCTCAAAAGTTTCTTTGCGCGACAGGCCGGCGTCCACCAGGAGACGGGTTCGCTCGGTTGCCACCAGGGCGGAGTTTCCGGCGCTGGACGAAGCGAGAACCGCGAGCTTAAAGATGGCGCGCTCCTTATCTTTCTAATGATACGTCGGCTGAAGCCGGCGCTGCGGGCTAAAGCCCGTGCCACGGGCTCAAGTCCGCGCCGCAGCCTACAATGAAGACTAATGAAAGCTCGCGTATTCGTAACGTTCAAACCGACGGTGCTCGATCCGCAGGGGCAGACCATTCGCAGCGCGCTGAACGGCCTCGGACATCGTTCTGTAGCCGACGTGCGCCAGGGCAAATTCTTCGAAATCGAAATCGCGCCGGGAGCCTCGCGCTCAGACGTGGAGCGAGAAATGGACCAGATCGCGCGCGACGTGCTGGCCAATCCGGTGATCGAAGACTACCGCGTGGAATTTTTCGAGTAGGGCGGCTAACAAACATTTATGTGTGGAATTGTCGGCTACATTGGGCCGCGTAAAGCGGTTCCGATCATTATGGAAGGGCTGAAACGCCTGGAGTACCGCGGCTACGACTCGGCCGGCGTCGCGGTGCTCGACGCGGAAGGGTGTATCGCCGTGCGGCGCGCCTCGGGTAAACTGCGCAACCTCGAAGAGACGCTGCGGCTCAGCCCCGTGGACGGTCCTTACGGAATTGGACACACCCGCTGGGCCACGCACGGGCGGCCGACGGAAGAAAACGCGCATCCGCATCGCGACTGCCACGGCGACATCGTGGTGGTGCACAACGGCATCGTCGAGAATTACCTGTCGCTGAAGCGGCAATTGCAAGCCGAAGGGCACAAGTTCGTTACCGAGACAGACACCGAGGTGATCGCGCACCTGGTCGAAAAGCACTACGACGGCAATCTCGAGAACGCGGTGCGGGACGCCGTGCGGCAGCTCACCGGAGTGTTCGCGCTGAGCGTGATCTCGCGCAAGGATCCGAACAAGATCGTCGCTGCGCGTTCCGGACCGCCAGTAGTTGTGGGACTGGGCGACGGCGAGTATTTCGTGGCATCGGACGTGCCCGCGCTGCTCTCGCACACACGCGACATGTTCTTCCTGGCGGATGGCGACATGGCGGTGCTGACCCGCGATGGCGTGCACCTCACTGATTTCAACGGGCGCGCGGTGAAGCGCCAGGTGACGCACATCCTGTGGGATCCGATCATGGCCGAGAAGGGCGGATATAAGCATTTCATGCTCAAAGAAATTTTTGAGCAGCCGCGTGCCGTGCGCGACACCACGCTCGGGCGCGTGGGCCAGGAATCCGGACGGATTTTTCTGGACGAGATGGATATTTCGCCCAAAGAGTTCAAGGAATTTCGACAGGTGCGGATCGTGGCATGCGGCACAAGCTGGCACGCGGCGCTGGCCGGCAAGTTCATGATCGAACGCCTGGCAAGGCTGCCCGCAGAGGTCGATTACGGCAGTGAGTTCCGCTATCGCGATCCGATTCTGGGGCGCGACACGCTGACTGTCGTGATTTCGCAATCGGGAGAAACCGCGGACACTCTAGCGGCGCAGCGCGAAGCCAAATCCAAGGGATCGAAGACCCTGGCGATTTGCAATGTGGTCGGATCGATGATCACCCGCGAGGCGGCGGGCACGCTGATCACACATGCGGGTCCCGAGATCGGCGTGGCGTCCACCAAAGCGTTCACCGGACAGCTGACCGCGCTGTGCCTGCTGGCCATGCATCTGGGCCAGGCGCGGGATACGCTGAGCGCCGAGAAATCGCGCGTGATGGTGGACAAGCTGCTGAAGATCCCGGCACAACTCGAAAGCATTCTGCGCCAGGACGGGGTTTACGATGAACTGACCAAAGCCCTGTTCCGCGCGTCTGATTTTCTATACCTTGGCCGCGGCGTGCATTTCCCGATCGCGCTCGAAGGCGCGCTCAAGCTTAAAGAAATTTCCTACATTCATGCAGAGGGTTACCCGGCCGGCGAAATGAAGCACGGGCCCAACGCGCTCATCGATGGGAATCTGCCGACTGTGGTGCTCGCGACACGGGATGAATCGGACGAGATGAGCTGCCTGCTGTACGAGAAGACGCTCTCGAACATCCAGGAAGTAAAAGCTCGCGAAGGCATCGTGGTGGCAGTGGTGTGCGAGGGTGATGACGAGGTCTCGAAGGTCGCCGACCACGTGATCGAGGTGCCGCGCACCGACGAACTGCTGCTGCCGATTCTCGAAGTAGTGCCGCTGCAGTTGCTGGCGTATCACATTGCGGTACGACGAGGTTGTGACGTCGACCAGCCGCGCAACCTGGCGAAGAGTGTCACGGTCGAGTAATCAGCCGCAGATGGACACAGATCCACGCCGATGAAGCAGGTGACACACCAGCTTCACATTTCTACGCGCGGCAAGGGATTCTATCCGTTGACACGTGAGATCGCCACTTGGGTCGCGAGCGTGGCGGTCGAGACAGCGCTGCTAACCGTGTTCGTGCAACACACTTCCGCGTCGCTGGTGATTCAGGAGAACGCCGATCCGGACGTGCTGCGCGATATGGCGGATTATTTCGAACGAATCGCGCCCGAGAACGATTCGCGCTATCGACACACCAGCGAAGGTTCCGACGATATGCCCGCGCACCTGCGTGCGGCGCTGACGCAGACCAGTCTGTCGATTCCGGTGGTCAACGGGCGCATGGCGCTGGGGACGTGGCAAGGGATTTATTTATTCGAGCACCGGACGTCGGCGCATCGGCGGAGCGTGGTGCTGCATTTGGCGGGGTGAGTCAGCTTTTCGGCGGCGCGTCGTCGAGCTGACGGGTGAACTGGATGGCCTGGAAGCAGGCCATGGTTGCTATCCAAACACTCATCAGGCGTGTGATCAAGTTGGGCCAGCTCTGATACTCCTCATCGGTAATCGCCCGGATAACCCGCGTCTTGTAAGTGTAAACGTAATGACCATTCTCGATGCCGGTGCCCGTCGCTCCGCCAGTTGCTCGGTAAACCAAGACAAAGTGGAAGGCGAAGTATGCGAGCAGGGAGGCAGTCAGTAGCCAGGATTTTATCGAGGGGAAAAAACGGCGACGTGACCAAAGCGCGTTCAAGGAGCTTCCACCAATGATCAAGAACGGGATAACTGCGAGGAGCGAAAACGGAGTAATTAGAGTGAAGAACGTCGCCACATGGATTGCCAGGGAGATCACGACCGCGATGATGGACGTTGGTCGTCCGATACGCCACCACAACGCCCTACGGTTAACTGGTTCCACGTTCGCGCCAGATCTGCATGTAGCGCTGCCATTCGACTAACCCAGACGATTCACGCGGCGGAAGGTCGCGCAAAGCAATGCGAAAGGCCTGATCGAATATTCGGATGGAATCCTGCGTATTCGCGCGGCGAATATCTTCGTCACTCATCCGCTCGAGTATCGGCCGCAGCTCTTTCCAGCGGCGCACGTACGCCTGCATCTGCGCGCGCGTGGGCAGATGGTCCATCACTTCAATTGTAGTGGCTTATCGCTATTGCACCAGACGACGATCGCGGCGTAGAATCGCCGGGACATCCAGATTGTTGAACAGCGGCTCCGTCTGACCATTCGTCGGCGCGCCGTTCGAAGGCGGAGCGGGCGGCGCGGCGGTAGCGGAAGCCGCCATGCTCATCGGTGCATCGTTCACCGGCTCGACATACACTTGTTCGGCCGCGACGACTTCGGCGTGCATCGGTTCCTGTGCAACCGGCTCTTCGTAAACCGGCTCGGCGGGAGGCAGAGTCATTTGCGGGGTGACCGGCGCGGGAGTCGCAGCGACTTGCGACGATACAGCGTAACCCGCACGCGGACGGCGCTCGATCGCCGGAAGATTCTCGCGCACGAATCCGGTGGCGATTACGGTGATCTTCACCTCTTCGCCCATGGCCTCGTTGAGCACGACGCCGAAATTGATCTGCACATCGTCGTTGGCGCAAGCCTCGCGAATCAGCGTGCAGGCTTCGTTGACTTCGTGCAGGCTTAGGCGGCTGGACCCAGTAATGTTGATTAGCACGCCGCGCGCGCCGCGCACTCCGCCCGCTTCCATCAGCGGACACGTGATGGCTTTCTCGGCGGCGTTCATGGCTGCGTTTTCGCCACGTGCCGACGCGGTGCCCATCATGGCGTAGCCCATGCCGTTCATGATGGAACGCACGTCCGAAAAATCGCGATTGATCAGGCCGGGCGTGGTGATGATATCGGCGATGCCTTGCACGGCCTGGCGCAGCACATCGTCAGCCACGCGAAACGCTTCGAAGAAGCTGGTGCCTTTGGGAACCAGTTCGAGGAGTTGATCGTTGGGAATCGAAATAACGGTATCCACGACGCTCGCGAGTTCGGCCAGACCTTGCTCCGCTTGTTTGCGGCGTTTGGGTCCTTCAAACGAAAACGGCTTGGTGACGACGGCGACGGTGAGCGCGCCCAGTTCCTTCGCAAGCGATGCCACGACCGGAGCCGCGCCGGTCCCAGTGCCGCCGCCCAGGCCCGCGGTGACGAACACCATGTCAGCGCCTTCCAACAGATCGATAATTTTCTCGGTATCTTCGAGCGCGGCCTGCTTACCGGTTTCGGGATCCGATCCCGCGCCCAGGCCCTGCGTCATCTTCGAGCCGATTGCCAATTGACTGGGCACCGGTGATGCGTTGAGCGCTTGAATATCAGTGTTGATCACGCAAAAATCGACGCCCGTGAGCCCTTCGCTCTGCATGCGCGCCACTGCATTCGATCCGCCGCCACCCACCCCGAAGACGCGAATCTTGGTTTGCGGCGCGTCCTCTTCTTCGATTGCGAATTTCAGTCCGTCAAGTGCCATCTGTTTTACTCCTTGTGTGTTTTGCTATCTCATGACCAGTCCCATCAAGCCCGAAGCCCGCCGCTTGGGCGGACGATGCAGCTTGAGTTTCGCCGAATACATTGCCAATCCCGCCGCGGTGGTCCACACCGGGCTTTCCAATTCCTCGGGCCAATCGCCGATCCCTTTGGCGAGACCGGTGGACGCCTGGCAGTTGAGTACGCGCTCCGCCATGTCCCACATGCCGGTGAGCTGCGCGCCACCGCCCGTAAGCACGATGCCTTCGAGCAGCGATCGGTCCATGCCCACGCGCTGCAGCTCGGTGCGCGCGTAGAGGAACATTTCCTCCGCGCGCGCTTCCAGAATTTCGATCAGTTCCGCGCGCTTCGCCTCGCGCGGCGGGCGACCTTCAGGCGACGGAACTTCGATCAACGTCGAGTCCGAAGTCAAACCCATGAGTGCGCAGCCGTACTGCTGTTTCAGACATTCGGCGTCTTCGTAGGTCACTTTGAAAACCGACGCGACGTCGGTGGTGAAGTGATCGGCGCATACCACCAGGTTAGAGGCCAGCAACAGCGCATCGCCGTCATAGACCACGAGACCGGTGGAATGTAGACCAAGATCGAGGAGCGCGACGCCACGCGCGCGATCTTCGGGACCCAGGCAGGCGTATGCGCCAGCGACCGGCTCGAACACCGTTTCTTCGACAGCCAGATGCGCCATGTGGATCGCGAGCACCAGAGCCTGGTGCTCCTGATACGATCCGGTAATCACGTGGACATTGGCTTCGAGCCGCGAGCACACACCACGCTGCGGCTTTCGAAATCCCGCGCGCCCGTCCAGAATAAAATCTTGCGGGAGCACGTGCAGCAGCATGCGGTCGCGCTCCAGGCGAACCTCGGCGGCGCATTCGACGGCGTACGCCATATCCGCCGAATCCACTTCGTGCGGACGGCCGAACTCGTACAGGCCGCGACTCTGCCCGCCTTCCACGTGCGCGCCGCCAATTCCTGCAGTGACGCTGTCCACTTGCACTCCCGCATCGCGTTCGGCATCCGTCACCGCGGCGCGGATGGATTCTGAAACCGCTTCCTGATCGGCCAAGCGGCCGCGCGCCCAGCCGGACGAAATCGCGAGACCGTGACCGAGGTAACGAATGTACTCGCCATCCAGCGCGCAAATCACGCAGCGAGTGCGCGACGCGCCCACGTCCAAACCGACCGCGAGCTGTATTTTCTGGGGCATCATTCCACCACCGTGATTCGATCTTCGAGGCGCAGGTCGAGATTGACGGCGCCGGGTAAGCGCTGCTTGATTGCGGGGAAATTATTCAGGAAGTTGCGGTAGCGTAGCGCAAAATTGTGATCGCCCAAATGCAACGTTACGATGCGGCCTTCCCAGGGCTGCGTCACTTTCAGATTGTCGCGATCCGAAACGTCGATCTCAGAGACCTGCGCGGCCTGATCGCCCAGCTCGCCGGTAAGCCGCAGCATGCGCTGCACCCGGTCGCGGCGCTCCTCGATTTTGTCGGTGACGCGTACGCCGGCCAGTACCGGGAAAGTGAAGCGATCGGGCGCGGGCGGCAGAATTACGCCGTCGGCGTCGATCAGTCCGAAGCGATTCGCCGCCAGGGGCACGAAGGCCACCGGCTTGCGTTCGAGAATCCGCGCGACAATGCGATTCGGCCAGATGCGCGCGAGCGATACGTCCTTCACCCAATCTACGGCGCGCAACGCAATACGACGATCGGCCAGAGGAAGCAGATACACGCTGCGTCCCGCGTCGCGCTCGAAAACCGCCTGAATCGCTCGATGCGAAGCATGCGCGGCGCCGGCCACTTCGAGCGTGGCAGTCTCGGCTGCACCATCCGGCCCGTTCAGCGCGAAGCGCGGATCGTTAATCAGGAATCTCTCAACGCGATTGAAGACCATGAACGCGGCGACCAGGATCACTACCGTGACCACCGCTCCGATCACGATCTGGCGCGTGGGAACCGGACGGGTAGAGGTTGGGGCGGCGCGGCTGCGTAATCGCGGCATCGCATCGCCAGAACGGTTCGCCATATCGCGCTGGAGATTCTCGGAGCGCTGCTGTGCGTCGTCCAGTCCCGGCAGCCGGGCGGTGCCCTCGTACGTGCGGCGACCCATCAGCTCGCACCTCGCAGTGCGGCGAGAATTCGATCGCCGGCCTGATAAACATTCCCAGCGCCCAGCGTGAGGATCGCATCGCCGGATGCGGCACTTTCGAGGACCGCAGCGACCCCGCGATCCATGGACCCCACGTAATGCGCGGCGCGATGTCCGAATCCGCTCAAGCGGTCGACCAGCACTTCAGCAGTGATACCTTCGAGCGGTTGTTCCGAAGCGGCATAAATGTCCATTACGTGGACTGAGTCGGCCTGGTGAAACGCGCGCGCGAAATCGTCCATCAGCGCTTCAGTGCGCGAATAGCGATGCGGCTGAAACAGCACGTGGATGCGCTCGAAACGGCAGGCCCGCGCGGCGGCCAGAGTGGCGCGAATTTCCGTGGGGTGGTGGCCGTAATCGTCGATCACGGTTATGCCGCGCTCCGATCCACGAACCTGAAAACGTCGATCAACGCCGCTGAACGTTTCGAGCGCCTCGCGGATTTTTTCAATCGGTACTTCGAGTTCGAGCGCAACCGCGATCGCGGCGGTGGCATTCAGCACGTTGTGCGCGCCGGGAACGTGTAAGCGGAAGCAGCCTAAATCCTGCCCCCGAAAATACAGATGAAACTCGCTCGACATATGGCCAGTGGTCGAGTGCGTGATCCTAAGATCGGCCTGCGCGCTAATGCCATAGGTAAGGATCCGGCGATTCACAGCGGGCAGGATCTGCTGGACGTTCTCGTCGTCCAGGCACAGGATAGCAACCCCATAGAACGGAATTTTTCCAGCGAATTCGGCGAACGCGCGGCGAATCTCACCGAGGCTCGGGTAGTAGTCGAGATGTTCGCGATCGATATTGGTGATCACCACCACGATCGGCGCTAGCTTGAGAAAAGAGCCGTCGCTCTCGTCGCTTTCGACCACCAGGTAATCGCTCTTGCCCACGCGCGCATTGCTGCCACCCATCATGCCCACGCGCCCGCCGACCACTACCGTCGGGTCGAGACTCGCATAGCTGAGCAGCGCAGCGATCATCGAAGTCGTTGTGGTTTTGCCGTGGCTGCCCGCGACCGCGATGCCATATTTCTGACGCATCAGCTCCGCTAGCAACTCGCCGCGCGGGATCACGGGAATACCCTGCCGGCGCGCTTCGAGTACTTCCGGGTTGTCGGGACGCACCGCGGAACTGACCACTACGGCTTTCGCGGAGCCGAGGTTTTCGGGGCGATGACCCTCGTGCACGGTTGCGCCGCGAGCGGCTAGCCGCTCCGTCACCGTAGATAATTTCAGATCGGATCCGCTCACCGGATAACCCAGATCGATCAGCACCTCGGCCAGTCCGCTCATACCGATCCCGCCGATTCCGACGAAGTGAACGGGGCCGAGCTTGAAAAACATTTTAATAGTGTATTGTTTCGGCTTTCGTACGCCATGTCAATGGGTTGGGTTCAGGTAACCTTCGAGTACCTCAGCTGCCCTCCGCGCCGCATCGGGTTTCGCGAAGGCGCGCGCCGCCCGCCCCATCCTTTCTAATAAGTCCAAGTCGCTCGCGATGCGGGTCACTTCCTCCACCAGTCGAGTGCCGGTCATTTCCGAATCCGCGATCAATATCGACGCGCCGGCCCGTTCCATTGCTTCCGCGTTGCGCAGTTGATGTTGATCGCTGGCGGTGGGTAGCGGGACGAGAATCGACGGCTTCCCCGCCGCCCACAATTCGCTGATTGCTCCCATGCCCGATCGGCTCACCACCAGATCGGCTTCGGCGAAGGCGCGCGGCATATCGTGCAGGAAGGCGTATAGTTCTCCGTCGACGCCCGCGCAACGAAAGCGCGGCTCGATTTCTGAAAACGCGGAAGTACCGGTTTGGTGAATCAATCGCACAAATTTCGCCGGCCACAGCGGCCAGCTTTGCTCCACCGCGCGATTCAGCGTCCGCGAGCCTTGGCTGCCGCCGGTAATCAGCACGGTCAGCGTCGTGCCGCGTGGCTTGGGCTGCACCTGAAAAAACTCTTCGCGAACCGGGAGCCCAGTCACTTCGGTGCGGCCCTGAGGAAACCAGCGCGCCGTCTCTGGAAAACTTACCAGCGCGCGCGATACGAAACGCGCCATGCGGCGGTGCGTAAAACCCGGAATCGCGTTCGGCTCGATGATCACCACTGGGATTTTCTTCAATCCCGCGGCTAACAATACCGGACCCGCGACATATCCGCCCGTCGAGAAAACCGCCACCGGACGCGGATGCTCCAGCAAACGTGCTGCGTGCCACACGCTGCGGGGCAGCACACCCAGCGACGTAATGGTCCGGCGCAATCCGACGCGCTTCAGTCCGCCGATCTCGATCCACTCGATGGGGAATCCCGCCTCCGGCACAAGCGTCGATTCCAAACCGCGTTGGGTACCGATGAAGCGCACGTCGTGGCCGCGAGCCCGCAACTCGCGCGCGACGGCCAGCGCCGGGACCACATGCCCCCCGGTGCCGCCGCCGGCCATAACAAAACTTGCTTTCATCCCTCATGTTCACTCACGCTCAGCAACATCCCCAGCGACGCGAGCGTACTCAGCAGCGAACTCCCGCCGAAACTGATCATAGGCAGCGGAAATCCCTTGGTGGGAACCATGTCCAGCACGACGCTCATGTTGAGCAGAGCCTGCACCACGATGGAAACCGTAACACCCAGTGCGAGATATTTTCCGAAATCTTCGCGAGCCAGCAGGAACAGGCGCACGCCGCGCCACAGGATCACGACGAATCCCAAGAGCACGGCGGTCGCGCCCCACAATCCCAGCTCTTCGCCGACCGTCGCGTAGATGAAATCGGTGTGCCCGTCAGGCAGGAACATCAACTTCTGTTTACCCTGCATCAGGCCCACGCCCAAAACGCCCCCGGTGCCCACGGCGATTTTGGATTGACGGGATTGATAACCGGGATCGCGACCTGCGCTCGAATTCTGGACGTAGGAACGCACCAGTCCCCAGCGGTCGAAAGTTTCGATAATGCGATACTCCGGGTCCACGTAAGCGATGATGCGTCCCAGCCGGTAGCCTTTCGAGCAGATAGCGATCATCACAAACGCAAGGCCCAGCAGCATCACTCGCAGCATGTGCCGCCGTTCCAGTCCCGCGATCCAGAACACCACGACTGCGGTTATCACGGGCACAAGCGCCGTCCCCAAGTCTGCAACGACTACCAGAAATCCAAGCATCGCGACCGCGACGAAGGCCTGTCGGAGAACGCGTTTGTCGTTGATCGCGTGCGCCCGCCGGGCGACGAAATACGCGAGAAACACGATCAGCACCGGCTTCGCAAACTCAGAAGGCTGCAACGAGCCGAACCCCGGAATCCTGAACCAGCGGTGGGATTTGAGATCGAAGAAATACACCACCACGAGCAGTCCCAGCACAACACCCAGGCCGGAGAACGCCCAAGCGGGCGTGTTTAGCCGACGATAATCGAAGCGCTTGAAAGCCATTAAAACCGGAAAGGAGACAGCCGCCCACATGAGCTGCCGCAACAGGAAGTGATACGGTTCGAACTTGTAGCGCAGTTCGGCAACGACCGACGACGCGCTGTACAGCACCACCAAACCGAACGCAGTCATCGCGAGAATAGCGCCGAACAGGATCCAATCAGTCTTCAGCTTGGCCATATGGCACCTCGCAGAGCATGGACCATTCGTTTGAACTCGCGGCCGCGATGCTCAAAATCCTGGAACTGATCGAAACTGGCGCAGGCCGGAGCGAGCAGCACCGTGTCGCCTGCGGCGGCGCGCGCATCCGCTTCTCCAACGGCGGCGTTTAGCGTTCCGCAGCGGATCATCGGTACCGCTCCCAGCAATTGCGATTCGATTTTTTCCGCAGCGGCACCGATCAGAAGTGCGGCGTGAGCTTTCTCACGTAGCGGCGCAGCGAGCGGCGTGTAATCGCTGTTCTTGTCTTTGCCGCCCAGAATGATCCACAAGCGGCCTTCAAACGCGGCGATGGCTTTGAGCGTCGCATCGACGTTGGTGGCTTTGGAATCGTTATACCAGTGGACTCCGTCGATTTCGCGGACGAATTCCAGACGATGCTCGACTCCGGGGAAACTCATCACTGCCGCCCGGATTTGTTCGATCGATGCGCCCGTTTGGCGCGCCATCAACGCCGCGGCCATCGTGTTTTCGATATTGTGGACACCGCGCAGCGGAACTTCGTGCGTCTCCATGAGCCGGTGACCGTCAAGCACGATGTTGCCTCCGTCGAGCCACGCACCCGCCTCGATCGTGCGCGTCGAGCTGAACCACAGCACGGTTCCCGCGGTGCGCGAGGCGTACCCGCGACAAATTTCGTCGTCGGCATTCAGCACCGCGCAATCGCCGGCCTGCTGCGTGTCGAACAGACGACCCTTCGCTGCGGCGTAATTTTCAAGTGTGTAGTGGCGATCCAAATGATCGGGCGTCACGTTAAGGGCGCCGCCGATTCGCGCGTGGAATGTTTCGGTGGTCTCGAGTTGGAAGCTGGACAACTCCAGCACATTCCACTGTCCCGCCCGCGAGCTTTTCACCAGCGATGCCGGCGGCGTTCCGATGTTGCCACCGATCTGTGCGGGGATACCGCTGGCTTGAAGAATGTGGCCGGTGAGTGCGGTGGTGGTCGTCTTTCCGTTCGAACCGGTGATGCCGATGGAATCGCCCTGGAGGAACCAACTGGCAAGTTCCAGATCGCCGACGACCCACACGCCGCGCTTGCGAGCGGTGGCTACGACGTCTACATCGGCCGGCACGCCAGGGGAGAGCACGATCAAATCGGCATCCTTGAACGCAAGCTCCGCCTGCGGTTCTACGCGGGTATTCAACTCCGCGAGCCGCGCGACGTCGACTGGATTCTGATCCACTGCTCTCACTCGGGCTCCCTTTTCAATCAACAATTCCACCGCCGCGATTCCGCTTCGGGCCATTCCAACCACGACTACACGCGCGCCTGCTACATCCACGCGCTTACCTCAGCTTCAGCGTGGTGAGCGCGAAAAGCGCCATCACGATGCCGGCGATCCAGAAGCGCGTGATGATTTTCGATTCCTGCCAGCCGATCTGCTCGAAGTGATGATGCAGCGGCGCCATCTTGAAAATGCGTTTGCCACGAATTTTGAAGCTCGCGACTTGCAGGATCACCGAGAGACACTCGATGACATAGACGCCGCCGATGAACAGTAACAGCACTTCCTGTTTCAGAAGAATCGCCACCACACCCATGCCGCCACCGAGCGCCAGCGATCCCACATCGCCCATGAAAACCTCGGCCGGATGCGCGTTGTACCACAGGAATCCCATGGACGCACCGGTCATGGCCGCGCAGAAAATCGTCAACTCGCTGGCCCCCGGTGTTCGGTCGATTCCCAGGTAGCGCGCGAATTCGAAGTGGCCGGTGATAAACGACAACGCGGTCATCGCGCCAGCAGCGATAATCATCAACCCGATGGCCAGCCCGTCCAATCCGTCGGTAAGATTCACCGCATTGGTCGAGCCCACCAGCACCACCATCAGGAACAACACAAAGGGCAGGAACGCCAGCGGGTATGTGACGGCGCTGTGCAGAAATGGATGAATCAACAGATCGGGCTTGAAATTCTTGAAAAACGGTACATTGATGTTGGTCGAATACAGCGCGCGCGCGTTCATTGCCAACAGGAGCGCGCCGATCACGAGCGCGGCGATAATCTCCAAGACGATTTTCTGAGTCGCAGTGAGGCCCAGGTTGCGCTTGCGCGTGACCTTTGTGTAGTCGTCCCAAAATCCGATCAGACCGAAGCACACGATACCGGCCATCGACACCCACACGCCGGGAAAGCGGAGGTTGGCCCACAACAGGGTCGGCACGATGATCGAGAAACAAATCAACAGTCCACCCATCGTCGGAGTACCCGCTTTTTTCTGATGAGACTTGGGACCATCCTCGCGAATGTGCTGGCCGATTTGCGATTCGCGCAGACGACGGATCACCCAGGGGCCCAGCGCGACCGAGATCAGCAAGGCTGTGATGCTGGCCATGGCGGTACGAAACGTCGTGTATTGGAACACGCGAAACGGGGAGTAGTAATGAAACAGATTCTCGTAGAAGAGCCAATAGAACATGGATCAGCCGGCGCCTCCGTCGAGAGAGGCGTCGGGCTCGGCCAGAAATTCTTCTAGGGCTCTTTCAACACGCACGCCACGGGAGCCTTTAAAGAGGATGGCGTCTCCGGGTCGTGCAAGCGTGCGTACCAGGCGGCCGGCTTCGCGGGGATCTTCGAAAAAAAACGCGGCGTCGGCCCGAGAGCCGGAACGTTTGACTGCGTCCGTCATGTGACGGGCGGCGCCGCGTATCCCTACAAGCACATCAATCCGATTCGCCGCGGCGTAGTTGCCTACGTCGCGATGAAGCGGCTCAGCCCAGCGGCCAAGTTCGAGCATCTCCCCCAGCACTGCGATGCGGCGCGCCGCGGGCGTGTCTCGCAACACGTCCAGCATGGCGCGGGCAGCGTCTGGATTGGAGTTGTAGCAATCGTTGTAAACCACCATGCCGCGGACCGCGAGGCGCTCGCCACGCATCGGTCCTGGCCGAAGATTCCTGACTCGGACGCGCAAACGATCGGGCGCGATCCCATATTCGCCGGCAACCGCGATTCCGGCGAGGATGTTCGAAATGCTGTGCCGCCCGGTGAGGGCACTCTTGAATTGCGTGGTGCCGACACGGAAATGCACGCCATCGAGCGCGTATTGGACGTCTTCGGCACGCACCTGCGCCGATGAAGATTGTCCATACAGCAGGCTCCGGCCAGGATGCGATGCGGCGAACCCAGCGACACGGGGGTCATCAGCATTCAAAATCGCAGTGCCTGAAGGACCTAGCGACTCGATCAACTCGCGTTTCGCCGCGGCGATTGCATCAACCGAATCGAAATTCTCGATGTGCGCATAACCGACGTTGGTGACCACGCCCATCTGCGGCTGTGCGATGGAGGCCAGCGCGCGAATCTCGCCCGCGTGATTCATCCCCATCTCGATCACAGCGGCGCGCGCGTCGCCAGGAATCCGCAATAGCGCGAGCGGAACGCCCACGTGGTTATTCAGATTGCCCGCGTTCTTCGCCGTCTGCATACCTTCCGTCAACATCTCCGCAATGACGTCCTTGGTGGTCGTTTTTCCCGCGCTGCCGGTTACCGCTACGACTTCACCGTTCCACTTTTTCCTGGCCCGCGCCGCCAGGCGCTGCAAGCCTTGGAGCACATCCGCGACCCTGAAAATCACTCCGGCCGCTTCCGCTTCTCGATCCACGACCGCCGCTACCGCGCCCTTCGCGAAACATTCCGCGACGTACGCGTGCCCATCGTGATTCGGCCCCCGCAAGGCGAAATACACATCGCCCGGCTGAAGCGTCCGCGAATCGACGGACCAGCCTGTCACGACACCCGCGCTGTTCTCCGGCAGCGGCGAGAGGTCCAGCATTTCCGCCACTTCCCGGAGCGTCAGCTTCATTCCCGATATCCGAAAGAGAGCAACACCGCCCGCGCCGTTTCGCGATCGTCAAAATCGATGGTTCGATCTTTCAGCACCTGATAAGGCTCATGCCCTTTGCCCGCGATCAGCACCACATCGCCCGGCTGTGCTTCGGAGATTGCCCGGCGAATGGCCTGGGCGCGATCCGGTTCTGCGATGTGCGGAGTATCGAAGCGTCGCAGTCCCACCAGCGCGTCATTGATGATGTCCAGCGGATCTTCCGACCGCGGATTGTCGGAGGTCAGAACCACGTAATCGCTCAATTCCGCCGCGGCCATGCCCATCAGCGGACGCTTGGCGCGATCGCGATCGCCGCCGCAGCCGAACAACGTAATCACGCGATTCTGCGCAAGACTCCGTGCGATCCGGATCACGTTACGCAGCGCATCGTCGGTGTGCGCGTAATCGACGACGACTAGGAAGGGCTGTCCGCAATCGACGCGTTCGAAGCGGCCCGGCACCGCCCGGCATTCACGAATACCGCGCGCGATGGTCTCGAGAGAAATCCCGTAACTGATCCCGGCGCCGGCAGCGGCCAAAGTATTCTGCACGTTGATGTCGCCCACCAACGCGGATTCGATCGGCTGACGCGCTCCTTCGTAAACCAGATCGAATCGTAATCCGTCGAACCCCGAAACAACGTTTTCGGCGGTGAGTTGAGCCTTATCGGAAAGGCCGTACCACAGCACGCGCGCGGCATTGCCGGTCATGTGCGACGAAGCGGGATCGTCGGCGTTCAGAACCGCCCACTCCGGAGCGGACGCGCCAGCGCCGGTAAAAAGCAGCCGTTTAGCCGCCGAGTACGCTTCCATCGTGACGTGATAATCCAGATGGTCGCGCGTGAGATTGGTGAAGACTGCGGTGTGGAAATGAAAACCGTACACGCGTTCGAGCGCGAGCGCGTGCGAGGAAACTTCCATGGTCAGATGCGTGCCGCCTTGCGCGTGCAGTTCCGCCGCAAAGCGCAGTGTGTCGAGCGATTCCGGCGTGGTATTGACTGCGGTCCGCGATTTGCCCGCGAGGCGATACTCGATGGTCCCCATCAGCCCGGTAACAAAACCGGCAGCGCGCAGAATCGCGTCGATCAGAAACGATGTGGTGGTTTTGCCGTTGGTGCCGGTGATGCCGGTGAACCGCACGCGCTCATCCGGCTGTGCGTAGAAATTTCGAGAGGCGATGGCCAGAGCGCGGCGGCCATGCTCGACTTCGATCCATTCGCCAGTGAATCCCTCGGGCCGCGGGAGTTCGCTGACGACGGCGCTCGCGCCCCGCTCGAGTGCGGTCTGTGCGAAGCTCCGCCCGTCGACGCGGGCTCCTTGAAACGCAAAAAACAAATCCCTCTCCTTCACTCTCCGTGAGTCGTACTCCAGGCCGGCGATCACGACCTCCCCAACTTCCGGCGTCAAATCGCTCTTTAGAGGAACACCGTTCAGGATTTCCCGCAGAGGCCGCGCGGCCGCAGCCGGATCAGCGGGCAAACAACACCCGCACTCGCATTCCGGGTGGCAGTGACGTGCCTGCCGGCGGCTCCTGGGTTCGTGCCAGGCCGCTTCCTTGTATTTCCACTTCCAGTCCTCGCGCCGAGGCTGCTTCAAGCACGCCGCGCAACGTCATTCCCCGGAAATCCGGCGCCTTCGCGCTAGTGGCGACGGTGGCGAAAAAAGGCCGCCGGTCCACACCGGACACTCCTGCTTGCGAAGGAGAATCCGTTGGGACCGGCGGCGGAGTGACGGAGGATACAGCTCGATCACGCGCAGCCGCCGAGGCGTTGCGCGTGGATTCTGAAGTGCGCGCGGTCGGTACAGCATCGCGCGCGGATTCTTGTGACACGCGGGCTACAGTTACGTTGCGCGCGGGTTTGCCGGCAGGCTCGGGCTCATCGAGATACGGAGCACCGCCCAATCCGGCGATGGCCAGATCATTCTCATCGGTCGTATCGCGCGCGGCGCGCAGCACATTCTCCGGCCCATCTTTTTCAGGCAGGTCTTTGGCCACGTCCAGCATTCGCAACGCTGTGGTCGCAACTTCTCGAAACACCGGCGCCGCTACCGCACCGCCGAATCCTGCTTCACCAGTGGTGGTGCGATGAATCGTAATCGCGATGACGATCTGCGGATTCGCGACCGGAGCGAACCCTAGAAAGCTGGCGTTGTAGCGATGCGAGTAGGTTTTGGTTTCGGGATCGTAGATCTGCGCGCTTCCAGTTTTTCCGCCCGCTCGATAGCCCTTGAGCGCCGCGTGTTTGCCGGTGCCGCGCGGGCTAACCACGCCTTCCATCATCTGGCGCATCTGAATGGTGGTCTCGGGGCGCAGAACCCGCTCCGGCTTTTCGGGAGCGAAGCGCTCCAACTCGCCGCCCGGTCTCTGCCGCGCAGCCACCAGACGAGGCTTCACCAGCAAGCCCCCATTGGCGATCGCCGCGCCGCCCAGCGCGAGCTGCAAAGTGGTCACGCCAATCTCATGACCGATGGCAACGCTTCCGATCGAACTCGGCGTCCAACGCTCCAGCCGCCGCAACTGCCCGGCCGACTCGCCCGGCAAATCGATACCGGTGCGCCGTCCGAATCCGAAGCGGCGCTCATACTCATACAGCCGTCGCTCGCCAACCTTCAGCCCCACCTGAATCGCACCGATGTTGCTGGATTTGGCGAGTACGTCAGCAACGCTCAGCGCCGAGTAACTGTGATGGTCATGAATCACACGCCCGAACAAGTTGATGGAACCGTTGCCGCAGTTCATGATCGTATCCGGTCGGATGTAGGTCGTCTCGAGCGCGGCCGCGACCGTAAATACTTTCATCACGCTGCCCGGCTCGTAGGGCGACGTCACGGCAAGATTGCTGCGCGCCATCGGTTCGTCACCGGGCCCCGGCGTCCCATTCGGATCGAAAGTAGGATAATTCGCCATGGCCAGGATATCGCCCGTATTCGGATTGAGAATCACCGCGGATCCGCTGCGCGCGCCACTCAGCTTCACTGCTTTTTCTAGCTCGCGTTCGACTTCGTATTGCAGGCTGCGGTCGATGGTCAGCGTCAGCGTCGCGCCCGGCTCGGGCTTGCGAGCCACCACCGAATCGTAGGGATTCTGCTTGACATCGGTGAACACGCGCTGCAATCCGGGTCGACCCGCCAGTTCTTCCTCGAACGCCAATTCGAGGCCCGCGTTGCCGCCGTCCGCGCCATCGTCGCGACTGCCGGTGGACCCGACCACATGCGCGGCGAGCTGCCCGTGCGGATAGAAGCGGCGCATCTCGGGACGGAATTCGACCCAATCCAGCTTCATGCTGCGCACGCGTGCGGCTTCCTGCGCGCTCAATTTGCGCTTTACCCACAGGAATCCGCTCGAGCGCGCTGCGGCGCCTTGCAGACGCTCAAAGAGACGCTCGCGATCCATCTCCAGCACGCGCGACAACATATCCGCCGCCAACCCCAGGTCCGGAATCTTCAGCGGATTGACGCAGATCGATTCAGCCGGCAGCGTCTTCGCCAGCGGCTGGCCGCCACGGTCCAGGATGGCTCCGCGGACCGCTTGAATTTCCACCATTTTCTGCTGCTGCTGTTGCGCCGCGCGCAGCAGATCATCGTGATGAAGTATCTGCAGCCAGGCCAGCCGCAGAAAAATTGCCACCACCCACAGCAACAAAATCCGCAGCAGCCATCGCACCCGGCGCGTGGATTGGGGTTCGGGCATCACAAAACTTCCTCTCGCGTTCGGGCTACTTCTTGTTCAGCGCAAACGAGCCGTTGTTGTCCAGGTACACCACTTTGGTGGGCGCCGGATCGATGAACTGCTGCAGCCGCGCCAGTTCTTCCATGCGGGCGGGCGAAAGCAACTCGGCTTCCTTCAATTCCAGTGACGATTGTTCGGTGGCCAGCCGCTGCCCCTCCTGGCGCAGCGACTGAATCTGGTAGCCGGCCAGCAGTCCGTAGGCCGACGGCAACAGTACACCGATCAGGAGCACCGCCGCTCCCACCACCGAACCGATCAGCTTCCACGCCACGCCGCGCGCCTTCGGATCGGCTTCGCGGACCACGCGGGTATTATCGATTCTCTTCACGAAGAGGTAAATGTCTTCGTTGGCGAACGGACGCAGGCGCGAGGCCGTGTCCGCGGCGCGCGAAGTCTGGCGGGATTCGACGTCCCGTGCAAAGAGCCGGCTATACATGGTTGCGAGAGTCGCCATAAATTCGTACTGACCTTTCAACGCGCAATCAACTGAGCTGCACCGCGCGAAGTTTGGCGCTGCGGGAAGCAGCGTTCTCCGCAATCTCTTCTTCGCTGGGCCGAACTACATGCCGGGTAAGAATTTCCGCGCTCCCGGCGCGCGCCATGGCCTGAAAAGCGTGTTTCACTCTGCGATCCTCGAGCGACATGAAGGTGATGATCACCGCGCGTCCTCCCGGCTTGACCAGCCGCGGAATCGACTCGAGCAGCGCGTCCAATTCTTCCAACTCGTGATTCACAGCGATGCGCAGCGCCATGAAAGTCTGCGTCGCCGGATGGAGTTTTCCCGTGCGGGGCACGGCCCCCTCGATCAGCTTGGCCAGCTGACCGGTGGTTTTGATCGGCCGTGCTCGCACGACGGCTCTGGCTATTCTTCTGCTCCTCCTCTCTTCGCCGAACTGATAAATCAAATCGGCGAGCTGCTGTTCTGATTCGAAGTTGACGAGATCGGCGGCCGTCCCCGGCTGGCTGCGGTCTTGTCGCATGTCCAGCGGTCCGTCGGCCGAAAAGGAAAAACCCCGCTCGGCCGACGTTAGCTGGTACCGCGATGCCCCTAAATCCGCAAGCAGCCCATCCAGTTGCGAAAACCCTTCGGCCGCCAACGTCTCTCCCACGCGCGCAAACGAAGTCTTGAGAAAGCGGATCCGCGATGAATCCGCCGAATTGCTCCGAGCCATTTCCAAACTCTCCGCGTCCCGGTCGCAACTTAGCACCAGGCCCGAAGTGAGCCGCTCGGCGATCGCCATCGTATGCCCGCCCAGGCCCGCCGTACAGTCTGCGTAAATGCCGTCCGGTCGAATCGCCAGATACTCCAGCGACTCCCGCAACATGACTGGGAAATGCATACATAGCCGTTACCGCAATCCGACTTTTTCCAGCTTCTTGACCTTTTCGGCGAGATTGATTTCGGCCCGCGTCAGCCGCTCGTCGTGAATTTCCTTGCCGGCCACGTTGATCCGGCCCTTGTACCAATCCAGATAAACCGGTTTGCCCTCGAGCCCCAGCTTGCGGCGCAGCTCCTGCGGCACCAGCACCCGGCCCTGTTCGTCGATCGGCGAATCGTCGCCGTAAAACTTCGCCAGGTACGCGACCTCTTCCGCTTCCTCGGACAGCTCGCTCTGCGTCGCCAGCAGATTTTCGTTGTGCAGCCACTCCGAAATCGGGTACAGTCGAGCTGAGCGCATGTCGACCGTGGTCATGTACACCTTGACAACACCTAACTTGCGGAGAAAATCCAGGAACTGCGAAGGCAGCTTCAGACGCCCCTTGGGATCGACCGTCGCCTGCCCGATCGTTCGGGGAGGCTCCGCCGTTATCACCGTTCCTTGGAGCTTTTCGTCCACTTCGGTCCCACTCACTCCACATTGGACCACTGCAGTATAACCAAGGTACTGGACCTTCGCAATACCTCTGTGGGACTTTTTTATTGTTTTTAGCGACTTACGCTATTTCTTCGCCTTTTTGTAGACCCGGCGGAATATTCTATGAGGTTTTGGAGGGGAGGCCGATCAGGACGAACTTTACGTCCATTTCGTCCTTGGTTCCGATGGTCCCGAGCGCGGCTGAAGGCGGTTTCAACCCGTAGTCGGTAAGCTTGATTTTCGATTCCCCAGTGAAGCGCAAGGTCCCGTCGGAACGAGGCTCGATCTTGACACGAATCGTCGCCGGCTTGCCGACGTTGCGGATGCTCAGCGTGCCCTTGACTTCGAATTCCCCCGCCGCCGCAGCGCTCACCGACAACGAATCGAATGTCATCGACGGATAACGCTCCGCATTGAGCATGTCTTTGCGGGCGAAGTCCTGCACTTTCTGAAAATCCTTGGCGCTGAGCCATGTGTCGGTGAGTTGCACTGGGGCGGTCTCAATCGAAAGCCGGACCTGCGAGCGCTCGGGCGCCTGCGCGTCGTAAGTCAAGGTCGCCTTGTAATGCGGAAACAGAAAGCTGTGTGTCTTGCCTTTCATGAGTCCGGTCTTGTAAACGAGCAGTTCGAACCGCGACCCTTCGGCGGGTTGGATTTCGTAGGTTTTCGGCTGCGCGAAGGCCACGGTCGCCAGGGCCAGCGCGCTTGACGCACACAGAAAAGTCATCGAGGTCCACGGTCCTTCTAGCACACAGATGCTCAGCGCGAATCTTTAGTTGCAGGCACAAATGTCGACCTTGATCCCCTGCCGGGGATATCATTCAGAAGGGCAGGACGGGTCATCACTGTTGTGGACCGCCGCAAATACCGCGGCGTTCGCCCTGAATCAAGCACAAGGAGCGTACGAATATGACGCCAAAGAACACGATCTGCCTCTGGTTCGATAAGGACGCGGAGGATGCGGCGCGCTTCTACGCCGCCACCTTTCCGGATAGCAAGGTAACCGCTGTTCGCAAGGCTCCCGGCGACTTTCCGGGCGGCAAGCAGGGCGATGTGCTGGTAGTGGAGTTCACCGTTCTGGGCATTCCTTGTATCGGTCTCAACGGCGGCCCCACGTTCAAGCATACCGAAGCCTTTTCTTTCCAGGTCGCGACCGATAACCAGGAAGAGACCGACCGTTACTGGAACGCGATCGTTGGCAATGGCGGCTCGGAAAGCGCGTGCGGTTGGTGCAAGGACCGCTGGGGACTTTCCTGGCAGATTTCCCCGCGCGTGCTGACCGATGCGCTTGCGATTGGTGGCGCTGAAGGAAAGCGCGCCTTCGACGCGATGATGACGATGAAGAAGATCGACGTCGCCGCCATCGAGGCTGCGCGGCGAGGCTGACCTCCAAGACGCGGGGTCTAATCATAGATTTTGTGGGGCTGGCAGTCGTGCCGGCGAGCCCGCTTGCACCGGGCTTCTTCAAGGCCGAGATGCGAGATCGGCTTGCCGCCGATCGTGGCGGCCCCCCAGCGCCCAGGCAGAGCGACCCCTCGCTACAATTGACTCCATGTCACGAGTAATTGGCGCGCTCAGTTTTTCCCTCGCTCTAAGCGTATTGTCAGCCCAGCAGCCGCCTGCGGGACGTGGCGCTGGCCAACAGAACCAGCCGCCCGGTCGCACGCAGAGCATCGAAGAGCGCACCGCGGAAATGCGGAAGCTCGACGGCTATTTTCCGCTGTACTGGGACGACCGCAGCGGCAACTTGTTCCTCGAAATCGCCCGCTTTGATACCGACTTTCTCTACAGCCTCGGTCTCGCGGCCGGTCTCGGATCGAACGATATCGGCCTCGATCGCGGCCAGACCGGCGGTGGCCGAATCGTATCCTTCCAGCGCATTGGACCCAAGGTGCTCATGCTCCAGCGCAACGAATCGTTCCGCTCGTCCAGCCCGAATCCTGCGGAGCGAAAATCGGTCGAGGACTCCTTCGCAAAATCCGTGCTGTTCGGATTCACCGTGGCCGCGGAAACCAGCGGACGCATTCTGGTCGACGCCACCGATTTCTTCCTGCGTGATGCGTACGGCGCGTCGAACGCATTGCGCCCAGGAACCTATCGCGTGGATCGCACCCGCAGCGCGATCTACATGCCGCGCACCAAAGCATTCCCGAAGAACACCGAGATCGAAGTGATGCTGACCTTCGCCGCCGAGGCCGCAGGTGGCGGGCGTGGGGGCGGTGGCGGACCGAACCAGGGCCCCCCGCAAATCGGCACGGCGGCGTCAGTCGGCGGCGGAGGTGGGCGCGGCGGATTCGGCGGAGGGTTGTTCTCCGGAAGCGTCGCCAGCGTGACGCCCACGGCGGATTCCGTAACGCTGCGCGAACACTATTCATTGGTCGAACTGCCCGACGGAAACTACAAGCCTCGTTACGACGATCCGCGCGCAGGCTACGGCGGAGTCAACTTTGTCGACTACAGCGTGCCGATCGGTGAACCGATGGTCAAGCGCTACCTGCGCCGGCACCGTATCGAGAAAAAAGACCCGAGCGCGGGGATGAGCGAGCCGGTGAAGCCCATTCAATACTGGGTGGATCCCGGTGCGCCGGAGGACGTGCGAAAAGCGCTACTCGAAGGCGCAAGTTGGTGGGAACAGGCCTTCGAAGCCGCGGGATTTCGCAACGGTTTCAAAGTCGACGTGCTGCCCGAAGGCGCCGACCCGATGGATATCCGCTACAACATGATCAACTGGGTGCACCGTTCGACACGCGGGTGGAGCACCGGCGCGTCGGTCGCAGATCCGCGCACGGGCGAGATTATCAAGGCGACGGTCACGCTCGGGTCGTTGCGCGATCGCCAGGATTACATGATTTTCGAGGGCCTGCTTTCCCCCTACAAAACCGGCACCGAAAAGCCCGACATTCTCTATCAAACCGCGCTCGCGCGCATTCGCCAGCTCGCTGCGCACGAGGTGGGGCACACGCTCGGCCTCGGTCACAACTATTACGACAGCACCAAGGGCTGGATTTCGGTAATGGATTATCCGCACCCTCTCGAGAAGCTGAAAGAAGACGGCACCATCGATCTTTCAGAAGCCTACGCCGCACGCATCGGCGATTGGGACAAGGTCGCGATCAACTACGGTTATCGCGTGCTTCCCGCGGGCGATGAGGACGCCGCGCTGGCACGAATTCTGGACGACGCGTGGACGGCGGACCTGCGCTACATGACCAACCAGGACACCGACAGCCATCCGCGCGTGGATCAGTGGTCCAACGGAGTGAATCAGGCGGACGAGCTGAATCGTCTGATGAAGATTCGCCGCGCGGCGCTGAACCGTTTGGGCGAGCACACCATTCGCAAAGGCGCGCCCATGGCGACGATCGAAGAGCCGTTGGTGCCAATCTATATGTATCACCGCTACACCGTCGAATCTGCTGCATCGATGGTAGGTGGTATCGATTTTATCTACGCGATGCGCGGGGATGGCCGCACGCCGGTGAAATGGGAGACGGCCGCGAATCAACGGAAGGCGCTGGAAGCACTCGCGGGCACTCTGAAGCCATCCGAACTGACGATTCCCAAGCAGATCCTGGATGCGATTCCACCACGCCCGCCGGGATTCGGGCGGCACCGCGAACTGTTCCCGCGCTCGACCGGCGACGGGTTCGATCCGCTGAGTCCAGCGACGATCGCTGCCGACGTGACCATCGGCTTCGTGTTGCAAACCGACCGCGCGGCGCGCATGGTCGCGCAGCACGCCGTCGATCCGTCGCTACCTGGTCTTGAAGAAGTTATCGACCGATTGACCAAGGCGGTGTTCGACGCGCCTACGGCGACGCCCTACGAGGCGGCGATTCGTCGAGCCGAGGAGCGCGTGCTAGTGGATCGCGTGATGTGGCTGGCGATGGCATCGTCGAATTCGCAGGTGCGCGCGATCGCATCATGGAAACTGTCGAAGCTCCCGATGCGAGCGGTCGGGAACGACTCGGACGTGGCGAATCGCACATTGTTGGCCGCGGATATCAAGCGGTTCCTCGAGCGGCCCGCGGAAACGATGCGCGTCATTCCCGCGCCGGATGCGCCTCCCGGAGCTCCGATCGGCGACCCCGGAATGGATTGGCTCGCCCGGCCGCGCTGCGATTGGGAACCCCCGGTCAACTAGTACGCTGTCCCGGCGATTCGTCAGAGCTTTGTGGGGCAGGTTGTTCTTGAACCTGCAAACGGGGCCACCTGCCATTGATTAGTGCAGGCGATCTCGTCACGTGTTGCGTGCCGCAGGTTGGCAATTAGTATGGGGGGCGGACGCCCTCGTCCGCGCTGGACCACCCCTGGTCCAGTCGTTCCGGCACAAACAAGATGTGACGATTGTTATCGCCCGCGGACCGGCCGCCCCAATCTGCACTCGAAAAGTTCAGAATTTCTGGCGCACTTTAACCTAGCGCTGCGATCATCGCGAATTTGATTCGTCGTTTTCAAGGGAACGCACCACGCCTGACGCGGCCAAGTCATCGACTTGCACTCCCGCTTCGCTTGTTTGTCTGATCCGCGTCCATCCGCGTGCATCCGCGGCCAATTTTCTTGGCATAGTCGAGCGGGTGCTAGAATCGGGGTTCAAACTCCCATGACTGAGCCCCAACGCATGGCCCGGCCGTTGGCCCAAGTGGATCCCGAGATTTACGACGCGATCCAGAAAGAGACCGATCGGCAACACTCGCGCCTCGAATTGATCGCCAGCGAAAATTTCACGTCGGAAGCGGTGCTCGAGGCGACTGGTAGCATCTTCACTAACAAGTACGCGGAAGGCTATCCAGGCAAGCGCTACTACGGTGGATGCGAGCACGTCGACGTTGTCGAAAATCTGGCGCGGGAGCGAGTCAAGGCGCTGTTCCACGCCGAATATGCGAATGTGCAGCCGCACTCGGGCTCGCAGGCCAACCAAGCCGCGTATTCGAGTGTTCTGAGTCCCGGGGACACGATTCTGGGGATGAATCTTTCCCACGGCGGCCACCTTACGCACGGGCATCCATTGAATTTTTCCGGTAAGACGTATAAGGTTGTGCCCTACGGCGTCCGTCGTGAGGACGAGCTAATTGATTACGACGAACTAGCACGTCTCGCCGACGAAAATAAACCGAAGATGATTATCGCGGGCGGCAGTGCCTATCCGCGCATCATCGATTTTGCGCGCTTCCGGCAGATTGCGGATTCGGTGGGTGCGCTGTTCCTGGTCGACATGGCGCACTTTTCGGGTCTGGTGGCGGCGGGGTTATATCCGAACCCGTGTGAATACGCCGATATCGTGACCTCGACCACGCATAAGACCCTGCGCGGGCCGCGCAGCGGAATGATCCTGTGCCGCCAGCAATATGGTGCCGGCATCGATAAAGTCGTGTTCCCCGGCGTGCAGGGCGGTCCGCTGGTGCACGTCATGGCGGCCAAGGCAGTGTGCTTCAAAGAAGCGGCGACCCCGGAGTTCAAGGTATATCAGCGACAGGTGATTTTGAATGCGCAGGCGCTCGGGGCGGGATTGCAGGACGCCGGCTGTCGCATTGTTTCGGGCGGCACCGACACACATTTGGTGCTGGTGGACGTGTTCGCCAAAGGCGTCAAAGGGCAGGAGGCGGAAGTCGCCCTGGACAAGGCGTATATCACCGTCAATAAAAATACGATTCCCTTCGACGTGAACAAGCCGCTGAACCCCAGTGGTGTTCGGCTGGGCAGTCCGGCGGTCACCACGCGGGGCTTCAAAGAAACGGAAATGCGCGAAGTCGCGGCACTCATCGCACGCGTACTCGAAAATCCGCAAAACGAACCCAATTTGGCGGAAGTGCGCACTCGGGTCACAACACTTACTGAAAAATATCCGCTTTATTCCTGGCGACTTGCTATTCAGAGCGCCCCGCGATAGTTACGGCAGTGTGGGTCTTCTGTCATGCCGCTCGAAACAGTCATTGACGCGCGGCGCCTACGCGACTTTGGTATCGGAACCTACATCCGCAATCTGACCCGCGCCTTGGCCCGGCAGGATACCGAGAATCGCTACACGTTGGTGGTGAAACCTGAGGACTCCGATAACATCGGGACCCTAGGACCTAATTTTCGTGTCGTTCCCTTCGCTCGACCCGAAACTCACGTCCTGCACAACTTGACGTTTCCTCAGTTCTTACGATCTTTTAAGGCGAATTTGTATCACATTCCGCTTAACTACGTGGCGTGGTGGATGCCGCAGCCCTACGTGTTGACCATCCACGATATGTCGTCGTTGCTGTATCCGACGCACCATGAGCTACGCAACACGCTGCACGAACAGCGTTTTCGACGTGGGGCAAGGCGGGCAGAGCGAGTAATTACGGTCTCCGAATCGACTCGGCGCGATGTCGAGAACGTGCTGCACGTGCCGTCCGAACGCATTCGGGTGATCTACAGCGCGCCCGATCCGGCCTTCCTTTCGGGGGACTACGACCCTGCGGCCGACCTCCAGGTACTTGAGCGATACTCCATTAGTGTCCCTTTTGTGCTGTACACCGGCGCGATTCGCGCGCAGAAAAACGTGCCGCGCCTGGTGGAGGCGTTCGCCGTACTACGGCATGAGCTTGAAAACCATCCTATTTATGGCGATTTAAAACTTGTGATCATCGGCGATGAATTATCCAAATATCCATCGCTAAGACGCGCCGTAAGGGAAACACGGGTGCAACAAGCCGTTCGTTTCCTGGGGTTCGTTCCCTCGGAAACACTCAAAGTGTTCTATCGCGCTGCGTCGGCTTTCGCCTTTCCGTCGCTGTACGAAGGCTTTGGCTTGGCCCCGCTGGAAGCCATGAGTTGCGGGACTCCCGTGGTGGCGTCCAACATTCCGGCGCTGGTGGAAGCGGCCGGCGAAGCGGCCGAGTGGGTCAATCCCGACAATGTTTTCGACATCGCGCGCGGGCTGCGAACCGTGTTGCTGGACGAGGATCGCCGGATTGAGCTGGCCCGTCTGGGGCGTGATAGGGCGCAGCATTTTAGCTGGGACCAGACGGCACGCGCAGTACTCAGTGTGTACTCCGAAGCCGCCGCTGCGCGCAAAAGCGTCTAAACTTTCTCAATATATTCAGATATGCCTGTCATTTAGGAAATATGAATTGACAGTATTAGGGGACTAGACGTACTATACCTGTATCGGTTTTCCGGGGGAGGCCGATTTGGCTTAGGTTTGGGGAGGTCGCGGTATGGAGTGGACTCGTTCGGAAAGCCTGGCGCTGGCCAAACACAATTGCACGCAATGCCACGGTTCTGGATTGCGCTTAGGAAGGAAAGGTGTTCTGCAGCCGTGTAATTGCGTTCTGCGCTCGATTTTCCGTATCTGCTACGACCGCTTTCTGCGCTGCGTGACGCAGGAAAAGCACTTGAGCAGGATTTCGCTCGAGCCGCATCAGGGAAGAAGCCGGCCGTCCACCTGGGGCCGGAAAGACGAGGAGTACATCGCTGATTTTTGTCTGGTTGCCAGACGCGCGCTGACGGAGTTCGAACATCGTCTGTTCCGCTATCATTTTTTGTTGGGAGCGGACTGGAAGTTGTGTACTCGCAAACTGGGAATGGATCGCGGAAACTTCTTTCATGCGGTCTATCGGATCGAACAGCGATTGGGACGCATGTTCCGGGAACTGGAACCGTATGCCCTGTTTCCCCTGGATGAGTACTTCAATGGGCCTTCACGGCTGAACCCGCAGCGCTCCTCGACCCTGCTCAGCGGACTGCAGGCTGTGGTGCGCCCGGCACACTTGGAGTTTCCCATTCCGCTTGCACATCCAGCCTGATAGAATTGCCGCCATGCGCGGAATTCGAATGGCTTGGCCGGCCCTGCTGGGGCTGGCCCTCTCCGGTCTAGTGGCCGGCGCAGATGGGGTGCCGTTATTCAACGGCAAGAATCTGGACGGTTGGGAAGTAATCGGCGACGGGATTTGGACCGTGATGCGTGACGGCACCTTGTTGGGCCAGCGCGATCTGACCAAGAAGTACGCGATCGAGAAGGGCAGCCTCAAGGACATCAACCAATCGTGGCTGTATACCAAGCGTGACTTCGGGGAATTCGACCTGCATGTCGAGTGGTGGACTCGGTACGGCGGCAACAGCGGCGTATCCTTGCGCGATCCCACACGGGCGCGCCACGCAATCTTCGGACCGGATGCGGATAAAACGAAGTCGCCTTCACACAGTGGTTACGAAATCCAGATCAACAATCACTACAAGGATCAATACACGACGGGGAGCGTGTATAACTTCGATAAGGCGCAGACCGGTTTTCAGAACGACGACGACTGGAATGCTTTCGACATCGAAGTCCGCGACGCGACCGGCATCAAGGTCCAGTTGAACGGACACTTGGTGTCGCAGTTCGTGGGTGCGCCGGGGCGGCCACTGAAGGGCCCGATCGGGCTGCAGCTGCATGATGAGAA
>DASYPO010000412.1:0-9440 GCA_036006545.1 Bryobacteraceae bacterium
GCGCGACCCACGCGTCGAACTTGCCGCGCTCGATCCGCAGGACCACGGATATCGCCGCACCGAAGCCGCCTTGGCGCGTTATCGTACGCTCGCACACGACGATGATGGCGAAATGTTGCCCGCGACCAAGAAGCCGATCGAACCGGAGAGCCGTTACGAAGGCGTCGCACGCATGGCTCGCCTGCTCCGCCTACTGGGCGATCTGCCGGTGCAGGCCAAAATCGCCGCTGGCGATGAATATACCGGCGAACTGGTCGAAGCCGTGAAACGGTTCCAGGCGCGCCACGGGCTAATCGCTGACGGCCGCATCGGCAAAGATACCCTGGCGCATCTCAACACACCGCTCACCCAGCGCGTCCGCCAGCTCGAACTCGCGCTGGAACGCTGGCGCTGGATGCCGCGCGATTTCGCGCGCCCCGCGATCATCGTGAATATCCCGGAGTTCAAGCTGCGCGGCATCTCCAACGGCGCCGATCTGGAGATGAAAGTGGTGGTCGGCGGAGCGGTGAAACACGAGACTCCGCTCCTCACCTCGGCAATGAAGGAAGTGATCTTCCGCCCCTACTGGAATGTTCCGCGTAGCATCCTGACCGCGGAACTGCTGCCGAAGATCCGCGACGATCGTTCCTATCTCGGCCGCAACGAATACGAAGTGGTGACCAACGCGAGCAAGGTGGTGACGCGCGATGAGCTGGACGACGAGACCCTCGACCAGCTTCGCGCCGGCAAGCTGCAAATCCGCCAGGCGCCGGGCAAGAAGAATGCGCTCGGCACGGTGAAGTTCCTGTTCCCGAACGAGCACAACGTGTACCTGCACGACACGCCGTCCACCGCCGGATTCGCGCGCAGCCGTCGCGATCTGAGCCACGGATGTGTTCGCCTGGAGCGTCCCGAACTGCTGGCCGCTTGGGTTCTCCGGCAAAGGCCGGAGTGGACCACCGAAAAAATTACCGAGGCAATGCAGGGAACCGCACCCGTGAGCGTCACGCTGGAGCGTGAGATTCCGGTGATGATCATTTACACTACTGCCGCGGCCGGTGACAACGGCGAGGTCCGATTCTTCGGTGACGTCTACAGCCAAGATGCGGCGCTGCTTTTGTCGATTGAGAAAGGCGCGCCTTATTCCGGGCGGAAAATCACCACTGCCGCACGCGCCCAACGTCCACGTGGATGAAGTTGGAGCCGGGGTAGAAGCCCACTCCGCCGCGTTGCATCCGCAGCGCGGTGTCGCGCAGGACGCGCGTGTTGACGCCCGGCACGCGAATATCGATCGCCTCCGCCAGCATGTGGCGACTGTTCTTCGCGACCCCGGTGCTGTTCTTGCGCAGGAATTCGTTACTGCGCTCGCTGCGATAACCGCAGATGATGTGGATCTCGCCGCCGGGACGACCAGCGGCGCGCGTCAGATCAGCCAGCAGGTCGAAAACCCGGGCGTCGTAATGGTGCACGTCTCCGGTGCGATGGTCGCGCAGGAATCGGTCGAGTTTCGCCAGCGCCTCGGGAACATATTCGGCGCCGCGGCGGAACACGATATCGATTCGCTCGCCAGTGTGCGTGTGAAACAGCTTGAGCCGCGATTCAAACGCCTCCAGCCGGGGAAAGACGTTGGTCGGCTCCGGTGTTTCGGCGCAAAGCGCAGACACACCGAGGGCCACTAGGGTAAAACGGACCAGTCTGGAAAGCACTCGCTCCAGGGTATCAAACTGCCTTCAGGCCGTTTAATGGGTCAACCGTCGACCCCAGTCCACCAACGAACGAATCCTGGGATTGGTGGCGTGTCGGGCTCGGAGCCACGGGCGCGTTCCACTGAAGGATCGCGCCCGGCGCAGGCGGCTCGACCTGAAGTTATTTGGCTACCTTATTACGGTCATTGTCGCCAGTCGCCGTCGGGGGATTGCCTGCGCCCGATACGGGTGATGACCGCACCGGCTTCGGTTTCGATGGCGTGAAATTCATTGCCCGAATTTGCGAGTGCGAAAGAGATACGGAGGGTGATTCCGAACGGCGAAACCTGCATAGTCATGGTGCCGGTGCAATCGGGATTGACAGTGTAGCTGCCTGTCGCGGTCACCGGAACGATGTTGCTGTTCTGGCTTAACGTGGCAGTGTAAGTCGTGGCGCCGCGTCCGTCGAAGTTTTGCGTGCCGACCTCGGCCAGGGGTCCAGCAAATGCGGGCGGTGACACAAAAAAACCTGTCCCGGTGAAGGCGAACGTCCCCTTCAGGCTGGCATTGGAGCATCCTCTGTTGTCAGGGGCACAGCCTCGTCGGAGGGGCCCGCGTTACGCCCGAAAACGCGCAACCGCAGATTGCGGTGCTCTCCTGACATAATCCACCAGACGGAGTTCGCCACCCTAATTCCCTGGCGCATTTCCCGAAGCTCATCCGTTCGTCTGCGGAAACCGTCGGCCGTTCGTTCCGCGATAACAGATTTGGGCTGCGGTAGCTGCAATCGACAGAGTTAATTATTGGTTTCTGGCCGGCATGTTAGAATCCAGGCAGGGAACTGTGCCCACGGCACGCACATTGCGGTTGGTGGCTGCGCTGCTCGCGATTGCCGCGAGTATCGCGCTGGTCACCATTGCGTCGATGCCGGGGCACGATCACCGCAACCTCGCGGCTCACCATTGCGTCGTTTGCCAGGCGGGCCTGCTGCCGTGCCTGACTCCCTCGGTGGTCATTACGCTGCGCGCTCCCGACCGGGTCACCTGGGATGTCGCCGACCTGGTGATCGGACACAGCTTCGATCCACGCCGCGTGAGCACTTCTCCACGCGCACCTCCCGCTTAGTTCTCTCGCGAAACGAATGAGGCCGGTGGCAGGTGCCGCCGACCTTTGGTTTTCTTTCACCGAAGGGAAGCTATGGCGCGGAGTCTCAAATGAAATCAGGTCTTATGTGGCTGGGTGTGGTGTGTGCCTGTGGCGCGGCCGTGCAGGCGCAAGATAACGCAGAATTACTGGCGCGCATGAAAGCGATGGAGGATCGCATCAAGTCGCTGGAGGCGGAAGTGGCGACGTTGAAGTCGCCGGCAGTCACGCCCGCCGCGACTCCCGTTGCTGCGACGCCGGTCGCGCCACCGCAGGAACCGGCGCCGACCGCGCCGCCACCGAGCCCGCAAGTCGCCGGCAGCGCGTCGAAGGTCTTCAATCCCGACATCAGCGTGATCGGCGACTTCCTGGGCGCCGCCGGCAATGGCGGTCCGCGCACCGGTCCGAGCCTGGAGATGCATGAAAGCGAGGTCGGCTTTCAGGCGATCATCGACCCGTACGCGCGTGCCGACTTCTTCATCAGTTTCGGCGAGAAGGGCGTTGAACTGGAAGAAGGCTACCTGACGTTTCCCGCGTTGAAGGGCGGCTTTCAACTCAAGGTCGGCAAGATGCGCGCGGCCTTCGGCAAGGTCAATACGCTGCACAACCACGTGCTGTCCTGGACCGATCGTCCGTTGGTCACGCAGAACTTCGTGGGTGGCGAAGAGGGCATTAGCGACGCGGGCCTTTCGCTCAGCCGCATCATTCCGGCTCCCGGCGGCTTGTTCCTGGAGGGAACGGCCCAAGTCTTTCGCGGTGATTCCGAGGGTGTGTTCCGCGCCGAGCGCCGCAACAACGTCAGCACCATCGGCCATCTGCGGGCCTACAAGGACGTGAGTGAATCGACCAACGTGGATCTTGGCGGATCGTACGCGCGCGGGCATTCAGAAGTCGACGGAGCGCTGATCAATCAGCTGTATGGAATCGATGTGACTGTGCGCTGGAAGCCGCTACGGCGCGGTCTGTATCATTCATTCCTGGGGCGGAGTGAGCTGATCTGGAATCGTAACGATCACGCGATCACGCGCGGAACCCCGTTCGGTTACTACGTATCGGGCGACTATCAGTTCGCGCGACGCTGGTTCTTGGGCGGACGATTCGATCGGTCGGCGCGGCAATTCGATGCACGCGAGCACGACACCGGTGGATCGCTGATTCTGACGTACTGGCCGAGCGAGTTCAGCCAGATTCGTGCACAAGCGCGGCGGACGACATATTTCGGTGGCCATGAGGCTAACGAGTTCTTTTTCCAATTCCAGTTTTCGATTGGCGCTCATGGAGCGCATCCGTTTTAGAGAGGTTGCTATGAAGACGACAAGATTTGTATTAGTGGCGGCGCTCAGCGCCAGCGTGTGCCTGGCGGCGTCGAAACTGAACGTGGTCAGCACCACTGAAGACCTGGCGTCGATCGCGCGCGAAGTGGGCGGCGATCGCGTAACGGTCGAATCCATCGCCAAAGGCTATCAGGACCCGCACTTCGTCGAACCCAAGCCGAGCTTTTTACTCAAACTGCAAAAGGCGGACTTGTTATTGTTGGTCGGGCTCGAACTCGAAATCGGATGGCTGCCACCGCTGGTGACGCAGAGCCGCAACTCGAAGATCCAGCCTGGCGCTGGCGGGTATTACGATCTCTCGCGTTTTTGCCAGGTGATGGAAGTGCCCACCGGAGCGGTGACGCGCGCCATGGGCGACGTGCATCCGCTGGGGAACCCGCACTACTGGCTGGATCCGGAGAACGGACGCCGCATCGCGAAGGCGCTGGCCACCAAATTCTCCGAGATGCAGCATGCCGACGCCGCCTACTTCGCCGAGCGCGAAGCCGATTTCGAAAAGCGACTGAACGAGGCAATCAAGGGCTGGGACGCGAAGATGGCGCCGTTCGCAGGCCGCAAAGTGGTGACGTATCATCGCTCCTTCTCCAACTTCGCCGCGCGTTTCAAACTTCAGATCGCCGAATACGTGGAACCCAAACCGGGGATTCCGCCGTCGCCCAGCCACACCTTGGACGTAATCAACCTGATGAAGCGCGAGGGCATCAAACTGGTTTTAGTGGAGCCGTATTTCGATATGCGCACGCCCGAATCGATCGCCCACGGGGTTGGTGGCACGGCGCTGGTGCTGCTGCCGTCGGTGGGCGGCGAGAAGCCGGTCACCACTTATTTTCAATTATTCGATTACGACATTAACCTTTTGGCCGGCGCGTTCGCCAAGTACAAGTAGACCCGCATGGACTCTTTCACATTTCTCCTGGCGCCCTTCGTGGCGAGTTTGATCCTGTGCGGCATCCACACTTATCTGGGCGTGCACGTGGTGGAGCGCGGGGTGGTGTTCGTGGACCTCTCGCTAGCTCAAATCGCGGCGCTGGGCACTACCATTGCCGTCCTCATGGGTGTGGACCCGCACGGCAGTGGATCGTATTGGATCAGCCTGGCGTTTACGTTCCTGGGCGCGGCGGTGTTCGCTACGGTGCGGGTCAAGCACGTCCGAATTCCGCAGGAGGCCATCATCGGCATCTGTTATGCGGTCGCTTCCGCGGCAGCGATTCTGGCGATGAGCAAGTCCGCGCAACAGACTGAACACTTGAAAGAGATGCTGGTGGGAAATATTCTCACCGTGTCCTGGGCGGAAGTGAGAACCACGGCGATTCTGTACGGAGTCATTGGTCTATTCCATTTCCTGCTCCGCAAGAAATTCCTATTGATCTCGCTGCATCCCGAAGAAGCTGAGAAGCAGGGAATGTCGGTACGCTTCTGGGATTTTCTGTTCTACGCGTCCTTCGGATTCGTGGTTACGTCGTCAGTTGCGATCGCCGGGGTGCTGTTGGTGTTTTGTTATCTGATCGTGCCCTCGGTGGGCGCGATGCTGTACGCCGAAAACGTCGGCCCGCGACTGGCCATCGGGTGGAGTATGGGCACTCTGGTGTCGATGCTGGGGATTTATCTTTCGCTAAAAGTAGACTTGCCGACTGGCGCGACTATCGTATGTACCTTCGGCCTGGTCCTGATCGTGATGGGCTTGATCCGCGGAGTGGTGAAGCAGGTGCGGGCGTAGACGAGACTTTTACGGCAGGCGAACGCCCGCCCCACCTAGAAAGAAACCACTGCCAGATATGTCGAAACTTCGACTCAGGCAGGACATCGCGCCATGACACACCACAGAGCGGGAATTCGATGCCAATATGTTGTGCAGCCACGCGGCTAGTGATTCAATACGCGCCGCGGGCAAGCAATACGGCAGTGATGGTGCGCGCGAGGATGTACAGATCGAGCCAAGGCGACCAGTTGCGGATGTAATACAAATCCAGGTCGACGCGCTCCGCGTAGGAAAGATTGTTTCGCCCGGAAACCTGCCACAGGCCAGTAAGGCCGGGCGGGACTTTCTTGTACAGCTCGAACGCGTCGCCGTAGCGCGGAATTTCTTCGCCCACGATCGGACGCGGCCCCACCACGCTCATCTGTCCGCGCAGCACATTCCACAATTGCGGCAGCTCATCCAGGCTAGTCTTGCGGAGCAGCCGGCCGACGGCGGTGAGACGCGGATCGTGCTTCAGCTTGTGGTCGCGCGTCCATTCGGCGCGCAAACCTGGATCGGAGCGAAGACACTCTTCCAGAGCCTGGCTCGCGTTCGCGACCATAGTTCGGAATTTCCACGCCACGAAAACTCGGCCTCCGCGCCCGTAACGCCGCTGTCCATAGAAAACCGGTCCGCGCGAATTGAGCTTGATCGCGACGGCGATCACCGCGATGAGCGGCAGCCCAACCGCGGTCACAACTCCAATGATGAAAAGATCTACCGCGCGCTTGGCGAACTGCGGCCACGGCATGATGAGGCGCTGTCGAATTTCGAGACCGAGCAGACCGCCGAGGTCGCGCGCTTCCACCCCCAGGCTGGAGAGTCCGCTCAAATCGGGGATCACGGTGACGCGCGGAAAGACGCCGCTCAGGTGACGATATAGCTCGGGCAGTCTGGCGGGCGCGCCGCCGGCCAGAATGATGTGCCGAATACCCTGGTTATTAGTCATCGCCAGCGCGCGCGTGCTGTCCAGCACCAGTACGGGCCTGAGCCCCAGCTCCGCGCGCCGCAGCAGGGAAACGGCCACGGCGTGTGCAGCATCCACGTTGCCGGCCACCGCGACAGCATCGCCCCACCAGGGCCTTTTCGCGATGAGTAAACGCAGCACAGCGCGCGCCAGCGGTACCGCCACCAGCGACATCGTCCACGCCATCAGGAACGCGGCGCGCGAATACGCGGCGGCGTCTTTGAGAAGGAACACGGAGACCGCGAGCGCGGCGTAGACCAAGCTGGTGGAACCGCTGAGCCGGCGAAGTTCGTCAACCGGTCCGCGGCCGAAGCCGGGGTACAGACCGAACCCCGCGTAGGCGAGCGGAAAGAGCAGGAGCACGGGCCAGATCGCGGCGTAAAATGCAGGGTCGAGTCGTGCATCGAGCGAGTGCCTGAGGAGGATGCTGGCGCTAGCCGCACAGAGCAGCGCGCCGCTGTCGGCAAAAAGCAGCAGTGCCACGCTCGGCCAGCGCGGGGTTTGGCGCTGAATAAGCGCCGCTGTCTGCAGCGAGAAGCTGGTGATCGCTGCTGGTCTAGCTGCGGACATCGCGTGGACGCTCCACTATCAAGCCGTTTGGCAAATTGTTGGTCGTTTCGGCGGGAATCGCGGCGGTTCCGGTTTTCCGTGCCACGACTTCCTCGTAAAGCCGGACGGTTTGGTCGACCATTCGATCGATTGAAAACGCCTGAACGATCCGGCGCGACGCTTCTCCCATGCGCGTGCGTAGATCGGGATTTTGAACCAGCACGGTTAGCGCGTCAGTGATTTCGCCGACGCCGCGCACGGGTACAATGAACCCGTTGACACCCGGCTGCACGGTGTCTGCGACGGCACCGACCCGAGTCGCAACGATCGGCAGGCCGCGCGTCATCGCTTCCAGAACCACCAGGGGAGTTACCTCGGAGTCGCTCGTGACCACCAGCGTGTCGAAGACATGCATCAACGTCCGAGCATCCCGCGCACCCAGCCACGTCACACTCTTAGCGATACCCAGATTGGTCGTGAGCCGCCGCAGTTTTGGCTCCAAAGGTCCGTCTCCGACCATTACCAGTCGGGCCCGTTCGCGTACAGAATCGCGCAAGCACGCGAACCCCTTTAACATCGTTTCCGGGGACTTCACGGGAACCAGTCGGCCGACGAATCCAATGCAAACCTCACTGTCGTGCAGTCCCCATTCGGCGCGGATCTGAGCACGGTCGCTCGCCGGACTCGACGATGCCAGCGTCACGCCGTTCGGGATTATTTTCAACTTCGAAGCCGGGATCCCGATCTCGACCGCGTGCGCAAATTCCGCGGCGGAAACCGCGATCACGCGGTCCCCAAAATCAGATAGCGCCACTTCGAGCGCAGACGCGAGTCGCTTGCTCAACGCGCTGCGATTGGGGTCCATCGCGAACATTCCGTGGGGTGTATAGAGGCAGCCCGGTGATCCTGAAAGCACGGCGAGACGCCCAATCATCCCTGCTTTAGTGCTGTGACAATGCAGCAAATGAAAAGGTCCGCGGTCTTTCAGATAATGGCGGACGGTATTAATGGCGCCGATGTCAGTGAGACTGGGCATGTGCCGCATCTGAATTCGGCACGTCTCCAATCCAGACATTCTCTTTAGACGGCGGAGATCTTCTGCGAACACGTCATCCGAGCGAAACGTCGAGTATGCGAGGTGAACTTCATGACCGCGCGCCAGCAACCCTTCGCTTAGATCGATGACATGCCGACCTACGCCGCCTGCCGCGGCCTCAGTCAACTCTAGGATTCGCATCGTTCGGTAGATGTTTGAAACCGGTCAGCGAAAACACAGTCGCTTGAACTGCAAGACAGTGTTCTTTGGCAGCGCAAAAGCCACTAGCGTGCGCACGACACCGAAGTAACTATAAGGGGTCTGAGGATCGAAGTAACGAAGCTGCAGTTTCAGACGTTGACGTTGCTGGCGTCGCCTTCCGGCGATGCTGATGCCGTTCGGCGAGTACTCACACCTCGTGAGCACTTCCGGTATTATGGCCAGCTCAAAGCGCTTCGAGAGGCGCAGAAAGAGTTCGTAGTCTTCGGCCCCAGGTGTATCCTCACGATACAGGCCATCAACCTTTAGAGCACTTGCCCGAATCATGCATCCTGGATGCATGACGCAGCTCGTGATATGCATTTGGCGAACAATCTCTCGATGCCGGCTTGGGGCTCGATAACGGAACAGGAAGCGGTGCTGGGAATCCACAAAGTCGACGAACGACGAAACAACTGCGACGCGCGTATTATTGTCGAGGAACTTCGCCTGCCGGTCAAAACGATCCGCAGCCACCGTATCGCCAGAATCCAGACGCGCAACGTAATCGTAGCTCCCCCTCAGAATCTGCTTGAGACCGTGATTGAGCGCCCCCGCGATACCGCGATTGGTCGTAAGGCGGATCAGCGTAATCGGCAAGTCGTCACGAAGTTGATCCGGGACGATAATCGGTTGCGGGCTTCCGTCGTCAACGATGAAAATGTGAAACCGGCCCTCCGCCTCTCGCAGGCTCTCCAGGCTGCGGTTCAACCCGATCTGGTTTTGATACACCGGAATGAGCAGCGCAACG
>DASYPO010000413.1:0-3356 GCA_036006545.1 Bryobacteraceae bacterium
AGCTGGCCGCTGCCAAGGACGCCGACGACCGAGCCCGGTAAGATCGCGTTCATTTAGCCGCAGATAAACGCAGATGAACGCAGATGAAAAACATCTTAAAGTTCATCCTTCAAAACGCGAGATGTTTGGTCCGCACGAAACACCCGGAGTTTTTCGCGAAGCTCGGGGCGTGAGTTGGCGAGAATCGCCACCGCCAGCAGCGCGGCATTGATTGCGCCAGCCTTGCCGATCGCAAGCGTGCCGACCGGAATTCCGCCCGGCATTTGCGCGATCGAGAGTAACGAGTCCATGCCCTTTAACGCGTGCGATTCGATCGGCACGCCGAGCACCGGCAGCAGCGTGTGCGCCGCGACCATGCCGGGCAAATGCGCCGCACCGCCCGCAGCGGCGATGATTACTTCGAGCCCGCGCGATTCGGCGGCCGATGAATACTCGGCCATCCACTGGGGCGTCCGATGCGCCGAGACAATCTTGGTTTCGTGCGCGACGCCGAATTGCTCCAGCGTTTCGCTGGCGTGACGCATGGTGTCCCAATCGGACTTGCTGCCCATGATCACGCCGACCAGCATGCTATTGCCCCTGTGCGAGAGTGTAGCCGGGTTTGCCGTCGAAATTGCGCAGCGTCTCAGTCAATGCGATTTCGAGGCCCAGCCCGACAACGCGATCGAGCAGCGCGACGATCTGTTTTGCCGTCGGCGACGCGCCCATGAAGCGGCAGCGAAACGCGTCGGTGCAGAATGTCTCTGGAATTCCGTCGGGCCATACTTTGACGCCGCGGTTCGAAATCATTTCGAGCGCGAGACCGTCGCCCGCGGCCTTTCCGATCAGCACCGCAAGATCGTTGGGCAGCTTGGAGGGCCACTCGACGTACACGTCAACACCGACCAGATCCTTCTTCGGCGGCGTGCGGGTGATCGAGGAAACGCGCGCTTTGGCATCCGGACGCGACGAGTATCGTACCGCCTTCAGGGTCTGCGGCTCCTGGCCGAGCCGCGCTACCACGGCTTCGGCGAACTGCTTCGTGCCGACCTTCTGCTTGCTCTTGCCCTCGGTGAAGATGTCGTACGTATGGATGCCGTCTTCCATGGTGCGACGCCATGCGTTATTGATGCGCTCGGCGACGTCATTCTGTCCGATGTGCACCAGCATCAGCAGCGCACCGTGCAGCAAGCCGGAAGGATTCGCCAGGTTCTGGCCAGCGCGCCGGGGGGCTGATCCGTGAATGGCTTCGAACATCGCGCATCGATCGCCGATGTTCGACGATCCGGCGAGTCCCACCGATCCGGCGATCTGCGCGGCCACGTCGCTCAACACGTCGCCGTAGAGATTCGGCATCACGATCACGTCGAATGCCTCAGGTGTATCGGCGAGCTTCGCCGCGCCGATGTCGACGATCCAATGCTCCTTCTCGATCTCCGGATATTCCGCGCCGATTTCGTCGAAGATTTTGTGGAAGAGGCCGTCGGACATCTTCATGATGTTGTCCTTCGTAAAACACGTGACCTTCTTCCGGTTGAACTTCAGCGCGTATTCGAACGCGTAGCGGACGATTTTTTCGGTGCCCGGGCGCGAGATGAGCTTGATGGATTGCATCTCGTCGGGGCTGGTCTGATATTCGATTCCCGCGTACAGATCCTCTTCGTTTTCGCGCACGATCACTACGTCCATCACCGGATGTTTGGTGCGGACGAAGGGGTGATACGAAACGCACGGACGAATGTTGGCGTAGAGGCCCAGCATCTTGCGCGTAGTTACGTTGAGACTTTTATAACCGCCGCCCTGAGGAGTCGTGATCGGCGCTTTCAGGAAAACTTTGGTGCGCCGCAGCGATTCCCAACTTTCCGGAGTAATCCCGGTGGTGTTACCGCTGAGATAAACTTTTTCGCCGACCTCGATGGTTTCGATGGCGAGCTGCGCGCCGGCAGCTTCAAGGATGTGGAGCGTGGCGCCCATGATCTCAGGGCCGATGCCGTCGCCGTGCGCGACTGTAATAGGAGTGCGGGTTGCCATAGGTGGGAGTGAAGAAACCACAATAACACGCGCGTTTCGACATGGCGCATTTTGCCCGCGCCGGACGCTTTGATCTAATGAGGAGCGATGGTTTTCATTTCGGTGACTCGCCTCCGTCTCCGTTCCGCGCGATTTCTTTTTCCATTTCTATGGGCGGTGTTGTTCATCCGCCGGCAGTTGATGCGCGCCTCGGGGAATCTCGGGTTTCAGCTTCGTAATGAATCACAGATGACCTTCTGGACACTGAGCGCGTGGGTCGATGAAGCCGCGATGAAGGCGTTCATGCTGTCGGGCCCGCATCGCAAGTCGATGCCCAAGCTGATGGAATGGTGCGACGAAGCATCCGTGGGCCACTGGCTGCAGGAGACCGGGGATCTTCCCGAATGGAAGGAAGCGCATCGACGGATGGTGGAGGAGGGAAGGATGTCGAAAGTTCGACACCCTTCCGCCGCGCAAATGGCGAAACAGATCGCAGGACCGCGCGATTAGAATCACAGGCGACAAGATCGACTGCGCCACATTCGCTGAAACCAACGGGGGGGTGCCCTCATCCGATCAGCATGAGCAAACTTACAGGAAAAGTCGCCGTGGTCACTGGCGCTTCCAAGGGTATCGGTGCGTCGATCGCGGAACACCTCGCGGCCGAAGGCGCGTCAGTGGTCGTCAATTATTCCAGCAGCAAAGCCGGGGCCGATGCAGTCGTGAAGAACATCACCAGCAAGGGTGGCAAGGCGATTGCAGTCCAGGCTGACGTTTCAAAACCGCCGCAAATCGCAAGCCTTTTTGAAGCAACGAAGAAAGCATACGGCAAGCTGGACATCCTGGTGAACAACGCCGGCATATATGAATTCGCACCCGTGGGCACCATTACGCCGGAGCATTTTCACAAACAGTTCGATCTGAACGTGCTCGGTCTGATTCTCACCACCCAGGAAGCCGTCAAACACATTGGTTCCGAAGGCGGTTCCATCATCAATATCAGTTCCATCGTAGGTCAAATGCCGGTCGCGACCGCGTCCGTTTACAGCGCGACCAAAGCGGCGGTGGATGCGATTACCGTGGCGCATTCCCTGGAGCTAGGTCCGCGCAAGATCCGCGTGAATTCGCTGAACCCAGGTATGGTCGAAACCGACGGGTTCCATGCGGCGGGAATTGCCGGGAGCGACTTCCATAAGCAACAGGAATCCGCGACGCCGCTGGGCCGTATCGCGCAACCCGAAGATATCGCCAGAGCTGCCGTGTTTTTTGCATCGGGCGATGCGGGATGGGTCACCGGTCAGACGCTGATCCTGGCGGGCGGGATTCGGTTCTAACTAGGTTTTGGGAGGGCGCGTGAAGTTGACGAT
>DASYPO010000414.1:0-3518 GCA_036006545.1 Bryobacteraceae bacterium
AAGAACAGCTTGTCCTTGATAATCGGTCCGCCGATCCAGAACCCGGGATTGCGGCGCACGAAGAACGGATCGAGCGCCAGCGGATTGCGCTGGAGACCGGGATAGGCGGCCATGTTGTGATCACGGAAGAAGAAGTAGCCGCTGCCGTGGAACTGGTTGCCACCCGAGCGGGTCACGATGTTTACCGATCCCACAGCCGTGATTCCGGTCGAAAGATCGAAGTTGACCGAGGAAAGCTGGAATTCCTGGACCACTTCCTGGGAGAAGTTCATGCTGGTCCCGGAGTTTTCGATGCTGTCGCGAACGTTTCCACCGTCGACGTTGTATGCCGTCCGACCAGCGCTGGCTCCTAAGACCGAGACGCTAAACTGCGCGTTGTACTGCGATGTCGAACCAGTGTTAACACGGACGCCCGGTTCGAGCGAGGCAAGGTTCAGAAAGCTGCGTCCGTTGAGCGGCAATTCCTGGATCTTCTTGCGTGTAATCACGCCCTCGATGGTATTGGTGTCGTAAGCGATCTGTGCGGTGGCGGCTTCGACGTTTACCACTTCCGTGGTTTGGCCCACCGACAAGCCCATGTTCGCGGTAGTGGTGGAACCGACCTCAACCGTGGCCTCACGGACCAGCGTGCGGAAGCCTTTCGCTTCGACGCGAACTTCATACTGACCGGCCGGAAGTGCCGCAGCCGAAAAAGTTCCGTCTGCCCCGGTGGTGAGGCGGCGGTCAAAATCGGTGGCTTTGTTTTTAATAACGACGCTGGCGTTGGGGATCACCGCGCCGGTTTCGTCCGAAACGACGCCCGAAATGGCGCCGGTGGGCGCTTGCGCCAAGCTCAAGCTGGTGGTCATACAAAGGACCACGGCGAGCAACAAACAGAGTTGCAGTATACGTTTCATGAAAAAGACCCTTTCTGCGAAACCAAAGCAGTAGCTGAGAGCAAAACTAGGTCATTGTGACGCGAATAGCGCCGGGTGTCAAGGGGTCCATGAACAGTTGTTTGTTTAGATTCAACTGTTTACAAACTTACCCGTGTTAAGTGAGAGAGCGTTGCCTAGTACAGCAAGTACGCTTGGCGACGCTGTAGATAAGCTTGTAATGCTTCTTCCAACCCGGCTTCGATGACGCGCGGGTCGTCGCCAGCCTTCATACGATCTATCAACTTACGATTCCCAATCAGCCGCTTGTTGCCCTCAAAATCGATCTTTCCGGGGTACAGCTTTTCAAGCGCGAAGGCCAGTTCAAGGCCCAGGCGGACAGAGTTCACATGCTCGCGGTTGGTGATGACGAAGCGCACGCCTTCGATCGTTTTGTCCTTGAAATTGGAGGAGTTAGGTTGAAAACGGGTGGCGTAGACGCGGATTCCGGGGATGGCGCGCGCATTGAGGAACTTGGCGAGCTCGGGGCCACGGATCCAATCGGCGCCAACCTGTTCGAAGGGGGCGTCGGTACCGCGGCCCACTGAATAGTTGCGCGCGTATTCAAGCATGGCGACGCCTTCATAAAGGATGCCGGCGTTCAGGCTGCGCATGTTGGGGGAGAGATCGGTCCACATTAGATTGGTGGAATCGAACCAGTCGCCGCGCGACCAGTTCAACATCTTTATTACATGCAGATCGGCGTTGAGCTTCCGCTCGGCGTTGGCCATGGTGGCGAGCTCGCCGAAAGTTAGGCCGTGACGGATGGGCATGGGGTAGCAGCCGACGAAGCTGGCGAGATCGGGATCGAGCAGCGGACCTTCGACGCGCGTGCCGGTGATCGGATTGGGACGATCGAGCAGGTAGAAGGGCAGCTTCGCCTTGGCGGCTTCCTCGAGCGCGTACAGCATGGTGCACGAATAGGTGTAGAAACGCGCGCCGATATCCTGGATATCGTAAACCAAGGTGTCGACCCCGGCCAACATTTCTTTGGTCATGCGGTAGCGACCTTTGAAGTGCAGGCTCCAGACGGGCAGGCCCGTCGCGGCGTCTTTCGAATCGGGGACGTCCTGCCGATCTTCGACGCCGCCGAGGCCGTGCTCAGGCGCGAAGAGGGAAACGATGTTGACTCCAGCTGCGCGCATCACGTCGATGTTGCGGTTGCCGTTGCGATCGAAACCGGTGTGATTGGTGATCAGGCCGACGCGCTTGCCACGTAACTGCGCGAATTTCTGGATCGCGAGGACGTCGAGGCCGGTGAGCACCTGATGATTCGGTGTGATGTTGCGGCGCGCGCCCGGTCCGGTTTGGGTTTCGTTGTAGCCGACCACGCTCACGCCTGGCGCGTCGATACCCAGTGACGCGGCGACAATGGTCGCGACGCGGCCGCGCAATGCGCCCAGATTTTTTCCTCGCTTGGGGTGGATGTAGTTGGTGAGCAGGATGACGTAGGATCGCGTCGACGGATCGATCCACAGCGACGTGCCGGTAAATCCCGTGTGTCCGTAGGAGCCGATCGGATACAGGTCGCCACGATTGAGCGAGTAGGAAGAATCGATGTCCCAGCCGAGGCCGCGCAGGACGGTCTGATCGGGCGGCGTTTCGGGAGAGGTGAACTTGCGCACGGTTAGCGGGGAGAGAATTCGAACGCCTTCACGCTCGCCCAGGCCGATCATCATTTGTGCGTAGCGCGCCAGATCGTCGGCGGTGGTGAAGAGGCCGGCGTGTCCGGCGACGCCGCCCATGAAGCGCGCGGTCGGGTCGTGAACGACGCCGCGGAAGGGCGCGCCGGTGGCGGGATCGATTTCGGTGGGCGCGATGCGGGGCCGCAGCGACGCAGCGGGTCGGAAGGTCGTATCGCGCATGCCCAGCGGCGTGAAGATGTTGTCGCGGGCGAATTCGTCGAGCGGTTTGCCCGAAACTTTGCGGACGATCTCGCCGAGCAGGACGAAGTTGATATCGCTGTAGACGAATCGCGCGAGCGGCGGGGCGGTCGGTTTGTCGATCAGGGCCCGTCGAATGCCGGTTTCGTAGCCGGACCAAGGTGGATCGAGATCGACGTCGGGACGCATGCCCGAGAAATGCGTGAGTAGATTGCGAACGGTGATGTCGCTCTTGCCGCCCTGAAATTCGGGGAGGTACGTCGTCACGGGATCGGCGAGGCGGACTTTTCCCTGTTCGACCAGTTTGGCGATCGACGGAGTGCAGGCGACGACTTTGGTGAGCGAGGCGGCATCGAAAATCGTATCGACGGTCATGGCTTCGCGCGCGGGGATCAGGGCGCGATTGCCGTAGGCTTTGCGGTGGAGAATTTTTCCGTCCTGCCCAGCGATGAGGACGGCACCTGGGGTAAGTCCGTCGCGTACGGCTTGCTCGACAGCTTCGTCGAGGGCGGCGGAGCCGGGGAAGGTTTGGGCGTGGGCGCAAAGCGCGAGAACAATTAGCCACGAATGAACACGAATGAACACGAATCTATGCCAGTTTCTTCGCGACGCTTTCGAGGAGCTTCGCGAGGTCAATGTCTTTCTGGGTGATACCGCCGGCGTCGTGCGTCGAGAGATCGATCTTGACCGTGCCGTAGACGTTGAACCACTCGGGATGATG
>DASYPO010000415.1:0-5864 GCA_036006545.1 Bryobacteraceae bacterium
CCGAAAATGCGCGCAAAGATCTGGAACATTCCGGAGGTCACGCGATCCAGCGGAAAATACGTGCGCAGTTCTTCTTCATCGAAATCGTAGAGCGCGGCGCGCTGTTTCTCGGACCAATAGCCGATGTCCCAAGGATCGAGCGAGCGACCGGCGAAGGCGGCTAGTTCCTGATTCTCTTCGCGGAAACGCTTCTCGGTTTTGACGTGCAGATCGTCGAGGAACTGTTGGGCGCGCGCTCCGTTGTGCGCCATCCGATCGTCGAGCACCAGGTCGGAGAAATCGCGAAAGCCGAGGAGTTGCGCTTTTTCTTTGCGCAGCGTGAGGATTCGGGCGATCAGCGGGCGATTGTCGTAGGGGTCCGCGACGGCGCGAGTGTTATAGGCGTGCCAGACCTGCTGGCGGATCGCAGCGTCGTCGAGATAGGTCATCACGGCCAGATAGCTGGGCCCGTGCAGCGTGAATCGCCAGCCGGTTTGATTCTTCGATTCGGCACTGGCTCGTGCGGCGGCGACCGCGGTGGGCGGCAGACCGGCGATCTTCGCTTCATCGGTGATCAGCAATTCGAATTGATTGGTGGAATCCAGCACGTGTTCGGAAAACTTGGTGGTGATCTCCGACAGCTCGACGTCGATTTCCTTGAGACGCGCTTTGCCCACCGGGTCGAGGCCCGCACCATGGCGCTTGAAGCTATCGATGGTCTTGACGAGAAAACGCCGCATGGTACCGGTCAGCGCGCGCGCTTCGTCGGTCGTCGCGTAGCGTTGGATGGACTGCCATAGAGCTTCGTTTAGCGGTAGGCCCGCGTAGAATGCGCTGACCTTGGGTTGCACGGCGTTGTGCGCGGCGCGCAACTCGGGCGTGGTGGCGACGCCTTCCAGATGACGGACCACGCTCATGGCGTAGTCCAGCCGTTCGGTCATCACGTCCAGCGCATGCAGCGGTCGGTCACTCGCGATAGTTTCGTCCAATCGCCGCGCCGCGTCGGCAAGAAGCTCATCCATGGCGGGCTCAACGTGCTCCGCGCGGATCTGATCGAAAGGAACGCGGAAGGAAATTTCAAGCAGGGGATTCATGAGTAGGAAATTTCATCCTACCCGAAAATAAAGAATCGCCAGACCCAGCAGCCCCGCGAGCATAGGGAATCCGGCCCAAACCAGGAACGCGTTATCGAACAGTCCGTACATTCCGAGGGCTGCGGCGGCGAAGTTGACGATCGCGAGCGCTCGTTTCGACCAGTGGCCCATCTTCCAGAACGACGTGGCGAGCAGCGCCAGTGTGATCCAGACCAGCGCCCATTTGATCAGGCTGGGAATGCGGATCACGTCGATCATCGCCTGTGTGGTGTGGTGTAGATCGGTATCGACCACGCGCAGGATTCCGACGTTTTCGATCACGTCGCAAATACCGGCGAGCGTGCCGGTCGCGGCCGCGGCGAGACCCACGTGATCGCCAAGCAAGCGCGCGACCGCGAGAAACAGACCCACGTAGGCGACGATGAATCCGAAATCGATCCAGGTCTTGATGCGCATGGCTTCGCGGTCGGGGCTGGGTGCATCGCTGAGGATGGCATCGACCTCGCCGACGTTGCGCGCGACCTCGATCGCGATCACGGGGTTGGCGATGCCGCGCGGCGGGCGCGACGCATTCGTGAAGGACGGCTTGCTGCTGAGAAGCACTGCGATGGCTATGGTCGCGACGGCGAAGTATCCGACGCGGCGTTCGGCTCCGCTTATTAGTTGACGGCGCGACCAGGGGGTCGCGCGCGGGTCAGGGGACCCGCCCCCCAACGGAGGGATCATGCCAATGCTTTCGCGGCGTCCTTGGCGAAGTACGTGAGGATAAAATCGGCGCCCGCGCGGCGGATGGAGGTGAGCGATTCCATCATGGCGCGATCCAGATCCAGCCAGCCGTTGCGCGCGGCGGCGACGATCATGCTGAATTCGCCCGAGACCTGGTAAGCGCCCAATGGCACTGGGAAACGTTCGCGAGCCTGACAGATCAGGTCGAGGTACGGCATGGCGGGCTTGACCATCAGCATGTCGGCGCCCTCTTCGAGATCGAGCTGCATTTCATGCATCGCCTCGCGGCCGTTCGCGGGATCCATCTGATAGCTGCGGCGATCGCCGAACTGCGGCGCGGATTCGGCGGCTTCGCGAAAGGGTCCGTAAAAGACGGAAGCGAACTTCGCAGCGTAAGAAAGAATCGGCGTGTTGGAGAATCCGTGATGATCGAGCGAATGACGAATCGCGGCGACGCGTCCGTCCATCATGTCCGATGGCGCGACGATATCGGCTCCGGCGCGCGCGTGCGATAGCGCGGCTTCGGCGAGCCACGCGAGAGTCGCATCGTTATCGACGTAGCCCGACGCGTCGACTTTTCCGCAGTGGCCGTGGCTGGTGTACTCGCAGTTGCAGACGTCGGTGATCAGCAACAGCTCGGGCACGGCGGACTTCACCGCGCGAACGGCGCGCTGCACGATTCCATTTTCGGCGTAGCACTCCGAGGCCATCTCGTCCTTGGTATCGGGGATGCCGAACAGAATCACGCCGCCGATCCCGAGCGAACGCGCCGACTCGCATTCCTTCACCAGTTCGTCGATCGAGAGCTGAAAGTTGCCCGGCATCGACGAAATTTCCTTACGGATTCCTTCGCCCGGAACGGTGAATAGCGGCAGCACGAATTGCGAAGGCTCAAGGTGCGTTTCGCGCACCAGGTCGCGCATCGAACCGGAGACGCGCAGGCGACGCTTGCGATGAATTGGGAAAGCCATTTGTTTTAGAGATGTTTCACAAACCAATCGGCCGCGGCGCCGGCAGCGGTCTCGATCGACTTGCCCGACAACACGTGCGTCGCGCCGGGGATCGAGTGCACACTTGTTTCGCCGCGCAGTTTCTTCGACGCCGCCACTGCGTTCTTTTCATTGTCGACCTTTGGATCGTTCGCCGCCACTACAAAAAGCACAGCAGTGGATTGCGGAATCTGATCCGCGTGCCACAGGGGATGATATTCGGCGAGGGCGAGCTTGGTTTCTTCGGCGGACATCGCGGCGGCGGCAAGCGGAGTAGCTGGAGCTTCACCGGTACGCGCGAGCTTGATCATTTGTTGTTCGGCAGCCGCGGGCGCGCGCGTGGTTTTCTTCGACGCGTCCGCGCCCGAGATCACCGGGGTCTGTGCGACTGCACATTTGACGCGCGCGTCAGTAGCGGCGACGACGATCGCGTGTCCGCCCGCCATATCCGCGCCCCACACGCCGATGCGTGCGCGGTCGACGCCGGGTTCGCCTTGCAGGTAAGAAATCGCGTTGCGGATGTCGAGAACCTGATCGTTCGGAAGCAGCCGCTTGCGCCGAATGCGAACCTTCGCGGTGTGCTGCGAGAAGCGCAGGCGGTCGTCGTAGCGTAGATTGTCGAGCAGGTAAATATAGCCGCCGCTGTTGCCCCAGCCGCGATAATCGATGGTCATCGCGACCAATCCCTGTGTTGCGAAATGCGCCGCGTACTTTTCGATAGACGCCGCGGTTTCGCCCCAGCCGGGCGCGAGCACGACCGCGGGCGACTTGCCAGTCGCGGAAAAATCCTTCGGAAGAAAAATGCGGGCGTGGCATTGCACGTCTTCGCTGTAAAAGGTTACGTCCTTGGTGTTCGCGCCGTTTTGTGCAAAGCAGGCGCCTGCTGCAAGCAGAAGAAAAAGTCCGGCTCTCATAAATATTTCACGAACCAGTCTGCAGCGAGCGTCGAGCCCACTTCGAACGCGACGCCCGAATATACCTGGAAGTGGGTCATGTAGGGCAGCGTGATCACCTGCCAGGTCCCCTTGAAAGCCTTCGCGGATTCGGCTGCGCCGCCGGCGGGAATCAACTCGTCCTTCTCCGCGATGATGGAAACGATTTTTGTGTTTTCGGGAATGCGATCGATCATCGATCCAGCGCGTACTTCGCGATTGCGTTGGCCGCTGATCATGTCGATTTTCGTTCTGAAAGAAAATCCGCCGTCGACTTCCGCGCCTTGCCCCGTGCGGGCGCGCTTGATCGCGTCGTCGATCATCGGCCCGGCAATCGGCACTGGTCCGGTCGCCGGCCGTGCTCCGGGTCCGGCCACTTGGGAGACCACCGCTTTCACTCGGGCGTCTTGCGCGGCGACGGCGATCACGACGCTGCCCGCGTTGCTGGTCCCCCAGATGCCGATGCGCTCGGGATCCACGCCGGGCTCGCCTTGGAGGAAGGATATCGCGGCGCGGTAATCTTCGATCTCGTGAAAATTATTCAGGTCGGTGCGCTTGAGCTGCACTCGCGCGGTCTTGTCCCACACGGCGCGTGCGTCAGTGGTCGTGTCGGGCTCAAGCAGCGAAACTTCGCTGCCGCTGAATCCGTAGCTACGGTAATCGATCGCCATGGCAATCATGCCGCGGTCGGCAAAGCGCGAGGCGAATTTCTCGATACCGATCGAAATCGCATTGATGCCGTGCCCGACAACGACGGCAGGCAAGCGCTTCGCAGTTGTGAATCCGCGCGGCAGAAAAAGCTTGCCGTAAAGGGGCGCGCCGCCATCCACGTAGAAGGTGACCTGTCGCGTCGTGACGCCGTCGGGTAGCGCATACGCCCAATCCTGCGGGAGCGTCGCGGCGCGCTTCATGTCAGGGTCTTTAGATTGCTTCTCCAGATCGGCACGGTGGCGCTCGACGAGTTCGGTAGGGATTTGGGCGCTCGCGGGTGCGAGGGTGGCCAGGGTCACGAGCGCCAGGAGAGGTCCTGTGCGTGGCAGCATAGAGAACTAAGATGACACGAAAACCTACCGGTTGGTCGGTCGCGGTTTGGTGCGCGTGGCGACGGCTATCATAAGAAACTCATGAGCCACGGCATCGACGTACAGAATCTGTTTTCGATTCGAGGGAAGGTCGCGTTAGTGACGGGAGGATCGCGCGGCATCGGCCGGATGATCAGCGAGGGGTTTCTGAAATCCGGCGCGAAAGTCTACATCTCTTCACGTAAGAAAGAAGCGTGCGACGCTGCCGCCGGCGAGCTGCGTGCATTTGGAACCTGCGTGTCCATCCCCGCCGACGTGTCGACTACCGAAGGCTGCGCGAAACTGGCCCAGGAAATCGGCACCCGCGAGTCGAAGCTTGACATCCTGGTGAACAATGCCGGCGCGGCGTGGGGCGCGAAGATCGAAGAATTCCCGGAGAGCGGCTTCGACAAGGTGATGGACACCAACGTCAAGGCGATCTTCTTCCTCACGCGCGATCTGCTGCCGCTGCTCGAAAAGGCGGCCACGGCGGGTGCTCCCGCGCGCGTAATTAACATTGGTTCGATCGACGGCTTGCACGTGCCGAGCATCGATTCGTTTCCGTATCCTGCAAGCAAGGCGGCGGTGCATCACTTGACGCGCGTGCTGGCGGTGAAATTCGGCGCGCGGAACATCACGGTGAATGCGATTGCGCCCGGTCCGTTCGAAAGCAAGATGACGGAATGGCTGCTGTCGGAGCACGGCGCGTCGATCGTCGCCAAGTGCCCGCTGAAAAGAATCGGACGGCCGGAGGATATGGCGGGCGTCGCGCTGTATCTGGCGTCGCCTGCGGGAGCGTACGTGAACGGTGTGGTGATTCCGGTCGACGGCGGGATTTGTATTAGTTGAGTGGCGCGACCAGGGGGTCGCGCGCGGACGAGGGCGTCCCGCCCCCCAACTTCTTGTTGAGAGTGCAGGTAAGCTCGTCGATACAATGCTTTAAGGAAGAATTCGGAAGTCTTGTGTTAGCCTCATGGTATGAGGCCCCTCGCCACTTTTTCAGCTCTTTTTGTGTTCGCCGCCGTTGCGCTTGCCGACACCGCTCCGACCTTTTCGAAGGACGTCGCGCCGATTCTCTACAAC
>DASYPO010000416.1:0-9187 GCA_036006545.1 Bryobacteraceae bacterium
GATCGACGGGAAGATCATCACCGGAATCAGCGGCGGCGAAGCGGGCATCCGCGGGTTCATCGACGCATACGACGCGAAAACCGGAAAACGTTTGTGGCGCTTCTGGACCATTCCGGGTGAGGGCGAGCCCGGTAACGAAACCTGGCATAAGAAGGATTCGTGGAAGACCGGCGGCGGCTCGACGTGGGTCACGGGTTCGTATGATCCGGAGCTGAAGCTGATTTATTGGGGCGTCGGAAATCCCGGTCCGGATTGGAATGGCGATCCGCGCCCTGGCGACAATCTGTACACCGGCGCGCTGGTCGCGCTCGAGGCGGAGACGGGCAAGCTGCGCTGGCATTTCCAATACACGCCGCACGATACGCACGATTGGGACGCTACCGAAATTCCGGTGTTGCTGGACGCGGTGGTGCGGGGCAAGCCGCGCAAAGTGGTCGCGATGGCGAATCGCAACGCGTTTTATTATTTGCACGATCGCGAGACAGGCGAGTTTTTGCACGGATCGGTATACGCCAAGCAGACTTGGGCGAAGGGGCTGGACGATAGCGGCCGTCCGATCGTGCTGCCGAACACCGCTCCGAGCGTCGAGGGAACCTTGGTGTGGCCCAGCCTGCAGGGCGCGACGAACTGGTTCAGTCCGTCGTACGATGCGGGTCGCAAACAATTCTACGTGGCAGTTCGCGAAATGGGCGCCTACTATTACAAAGGTGAAGCGGAGTATCGGCCGGGGGCGGCGTTCACGGGCGGCGGCGAGCGCGCGCTGTCGGGCGACGATGCGTTTGGCGCGGTGCGGGCGTTGGATGTCGCGACCGGCAAAATCAAATGGGAATTCCGGCTAAAGACGCCGCCCTGGGTAGGCGTGCTGGGGACTGCGGGCGGCTTGGTGTTCGGCGGATCGAGCGAGGGCAATTTCTACGCGCTGGACGCGATTTCGGGGAAACCGCTGTGGGAATTTCAGACCGGCGGGTCGATGGCGTCGAACCCGATCGCGTTTCAGATCGACGGAAAACAACATGTAGCGATCGCGGCAGGGCACGCGATTTTCGTATTCGGATTGTGAATAAACCGCGGTATGCTGTTCCCATGCGGGGAATCGCGATTGCGTTGACGTTTGCCGCCGGCCTTTGTTCCATATCGAATGCCGCGCCGGTCCCAACTTTCTACAAGAACGCACTGCCGGTGTTGCAGCAGAATTGCCAGACCTGTCATCGTCCGGGCGAAGCCGCGCCGATGTCGTTCCTGACATACGAAAGCACGCGGCCGTGGGCGAAATCGATCAAGGCCGCGGTGCTTTCGAAGAAAATGCCGCCGTGGTTCGCCGATCCGGCGCATGGGAAATTCTCGAACGATCGCACGTTGAGCAAAGCGGATGCGGACACGCTCGCGGCGTGGGTCGACGGTGGCGCGCTCGCGGGCGATCCGAAAGACGCGCCCAAGCCGCGCGCTTTCACCGAGGGATGGAATATCGGCACGCCGGATGTGATTCTGGAGATGCCCGCGGAGTATAAAGTGGCCGCCAGCGGGACCATCGAGTATCAACACTTCGTGGTACCCACAGGTTTCACGGAAGACAGGTGGGTCCAGGTGGTCGAGCTGCGGCCGGGAAATCGCGCCGTGGTGCATCACGCCGCGGTATTCGCCCGACCGCCCGAATCGCGCTGGCTGCGTCAAGCTAAGTTGGGCGAGCCGGTGGCCGGTAAACAGGCAGAAGCGGGTCAGGGACTGGGCGATGAACTGCTGGATTTTCACGTACCGGGCAGTGTTCCGCACGCGCTTCCAGCGGGACAAGCCAAGCTGATCAAGGCGGGCAGCGATTTGATTTTCCAGATGCATTACACGGCGAATGGCAAAGAAGCGATGGATCGCACGCGCCTGGGGATCGTGTTCGCGAAGACTCCGCCGAAGGAGCGCGTCCTTACTATGGTGATCGCGAATCGCGGGATCGTGATTCCACCGGGGGCCGCGGATTACGCAGCGGAAGCGAAGATGACGTTGCAGGACGATGCGCGCATTGTGGCGCTGAATCCGCATATGCATGTGCGCGGGAAGTCGTTTGAGTTTCGCGTCACACCCACCGGCGGTGAGACCAAGACGGCGCTGAACGTCCCCCGCTACGATTTCAACTGGCAGCTGCAGTATTATCTCGCTGAGCCGATCGCGCTGACGCGCGGGTCACGCATCGAGTGTTACGCGCGCTACGATAATTCCGCCAACAATCCGGCCAACCCGGATCCATCGAAGGAAGTTCGCTGGGGCGACCAAAGCTGGGAAGAAATGCTGGCCGGAACAGTGGAAGTGGCGATCGACGCGAAGACCAATCCGATGGATCTGTACCGTCCCAAGCGCGCGGCTAATTAATGTGGGTGGCCGGCGCGACGCTGGTGCTGGCGTTGCTGGTGGCGGGAGCGCTGGTGTATTCGCTGCTCTCGGTGATCGCCGCGCTGCGCTATTTATCGGTGGCGTCGCCGGCACGGAGCAGTGAGGAATTCGTCTCGATTCTCAAGCCGCTGGCTGGCCTCGACCTCGATCTTGAATCCAATTTGCGGACGTTTTTCGAGCAGGATTATCCTGCGTTCGAAGTCTTGTTCGCGGTGCGCGATGCGGCCGATCCGGCGGTCGTGGTGGTCGAAAAGCTCCGTGCGGAGTATCCGAATGTCGCGACGCGATTGTTGATCTCGGGCGAGCCGCCCTACGCCAACGCGAAAGTTTACAGTCTGGATCGAATGCTGGAGGCCGCGGCCAACGATCTGCTCGTAATGAGCGACAGCGACATTCGCGTGACGTCGGATCTGCTGCGCACGGTTGCTGCGGAGTTCGCCGATGGCAAGGTCGGTGTGGCGACGTGCCCCTATCGCGCAGTGGCGGGCGGGAGCTTGTGGTCTCGGCTCGAAGCCGTCGGTATGAATACGGATTTCATGGCTGGCATTCTGATGGCGCGGATGATCGAGGGAATGAAATTCGCGGTGGGACCGACCATTGTGGCGCGTCGGAGCGTGCTGCAATCGATTGGCGGATTCGATCGATTGAAGGATTATCTGGCCGAGGATTTCGTGCTGGGGAAATTCGCGGCCGAAGCAGGTCACGGCGTTATTCTTTCGTCGTACGTGATCGAGCACCACATCGGCAGCGCGGACGCGAGCCACAATGCGGCGCATCGTCTGCGCTGGGCGCGCAGCACGCGAAGGTCGCGACCGTGGGGTTATGTGGGCCAGATTTTCACGATGCCGTTCCCGCTGGCGTTGCTGCTCACGGCGCTGCATCCGGCGTGGTGGCCCGTGCTGGCCTGTGTTTTCGCGGTCCGTGCGGGCGCCGCATGGGTGGTGGCGACGCGGGTGCTGGATGCAAAAGTCGAGTGGTGGCTGCTGCCGTTTGAGGACCTGATCAGCTTTTGTTTCTGGATCGCTGGGTTCTTCGGAAATACGATCGTGTGGCGCGGGCGGCGGTATCGCTTGAAGCGCGACGGGAAATTTGAGTTGATCTAGTGCCGCGCAACGCTTCCGCCGCCAGTCCGGTATCGTCGCGCGCCGAGGACCGCCGGCTTAAGCCAGCGCTGCGGGCTAAAGCCCGCGCCACAACCGTTCTCCCCTAGCGCGGATTCACCACCAGCACCGACTTCGCCTCAATCTTGCCGAACTGCATAGGAAAACTGGTACCCGCGTAGTAGGCGTCCCATTGATCCTTGTAGTGCGGCGAAAGGCGGTGCCCGGATTCGCCGATGGTGAGGTTTTGAAGCGAGCGATCCCAATCGCCCAGATCGACGATCATGCGCATCGACGGACCCATCCGGCGAGTAGTCTGCTTCACCGTGGTGGACGATCCGCTCATGGGAATCGGTCCGATATTGAAGGACGACCCGATCAGCGGCAGTGCGTTGCCGACGGGATGCACGATGTGCAGCTCGTTGTACCTGCCATAGTCCCAGCGCGAGATGTTCGAGCCCTGCAGTTTGGTTCCCGCGGCTGCGGCGTCGCTAAAACATTTCATCAGTATCGCGTCGTAATCGGGAAACCAGCCCGCGGGGCGATCGCGCAAGAGTCGTTCGAGCGCGGCGGTCGCCATCTGAAATTCGTAGGTCTGGCCCGCGCCGGGCGAGGCTCGTTCCGCGACGGTCTTGCGCAGTTCCTGATAAATCAGCGCGACCAGCATCGGAGCGGCGGTTCCTTTCTCCATCATGCCGCTCCAGCCGCGGAGTAGCGCGACGCCTTCCTGCAGTTCCGGATTGGTGGCCTTGCGAGCATCCCAGGCCGCGACCACTTGTTTCGCCAGGAAGTGCGTGAAAGCCGAATACACGTCCTTCTGCACGTTCAACATTTCCGCGGCGTTCCACTTGGGGCGGGTTTCGAGCAGCTCCCGAATGCGATTCGCGCGATATGGCGCGGCGAAGTTTCCGCTGACGGTGTAGTCGTAATCCTCCGGAAACGGATTCTGATTGGCGGTCACGACCGCGCCCGACGCCGGATTGAAGACGTGCGGAAGCTGGTCGAACGGAATGTAGCCTTGCCACTCACACTCCCCGGATGCGCCGTCGGCGGGCACGTCGCCTTTGCAATTCTTTCGAATGGGCAGGTGGCCGGTTGCGTGATATCCAATGTTTCCGTCCACGTCGGCGTAGACGAAATTCTGCCCGGGGCCCGGAAAGCGCGCGATCGCGGCGGTGAACTCGGTCCAATTGCCCGCGCGATTCAACTCCAGAAATGGAAACGTGAAGCTGGCGGCATCGGCGGCGGTCCACTGCATCGAATAATATTGGTTGTCCTCGATTGCGACCACGGGGCCGTGGCGCGTGACGAAGATCGCGAACTCGGACGGCTTTTCGCCCTTTACCGGAATCAGCTCGCGCTCGACGGCGGCTGACAATGTCTGGCCTTGAAATACGTAGCGCGCGGTCTGCGGATCGAACTGCTCGCGAAAGAGATCTTGCACGTCGAACTGCAGATTGGTGACGCCCCAAGCGATGCGATCGTTGTGACCCACGATAACGCCAGGGACGCCGGGCAGCGACGCGCCGCTCACGTTCAATCCGGGGGCCTGGAGATGCACCAGATACCAGGTGGAGGGGATGGCGAAATCGAGATGCGGATCGTTGGCGAGAATCGCTTTGCCGGTGGCGGTGCGCGATCCTGCGAGCGCCCAGGCGTTCGACCCCGGCTGCGGATCGAATCCGGATCGGACGGGGAAAAGGAACTCTACCTTATCGGCGTCGCCCCGAGTGCGCATGTGCAGCTTGTTGAGTTCGTCGCGCCAACTGTTCGTGAGGGTGCGATACATCTGCAGGCCGGCCAGGATCGAATCGCGCACCCGCCAGGGCCGCGGCTCGTAGTTGAGCAGCGTGAACTCAAGCGCCAACTGGCCACAATGCGAATCCAGGAAATAATTCACCCCGCGCGCGAAGGCTGCGAGCACGGCGCGATCCGCTGCGGGCATAGCTCGCTCCGAAGCTTCGGCGATTCGCGACAATCGCAGGCGGCGTGCATCGCGATCAGAATCGAGCGCGGTGGGCCCCACCACTTCGGCAAGTTCGCCCGCGGCCAATCGACGCAACCCATCCATCTGCCACATTCGATCCTGGGCGGTGGCGAAGCCTTGCAGGAAGACCGCCTCCTCCCAGGTGGCCGCTGCGATGTGCGGAACGCCGCGGGCGTCGCGGGTGATGGTGGCGCGTGCGGAAACCGGCGCAACAATTTCACCCGATGTTTGGGGGAGTGGCCGGTAAGCAAACCAGTACGCGGCGAACAGGAGCCCCAGTAGCAAAACGGCTATGCTCAGATTAATTGCTCGAACGAGCCGTGACGAAAACACTGCTCGCATTGTAACGGATACCCCATGTCACTCCGCCTGGTTCTGTTGTTCGCGATTGTGGCCGTGAACGGCTTTTTCGCCGCCGCGGAAGTATCGCTGGTGAGCGTGCGGCGTTCGCGACTGAAGCAACTGGCCGGCGAAGGAAACCTGGGCGCGCGCGCAGCGCTGGATCTGTTGGCGAATCCGGAACGGCTGCTCAGCGTCACTCAAGTGGGCGTCACGCTGGCCAGCCTGGGTCTCGGTTGGGCGGGCGAGGACGCGCTCTATGAGATGTTCCGGTCCTGGTTTCACCCGCTAATTACTGCGGGTGCGGAACCCATCTGGCGAGGCGTATGTTTCGCACTTGCGTTCCTGTTAATGAGTTACGCCCACGTGCTGATCGGCGAAGTGGTGCCGAAGAATTTGGCGATCGAAAAAGCCGACCGGCTGGCATTGCTGGTAGCGCCGGTGCTCAAGCTGTTTTACGTCGTCGCCGCGCCTTTCGTGGTGGTGGTAGAACGGTCCGCGAATCTCCTTTCGCGAATGCTGGGATTGCACGGGCACGGCTCTGGCGGGCACACTGCCGAAGAGCTGAAATTCATCGTCGAATCCAGCCGGCGCGATGGCTTCCTGGATACGTTTGAAGAAGAATCGATTCTAAAACTGCTGGAGTTGAAGTATGTGGCCGCGCGCGAGGTGATGACGCCGCGACGCGACATCGTCTCTATTTCCGTTGACACCGGTTTGGACGAGCTGTTGCGGCTGGCATTGGAGCACGAGTTCTCGCGGCTGCCGGTGTATGAAGACAAGCCTGAGCACGTCATTGGGATCGTTCACTATAAGGACCTGATGCGCGCCTGGCAGGAGCGCAAGATCGCGGCGGATCATCGACGTCCGCCGCAGCCGTTCCGTTTGCGTCGCTATCTGCGCGAAGTTTTGGTGGTGCCGGAGACCAAGCAACTCACGCAACTGTTGGAAGAATTCCGGCGCCGTCATACGCACCTAGCGATGGTGGTGGACGAGTTCGGAACCATCACCGGACTGATCACGCTGGAGGATGCGCTCGAGCAGGTGTTCGGCGAGATTGGCGACGAACACGATACCCGTCGTCCGCAGCCGGTGCCGGGCGCGGCGGTAGTAGTTGTCGACGGCGCCACCAGTATTCGCGATCTGGCATCGTTATACGGGGTGGAACTGCCGGGCGACGCGGGCTTCGAAACGTTGGCCGGGTTTCTGTTGTTCCGCTTCGGCTACATTCCGACGCCGGGCGAATCGGTGGCGTTCGAGAATCGCACATTCATCGTGGAGGCGATGGATCGCAACCGGATCGAGCGGGTGAAGATCGTGAATGCGCGCCCGGCGGAGACGGGGACTCCCAGTGAAAGAGCTTCTTAGCGCGATTCGCTCGGAATTCCGGCGGCTGGGTAGTCCGGAGGAGCGGGCGAAGACACGCCGATTTCACAAGCCGGACGAGCAGGTGGATGACTACGGTGTGCGCGCACCCGAGGTTCAACGCGTCGCGCGCGAAGCATATGGACAGGTGAAAAAGTGGCCCGTCGAACAACGCGACAAGTTTTGTGTTGCGCTCCTGGAATCGCGGCGTCATGAAGAGGGCGCGCTGGCGATCTACGTGTACCGCCGCTTCGCCAAGCAATTCGGCGCGCGCGAGTTTCGCATGTTCACGGGATGGCTGGATCGCTACGTGGCCGACTGGAGCCTGACCGACGGACTTTCGCAATGGCTGTTGGGAGGTTGCATCTCGAACGATCCGTCGTTGATCGGCGAGCTGGACGCGTGGACGCGGTCGAAGAATCGCTGGATGCGGCGCGCGGCGGCAGTTGCACTGGAACCTTCGGCAAGTCGCGGGCTGCATACGGACGCGGTTTTTCGGATCGCCACGCCGCTGATGACCGATGCGGACGTGATGGTACAGAAAGGCGTCGGGTGGCTGCTGAAGGAGACATATCCGAAGAAGCCGCGCGAGACGATGCAGTTTCTGCTGCCGTGGCGAGATCGGGCGCCGAGGTTGCTGTTGCGATACGCGGCGGAGAAGATGTCGGCGGCGGATAAGGCGAAGGTGATGATGCGGTGAAGGAATTTTCTTGTTCCTCGGCTGAAGCCGAGGCTGCGGGCTGAAGCCCGCGCCACAACACTGGCTAAAGCCCGCGCCACCACACCACAGGCGACAAGATCGCCTGCGTTACAACTTGCGGACGACTTGACCGGCGACCGACTTCAGCATTTTCTGAACATCGCGACGGTCGGGCACTAGCTCCGCTAGAGGTTCGAGCACGAAACGCCGTTGCCACATACGCGGGTGCGGAATCTCCAGGTCCGGCGACGACACGGTCGCCGAACCGAAAAGCAAAATGTCGATGTCGATCAGGCGCGGTCCTTTCGCGACCACGGGTTTGCGTCCCATCTCGCGCTCGATCCGCTGCACGCGCGCCAGCAACTGCATGGGGAACAGCGTGGTTTCGATCTCGATCACTTGGTTCAAAAACCACGGCTGATCGAGCACGTCGCGCGGTTCGGTTTCATAAATCGAAGACTCGCGCATGACGCGGCATTCCGTCGACGCGAGGCGCTGGATGGCATCTCGCAAGTTGGCGGCGCGATCGCCGAGGTTGGTTCCTAGACCAAGGTAGGCAACTTTCAAGTTGTCCTCAAAACAAGGTGTTCTGGTTCATGCGGCCGCGGCGCGGGATCTGAAAATATTCGTAGGCACGCTCCGTGGCGATTCGCCCGCGCGGCGTACGATCCAGGAACCCGAGCTGCATCAGATAGGGTTCGTAGACTTCCTCGATGGTGTCGGATTGTTCGTCGATGGCAGCCGCGATGGTCTGCACGCCTACCGGCCCGCCGCCGAATTTTTCAAGCAGCGTGAGCATGATCTTCTGGTCGATCTCGTCCAGGCCGTGGCGGTCGACCTCGAGAAGATCCAGCGCCTTCATCGCGACCTCCAGATCGATACGGCCCGCCGCGCGAACCTGCGCATAATCGCGGACACGGCGCAGCAGGCGATTTCCGATGCGCGGCGTCCCACGGCTGCGGCGCGCGATTTCTTCGGCCGCAGGCGTAGCTAGCTCGACACCGAGCAGCCGGGCCGATCGCGCGACGATTCCCGAGAGCTCCGCTACGTCGTAATGATTCAGCCGCAGGACCAAGCCGAAGCGTCCACGCAGCGGCGCGCTGATCAATCCCTGTCGCGTGGTCGCGCCGATGGCAGTGAAATGCTTGATGTCCATCGACACTGTGCGCGCGCCGGGTCCGGTGCCGATCAGAATATCCATCCGAAAATCTTCGAGGGCGGAGTAAATCATTTCCTCGACGTCGGGCTGGAGGCGGTGGATTTCGTCGATGAAGAAAACTTCGCGATCTTTGATGTTGGTGAGGATGCCGACCAGGT
>DASYPO010000417.1:0-25077 GCA_036006545.1 Bryobacteraceae bacterium
CCGCGACCAATATCCAATTGATCGCACTGATGACCGGGGGCGAGGGGCTGCATAACAACCACCACGAGTATCCGTCGTCTGCGAAATTTGCCCTGAAGGGCCGTGAGTTTGATCCGGCGTGGCCCGTGATCCGCTTGCTCGAGCGGATGGGGCTCGCAACCGTTCGTCCGGAGCCGATCGCTAAGGCAGCGTAACTGTCCGTGTGGGGCCGCCAGTCGTGTGGTGAGCCGATTTCGAATCGGCCTGTAAGGAAGCCCGCAGAAAGCGGCTCGCCGGCTTGGGAGCCGCCCCACAGGCATCTACACCCACCCGCGAAATCCGCCGATGAATAGGGCGGATGCCCGGGTTTCCCAAAGAGCGCTGGACGCTGATCGCGCTGGTCGGGGCGTCGCTGCTCATCGGGCTGCTGAGCGCGCCGGCCGCCTTCCGTAGCGACGAAATCTGGAGCCTCCATGCCGTCGGCGGGTCACATGCGACGATGCTTGCGACGCTGCGCGCCGATATTCATCCGCCGCTCTTCTACGAACTGCTTTTCGTCTGGACGCGCATCTTTGGAACCAGCGAGTTCGCTGTGCACGGGCTCTCCGCGATCCTAATGGCGATCGCCACTGGCACGCTGTATCTGTGGATGCGCAGGCTGGCCGGGCATCACACCGCGACCATCGCAGCGGCGGTATTCCTTAGCAGCCCGCTCGCGAATCTCGGCGGGCAACTGGGCCGCATGTATGCCCTGCTATCGCTGCTCTCGATCCTTTCGACCGCGCTCTACTGGACCGTATTGGTTGAAGGAAAAACTTCGCGACGCTCTCTACTCTGGCTGATCGTGGTGAACGCGCTGGGCACTTTCACACACATCTGGTTTATCTTCCTGCTGTTCGCCGAGTGCCTACATTGGTTGTTTTTTGTGCGGCGCGGTGTACTTCGGTTCGCGGCCGTGCTGGCGGCGTCGATCGTGCCCTACGCAATCCTGTGGCTGCCGGCACTGATTCGCCAGATGAACAAATCGCAGGAGGCTTTGGCATGGGTAACCAAACCCGGCGCGGCCGAAATCGGCAATACGCTGTTTGTCTACATCGGCACGCTGCTGATCTTCTCGCCCTTCCTGGTATGGATGGTCTTGCGCCGCCGCGCCCGGCCCGCGGAGTGGACCGCTGGATTCGCGTTCCTGCTCGCTGCGGTCTTGATTGTGCCGTTTGCCCTCTCGTTCGTGAAGCCGGTCTTCTATCCGCGCTTCACGATTGCCGGTCTGCACCTGTTCGCGATCGCGGTGGCGGGCTGCATTGCGCGCGTCAGTAACGGACAGGTCGCGCCGCTGCTGTGCGGGCTGGCCGCCGCGAGCTCGATCTACGGTGTCGCGTTCCCCGGCAAGTGCGATGCGCGTTGGGGCGCCAGGTATGTAGAAAGCGAAGCCGCCGCCGGCGACACCATCATTTTCACCGCGCTCAGCCGTCCGCCCATCGATCACTATCTGCGCCAGTCCACGAACGCACCGCGCGTCCACGAGACCACCTTCCCCGCCGAGATCGACTCGCATCCGGGTTACGAAGGTAACGTGCTCGATCCGGCGCGTCTCAAGGCAATGGAATCAGAAGCCGACGCGTTGGTTGCAGGGGTGCGGTCAAACGGCGGCAAAGTGATTTTTTTCCATGGGTTCCGCGACGAGACGGATTCGATCCTGCGAACGCGCCTCGCGCGCGAACTTCGGACCATCGGAGAAAAATCGGTGAATTGCGGGGGAATGCCGTGCTACTACAGCGCTGTGACCGTCTATTCGACCAGATGACTCGACCAGCAGGTGCTAGGCAGCCTTCTGAATCTTGCCGCTCTTAATGCACGAGGTGCACACTTTACGACGCTTGGGAGCGCCCTTTACGAGCATTCGGATGCTCTGTAAGTTGATGTTCCAGCGCCGTTTAGTTACATTGTGGGCGTGGCTGATCCGATTACCGAACTGGGGGCCGCGGCCACAAACATCACACACCTTCGCCATCTCTGAACGCTCCTAGTACTGTTTTGCTTTCAACAGTCTAGCACATTGACCCGACCGGTGGGATAATCGGGGCGCCGGGAGTCGCGGCCAAAAAAAGCGACCAGCCGATGGATCATCGCCATATTGACGAGCAGCAAGTCGCCGAGCGCTATGTCAAACACACGCTGGGGGGCGCCGAACGCGTCGCTTTTGAAGCGCATTTGGTGGATTGCCAGGAGTGTGCCGACCGGCTGCTGCTGGCAGAGATGTTTCATACACGAAACGGCGCCATCAAAGCGGCCAGAGCCGCGTCCTTTCAAATACCACCCAGGGAAGTCATCGACGTGCGGCCGCGGGAAGCGGGCAGGTTCCAACACGGTTGGAGGAGCGTGGTGACCTTTCTCGCGCTCGCGGCGCTAGTGTCGACGCTGGTTTGCGCGATTGTGTTGTATCTACTCGGCGGACGGTAGCAGCGCCATTTTGCAAATTACTTCCTGCCCAAGTGCAACGCCACTGCGCCACCGGTCATGCGGTCGAATTCCACTCGACTGAATCCGGCGGATAGGACTTCCTGGGCGAGCTGCTCCGCCCCGGGAAACTTCCGGATAGATTCGGGAAGATACGCGTACGCGTCGGGCGATCCGGAGATCAGGCCGCCGATTCGCGGGAGCACGCGCGTCGAAAAGAATCCGTAGAGTGCGCCGAAGGCACGATTGGTAGGTTTTGAGAATTCGAGTATCGCCAGCGTGCCGCCGGGCTTGAGCACTCGATGCAATTCCACGAGCCCGCGTCGATAGTTCGCCAGGTTGCGAAACCCGAAGGCGATAGTGATGAGGTCGAGCGAGGCATCGGCGAGCGGGAGTGCGAGTGCGTCGGATTCGAAGAGTGGACAGCGCGTCTTGCGCTGCGCTTCGAGCAACATTGGATGGCAGAAATCGCTCCCCAGGATTTCCACTTGTGGTGCGGCGCGCCGCAGCTCGAGCAGCAGGTCGGCGGTGCCGCAGCAGAGGTCCAGCACGCGCGCGTTCGGGCGCAGCAGGATTTCATGCACGCGCGCTACGGTGCGTCGCCGCCAGCGTTTGTCGAGATTGAACGAGAGGAAGTGGTTCAGGAAATCATACCGGCCCGCGATGCGGCCGAACATCCCGCGGACCCAGCGCGCGGCTTCCTGCTCGTTAGCGGCGCCTTGTGGAGTGGTGCCGGTCATGCCAGAACGGATTCAATGGATTCGAGCACGATGCGATCGTCGATTCCGGAGACGACGCGCACGTCGCCGATACGGGTCGGCAGGACGAAGTGGATTTTCCCTTGCACGGTTTTTTTGTCGGCGGCGAGGCGCGCCGCCAAGCGCGAAGCCTGGATTCCGTCGAGCGAAGGGATCGGGCCGTATTGGGCGATGACGCGGTCAATGGCTGTGTATTCGGCGGGCGCAAGATCCCCGGTGCGAACGGCCAGGGCAGCCGCTGCACGCATACCGAAGGCGACCGCCTCGCCGTGCAGGAAGCGTTCGTATCGCGTCTCGGCTTCGAGGGCATGACCGACGGTGTGGCCGAAGTTAAGGATGCGGCGCAGGTCGCCTTCGCGTTCGTCGGCCGAGACCACTTCGGCTTTGATACGCACCGCGTCGGCGATGATGCGATCGACCATCTCGGGTTGCTGGGCGAGAACCGCGGGGGCGCTGGCGTCGAGCAGACGAAACAAGTCGGCGTCGCGAATAATTCCGCACTTGACGATTTCGTAGAGCCCGGCGCGGTACTCGCGTTCAGGCAAGGTGCCCAACAGGTCAGGATCGATCAGCACCACCAACGGTTGGTGAAAACTGCCGACCAGATTCTTTCCGGCGGCGAGATTCACGCCAGTCTTCCCACCGACCGCTGCGTCGACTTGCGCGAGTAGAGTGGTGGGGACTTGGATAACGGGCACGCCGCGCATAAAAATCGCGGCGAGGAATCCACCGACGTCGTTGACGATACCGCCGCCGAAGGCGATCACGGCGGTGGATCGATCGGCACCGGCCGCGGCCATTTCTTCAGCCAGGCGCTCGACTTCAGCCATACGCTTGTTGGTTTCGCCGCCGACAAAGAACAGCGGATGCACGTCCAGCATTCGGGAAATCGCGGCGCCGTGCAGGTTCCAGACTTCGCGCGTAGAGATCAGGAACAGCTTTCCGGAGCGGAGCGGGATAAAGCGCGGAAGTTGCGCCAGCGCCCCCCGTTCGACGAGTGCGTCGTAGCAAAATCCGGGCGTTGCTACGCGGAAACTGGGCATAGTTCGTTGTACCATGGGCCTGTTGAGCGGATTCAACCCATTCCCCATTTTCCTTGCATTTTTTTTCATGGAAGCGGCGGCGCATGAGACCAGTCCGTCCACGATTCTATGGGCGGCGCCAGCGATTCTCTTGGCGGCGGTGCTGATCGCGTGGGCGGCGGAATCGGCGCAGTATTTCATCGCGCAGGGCTTCGCGCTGGCGATCCTGGCATGGCTGCAAACTCTACCCGAATTCGCGGTGGAGGCGGTGTATGCGTGGTCGCAAAGAAAAGATCTGCTCCTGGCGAACTTGACCGGCGCGCTGCGACTGCTGACCGGCGTGGGATGGCCGATGATTTACTTTACGGCGGCGGTGTTTCATCGCAAGCGCCACGGCAAGCCGATGCACAAGATCGAGCTCAGCGAACATCACGCGGTGGAAGTAATGGGGCTGGTCGGGCCGTTGGTCTATATGGCGGTCGTGAGCGCGAAGGGATCGCTGTCAATCATTGACGGCGGTGTGCTGATCCTCTTGTATAGCGCGTATCTATGGGTCCTCGCGAAGCTACCTGCGGAGGGTCACGAATCCATCGACGAGTTGGAACCGGTGCCACGCTTCGTTGTGAAATCGCCACGCGGGCAACGGATCGCGCTGATCACGGGAATGTTTGTGGCAGGCGGGACTCTGATTTACGTTTCGGCACATCCCTTCGCAACGAGTCTGCAATCGATCGCGGTGCTAATCGGCGTGCCGGTATTCGTATTTGTGCAATGGGTGGCACCCCTGGTTTCCGAATTTCCGGAATTTGCTTCGACTTTCTATTGGGCGAAGACGGTGGTGCGGGCACCCATGTCGCTGATGAACATGGTTTCGAGCAACATCAACCAATGGACGCTACTTACGGCGATGCTGCCGATCGTCTACTCGATCAGCATCGGCACGCCGACACCGATTGTCTTTGACCCACAGCAGCGAATCGAGATCCTGATGACGCTGGGACAGGCGGTGGTAGGCATGCTGTTCTTGATGAATATGGAGTTAAGGTGGTGGGAAGCAGCGGTGCTATTCGCCATGTTCGCACTGCCTTTCGGCCATCCTGCGCTCGCGATACCAGTAACGGTCGCGTACTTCGTGTACGCCGGGTTCGAAATGTTCCGGATGATCAACGGCAAACGGGAGCCGAAAGCACCACTGCTATTCGTGAAAATCTGGCGCGAACACGTACGGTAGTACGACAAGCTGCGTAGGCCTAAAAACCACATAAGCGTAATAATCCACATTTTCCTTGATTCGGAAACGAAATTAACGTCACATAAGAGGAGATGGGCCAGAAAATCGTTTTTGGTTATCACCCTTTTTGGGCCGGTTCGGCTTGGCAGCGGTACCGCTTCGACCGTCTGACACACATCGCGCACTTTAGCGCTGAGGTAGACCCGCTGACTGGCCAGATCGCGCAAGACCGGGGATGGTCCACCAGCTCCATGCTCACGAAAGCGCAGTTATCGGGCGTGAAGGCGATTCTTTCATGCTCCAACATAGGGGCAGCTTCGAACACCACCCTGCTGGCACAGGCCAAGCGTCGCGCGACGCTGATCGCGGCGCTGGTGGAACTGGTGAAGAAACGCCACGCCAGCGGCGTGAATATCGATTTCGAACAGGTAGCGGCATCGCAGCACGCGAACCTAGTGAAATTCGCCGAAGAGTTGATCGGTGCATTCCGGACCCATGCGCCGGGCACGGAGATTTCGTTCGCGATCCCTGCGGTGGACTGGAGTAAGTCCTATGACGTGGTCGCGCTCAGTGTGTTGTGCGACTACCTGGTGCTGATGGGTTACGACTACAGTTGGAAGGGCAGCAAAACGGCGGGTCCCGTAGCTCCGCTGCAGGGCTCGCTGAGTATTTCGAAATCGGTGGAAACGTATCTGGCAAGCGGCGTGGCGCCGGGGAAGCTGGTCGTGGCGGTTCCTTATTACGGCTATGACTGGCCGGTACAAAGCGGCACGGTCCACGCAGCGACCACGGGTCCGGGTACGCCGATTGTGTATCGCGCGGCCAAAGAGGGCGCGGCAGCGCACGGAAGGAACTTTGATGCGGCGACGCAATCCCCGTATTACCGCTATCAGAACGGCGAGACATGGCATCAGGCGTGGTACGAGGATGCAGAGAGCCTGCGCGCCAAGTACGACCTGGTGAAATCGCGCGGGCTCGCGGGGGCCGGAATTTGGGCATTGTCCTACGACGGATCGAATAACGAATTGTGGGACGCGCTGGGCGCGGCGTTTTTCGAGCCCGCGCCGGTGCCCCTGCCGCCTGAGCCGCCGTCTGCGTCGGGGCCACCGCCGGCCACTTGATAGAATCCGGGTGGGAGCCAATCTTGCCCGGTGGCAGGCCTGGTCTTCAAAACCTGTGAACGGTCCTCAGGGCTGTTGGTCGGTTCGACCCCGACTGGTTCCCGCCATAAATGGCCGGTGAAAGATCACCTGCCCCACGAGAAAAAAGGCAGGTGACAAGATCACCTGCGTTACAGGACGGCGGTTTCGTGAATCTGGCGGCCTTCGGTGAAGCGCTCGAAGTTGAGCAGGCGCGCGTCGATCAAATCGGTATCACCCTTGAGGATCAGGTCGGCAAGAATCTTACCGGTCGCAGGTGAGTGCATGACTCCGTGTCCGCTGAACCCGTTGGCGAAGAAGAATCCGGGGACGCCGGGCGCTACGCCGAGAATGGGGTGATGGTCGGGGGTCATCTCATAGAGTCCGGCCCAGGCACGCGACGGATTCACTTCCAGTTCTTCGAACACGGGTACGCGATCGACGGCGCGCGTCAGGATTTTTTCGACGAAGCTGCGTTCGAAGTGAGTCTTGAAGCCGGGCGTTTCTTCGGGATCGGCCCAAGCCATGAGCAGGCCGCGGCCTTCGGGACGGAAATGAAAGCCAGTCGACATATCGATGGTCATGGGGGCGGTGTGCGCGACTTTGTCGAACGGCTCGGTGGGAACCAGCATACGGCGCAACGGTTCTACTGGCAGATCTATGCCCACCATCTTCGCGATGCCGGCTGACCAAGCACCGCAGCAATTCACGGCGATGCGGGTCGAAATGGTTTCGCGCGCGGTTTTCACGGCGGTGATGCCGCTGGTGTCGCGATCGATCGCGATCACTTCCGCGTCGCGTTCCAAACGCGCGCCCTGGTCCATTGCGCGCAACATGAAGCCGGTCATGACGCTATACGGATCGACAAATCCGTCCGTGGAACAGAAGCTGCCGCCGATAATATCGTCGGAACGGAGCTGCGGAACCATGCGCACGATGTCGTCGCGCTGCATGAGTTGCGCGGTAGTGAGTCCGTGGGCGACCTGCTTTTCAAAATTCGCGCGAAGGTAATCGAGATGCTTTTGCGCGGTGGCGACGAACAGATAGCCCTGCGGTCGATAGCCGGACGGGTGGCCCAGCGTCGCTTCGAAATCGCGAAAAAAGGGGATGGAGAACAATGACATCTTGATGTTCACGGGCGTGGAGAACTGTGCGCGGACGCCGCCCATGCTCTTGCCGGTGGATCCCTTGCCCTGGTGACTTTCGCGCTCGAGCACGACGACGTTGCGGCAACCGGCTCTGGTAAGTTGATAAGCGATGCTGGAGCCGACGATTCCGCTCCCGATGATCACGACTTCTGCGGTCGAATTCACACTACACAAGGTAGCATTCGAGTTAGATTCTTTCCCCCGCTAACCGGCAACTGACAAGATCACCTGCGGTACAGCCGAAGCAGCAGCTGACGAGATCACCTGCGTTACACCAAGATCACCGGCGTTATAAGATGCGGAGTGTTGTCGAGGGAAATTGGATGACCCATTCCTTGGTATCGCGGAGGCGGTCGTAATCGGCGCGCGCGAGGTCGACCAGAACCCCGTTGTCGAATTCGAGGCGCATTCCGTGCGGGGTTTCAAGGGCGCGCTTCAACTCCGTCGGGAGCTGGTTCGGTCCGGGGCGGCCGTTGCGGGCAGTAGTGGAGAGCTGCTCGGGACGCACGCATAACGTCACGCGATCGCCGAGGAGTTTGCCGGGAAAGTAGGGACCGTCGAGATCGAATTCGCCGACGCGAAGCTTACTGGTGTTGCGGCCGGGATCGAGCGAGCGGATTTCGCCGGGCAGTAAGTTGAAAGCACCGAGCAGACGCGCGACTTCGAGATTGGCGGGCTGATCGAGGATTTTACGCGGCGGTCCGCTCTGGACCAGCCGGCCTTCGTACAAGACGAGCATCTCTTCACCCAGCTCGAAGCACTCATCGAGGTCGTGGGTGACGAGGAGAATCGGAGTCTTGAAATCGGCACGGACCTGACGGAGCACGTCATAGAGCTCGCTGCGGAGCGGCGCGTCGAGTCCCTGGGACGGCTCGTCGAGCAGCAAGATTTTTGGAGAGCCGATGAGAGCGCGCGCGATGGAGCAGCGCTGGCGCTGGCCGCCGGAGACCTCGTGCGGTCGGAGACCGGCGGATTCGGTGAGCCGGAACTTCTCCAGCGACTCGTTGACGCGGCGGTGACGTTCGAGGCGCGCGAGGTGTTCGACGGCGAAAGCGAGGTTCTCGCGCAGCGTCATGTGCGGGAACAGCGCGTATTTCTGAAATACGTAGCCACAGTGGCGCGCCTGCGGGGGGAGGTGCACGCCGGTGGCGCCGTCGTACAGCAGATCGTCGTCGACCAGGATGCGGCCTTCGTCGGGGCGGACGAATCCGGCGATGGAATCGAGGACCAGCGTTTTTCCGGATCCGCTAGGACCGAAAAGCACGGTGACGCCGGCGGCGGCGGTGAATTCGAGATCGAGCGAAAATCCGCTGGAGTCTTCGCGGGCGGGGAAAGATTTGCGAAGGCGGGCTTGAATCATCTGCCTGCTTTTCTCATCGACGTACCACGGCCGGTTCGAGGCGATTTGCGATCGTAAGAATGATGAGCGCGACCACGGAGACGACGATCACCAGCGTGAGCGCAAGAGAGTTGTTACCAGATTCGACAGCATCGTAGATCGCAACCGCGACCGTTTGCGTGCGACCGGGAATATTGCCCGCGACCATGAGCGTGACTCCGAAATCGCCAAGCGAGCGGGCGAAGGCGAGTGCAGCGGCGGCGTAGATCGGCCGGCGGGCGATGGGGAAGGTGACGCGCCAGAAGAGTCGCCACTCGGATGCGCCGAGGGTTCGGGCGGCGCGTTCATAGCTGCGATCGACGCTTTCGAGCGCGGCGCGCGCGGATTTCACGGTGAGCGGGAGCGAGTGCAACAGTGCCGCGACCACGGCGGCTTTCCAGGTGAATACCAGCGGCGATCCGAAGACGGATTCCCAGAGTTTGCCGAAGGGACTGGCGCGGCCGATCAGCACCAACAGGTAGTAACCGAGCACGGTGGGCGGGAGGACGAGCGGCAACGTCACCGCGGCGTCGAGCACTTCCTTGCCACGGAAGGTACGGTTCGCTAGCAAGTAGGCGAGCCACAATCCGGCGGCGAGCGCGATGGCGGTCGAGACGAAGGCCACGCGGAGGCTCAGCCACAGCGGGAACCAGTCGATCGGCATGGAAGATAGATTATAGCGACAAGCAAAACTGGCAGGTGACACGATCGCTTGACCACTACAGTGGAGCGAAGGTCGCGGTGAAGTGACGCAGAAATTCAGGCTCGCTGAGGATGCGGAATCCGCGCAATCCATCCTTGCGTGCGTTGATTTCCAGAATGGCTTCGACCAGGTAATCGATATGGCTCTGCGTGTAGACGCGGCGTGGAATAGCGAGGCGAAGCAATTCGTGACGGGCGTGCTCGCCGAACATGACCGATCCGATTTCGACACTACGGACGCCGGCGTGACGATACAACTCGATGGCCAGTGACTGCGCGGGAAATTCGTGGCGCGGGATATGGGGAAGCATGCGGCCGGCATCGATGTAGATCGCATGGCCGCCGGGAGGCTCTACGATAGGCACGCCCTGGTCGGCAATGTGGCGGCCCAGGTAGCGGGTCGAGGCGATGCGGTACTCGAGGTAATCGGGATCGAGCACTTCCTGGAGACCGACCGCGATGGCTTCGAGATCGCGGCCCGCAAGGCCGCCGTAGGTGGGGAATCCCTCGGTGAGAATCAGGAGATCGCGTTCCTGTTGGGCGAGACGATCGTCGTGGGTGCATAGTAAGCCGCCAATATTCGCGAAGGCGTCTTTCTTGGCAGAGAAAGTGCAGCCGTCGGCGAAGGAGAACATCGTGTGCGCGATTTGTTTCGGCTTGAGACGATCGAATCCGGGCTCATGCTGCTGGATGAAGTAAGCGTTTTCGGCGAAGCGGCAGGCATCGAGATAGAGCGGAATCCTGTAGCTCGAGGTTACTTCGCGCACGGCGCGCAGGTTGGCGATCGAAACCGGCTGGCCGCCTCCGGAATTATTGGTGACGGTGATCATCACCAAGGGAATTTTTTCGGGGCCGTGCTCGGCGATGAGACGTTCGAGCGCAGCGACGTCCATATTGCCTTTGAACGGAATGCGCGCCTGCGTATCGGCGGCTTCGGGCAGCGGGAGGTCGACTGCTTTGGCGCCGGTAAATTCGATGTTCGCGCGGGTGGTGTCGAAATGCGTGTTGTTGGGAACGATGTGTCCGGGCTTGCAGGTCAAGGTGAACAGAATGCGCTCCGCGGCCCGGCCCTGGTGGGTGGGAATGACGTGACGGAATCCGGTGAGGTCCTCTACCACGGTGCGCAGGCGGAAGAAACTTTCGCTGCCCGCGTAGGATTCGTCGCCCCGCATCATGGCGGCCCACTGCTCGGTGGACATGGCGCTGGTACCGGAATCGCTGAGCAGATCGATGAGGATATCGGCCGAGCGGAGCTGGAACAAATTGTAGCCCGCTTGTTTCAGAAACTGTTCGCGCTGTCCGGGAGTCGTCCGATGCAAAGGCTCGACGCTCTTGATGCGGAACGGCTCAATGATGGTGTTCATCCACCTTTATCGTGGCACAGGGCTTTCCTTGTGACACAACACGAGGAGTGCAAATGGCGTGGCGATGAGGGGATCGTCTTCCTTGACCAGGTTGCTGGAATTGGCAAAGCTCCCGTCGGAGTGCTGGGGTGGAAGCAACACCGGAAGTCCGGGAACCGCACGGATCAGGGCGGCGGCGTAGTAGTAGCGCAGACCGAGAGCCCATGCGGCGCGCGGGCCGGCGTCGAAACCGGGGACGCGATCGGGTAAATGATTCTGGCTGAGCCAGCGGGCGGCTCGGTTGAGACGAGGGTCGCTGTTGGGCACTCCGCAAGCGCGGAGAGAAATAATTCCATCGGCTGTGGTCGAGCCGTAGCTGCGATATTTACCGGCTTCGTCGCCAGCCTTATTCGTGTCGAGATTTACGGTGGAAAAGTAGAATCCGCCGTCGGGATTCTGGCAGCGTTCGAGGTACACCAGCGCGCGCTGGATCGCGGGATCGGACGGGGGGACGCCCGCGGCGGCGAGGCCTTCGAGAACGTAGCGCGTCATAGCGAGATCGACGTGACCGGCGTCGGGCGGAGTGAGTCGCGCGCCGCCCATGCCCCAGGCGCCGTAGGCGGGGTCGTCACGTTTCCATCCGCCGTCTTCGGAGAATTGTTGAGCGCGGAGGCAGGTGAGCCATTTTGCGGCGTCGACTTGCGCCGTCGGCCGCTGTGCGCGAATGGTTGCACGAACCGCGAGACCGGTCGCGTAATTTGGATAATCGGGCGCAGAGGAATCGGCTAGCCCGAGCTGGCCGTCGGCGTTGGTGCTGCTTTTCAGGAAAGTGATAGCACGATCCACCGCTCCCGCGGGTCGCGCGACTACATTCTCCGGCACGTCCAACAGCGCGTCCAGTACGAAAGGCGTGAGCGACTGCCCGCTCCGCAATAACCCGTAGGTTTTGCTGTGCCATCCGCCGTCGTCACCTTGCTGCGACCAGAGGAACTGCGCGGCCCTGCGCAAACCAGGGTCGGACTCGCGCCGTGAACAACCAGCGGCAGCGAGTCCGGTGAGGAGAAAAGATCGCCGCGAGGCGAGTTTAGTTGCGTGCGTTGCGAAGAGGCTCACGATCCACCGTAAGATTCAACATAGCTGAGCTGGTGGTGGCGACGCGCCCGGTGATGCAGTGGTGCCCGGCCCAGGTGCCGTCGTTATTCTGCAGCGCGACGATTTTCTGGGTGATCTGGGCGTGCCATTTGTTCCACTCCTCGCCGCCAGTGCGGCGCAGGCCGTCGCTGATGTTGAGGTAGGAGAAAAACTCCTCGCCGCCCATGGAGCCGAATCCGTCGACGAAGCGCTGGTTGGTGAGCTGACTCTTGATTTCGGCGATCTGCGGGGCGTTTTTGGCGCGATCCTTTTCGGTGCGGGTTAGGGCTTCGAGAGCTTGCGCGTTCTGATAGAGCGCGACTCCGGCGGCGGCGGGCGCGCTGGCTGCGACGCTCACGCTCGCGGTGCGTCCTCCGATGGCCCCGCCAGCACCGGCGGCGCGTGAGTCGACCATCGTGTCGCGAGCATACGCGTCGGCGCGCGCCATAGTACGCTCTTCGACTTTCACGCCTTTTTGCTTCGCGACATTCAAACTGCGCGACGCCATGGAAGTGCCGAGCACGGGCGCCCATCCGCCCCCCACGTTCCAGCTACCGTCGGACTGCTGGTTCTTCTGAATCTTGGCGACGCATTTTTCGAGCGCGAGGCGAACCCGCGCGTTGAGCTTGGGATCGCTCAGCGTGCCGTCGACTTCGGAAAGCAACATCGAGGTGAGAAAGGTGTCGATGTAGGGACCCAGTTTGCGCTGTATCTGAGTGCCGGTGGTGTTGGTGAGCGCGAGGCCGTCGGTGTGGCTGCTTTCGACGCGGGCGAGGATGAACGCGAGACCGCGCTCGACATTCGGCTGGTATTCCTTGCCGGCGCGGCGTAGCGCGAGAACGGCGACGGCGGTGTTGGCCACGTCGTTGCCATTAGTTTCCAATCGCTCGCCGGCCCGGACGTAAGATGATTCGCCGCCGTCCTGGCCCCAGCCGCCGTCGCGGCCTTGGACGGAAGCGAGCCATTTGGCGCCTTTCTCGACAGAGACGAAGATGACGTCGTCTTTCTGTGAATTCTTGGAGTTTGATTTGGGGTCCTTATCATTAGCGGCCCAGCCTGCGGTAACGACGAGCGCTACTGCGAATACAGAGAGTGCGAATTTCTTCACGGTATCCCCTTTCTACTTCTTTCTAATTCGGACGATCAGTTTGGCGAGCGTGTTTAGAAATCTTTTCCGCTCGCTCGGTGGGGGAATGCCATCTGAACTCGAATCCTTTCAGAAAACACAGGCAGGCGAAACCGACTGCCCCACAACGCGTCTGATAGATTAGACTCTGCCCATTGGCTTACCCCAGGAAATCACCATGCGAGTTCTCCTTTGTTTCGCCCTTTCTTGTGTCGCCGCGTTTGCTCAACCGCCGAAAGGTAAGGTCCAGGTGGTAACGGACACGCTGCATGGAATCGCGATCAGCGATCCGTATCGCTGGCTGGAAAACCAGGAGGCGGCGGATACGCGTGCGTGGCTGACCGAGCAGATCAAGTTCACCGACAGCGCGCTGGCCAAGGTGCCGCAGCGCGAACGGATTCGCAAACGCTTGGGCGAGCTGATGAAGATCGACGTGATGAATGCGCCGACGGTAGCGGGCGGGCGTTACTTTTTCAGCAAGCGCCGCGCGGATCAGAACCAAAGCGTCCAGTACGTGCGCGAGGGATTGAATGGGGCGGACACGGTGCTGATCGATCCCAATCCGCTGACGCCGGATCACACGAAATCGGTGCTGCGGATGGATGTGTCGACGGACGGGAAGCTGATGGCTTACGGTTTTCGCCAAGGCGGCGAAGACGAAACGACATTGGCGTTTCTGGATGTCGACACGAAGAAGGATCTACCGGAGGCGTTTCCGCGGGCGCGGTACGAAGGCGTGTCGATCACGCCGGATCGCAAAGGCGTGTACTATTCGCGGCGCTCGCCGGAAGGTCCGCGGGTTTACTATCATGCGTTCGGATCGGACGCAGCGAATGACAAGGTGATTTTCGGCACCCAATACGGAGCGGGGCAATTCGCGGGTTGCGACGTTTCGCTGGATGGCCGCTGGCTCATGTGCGTTGCTGCCACGGGATCGAACGGCGATAACACGGAAATATTCGTCGAGGATTTGCGCGCAAAGACCGGACTGAAGCCGATCGTGAAGGGGATCGAGGCGCGTTTCGAGCCGCAGCTTGCGGGCAACACGGTGTTCATGCAGACCAATTGGAAAGCTGCGAACAATCGTGTGCTGGCGGTGGATCTTTCGAAACCGGCGCAGGAGAACTGGAAAGAAGTGGTGCCGGAACGCAAGAGCGTGTTGCAAAGCATCGGGGTGGTGGGCGGCAAACTGGTGGGCAACTGGCTGGAGAATGTCCACACGAAAATCGAGATCCTGACGCCGGATGGAAAGCTGGTGCGCGAGTTGAAGCTGCCGAGCCTGGGCGTCGCATTCGGGCCGTTCGGGCGATGGGATTCGGAAGAGGCGTTTTATCAGTTCACTTCGTTCGGGCAGCCGACCACTACCTATCGCTACGACATGGCGACGGGCGCGCAATCGACCTGGTCGCAAGTGAAGATGCCGTTCGATTCGGCGTCGGTCGAAGTGAAGCAGGTCTGGTACGAATCGAAAGACAAGACCCGCGTGCCGATGTACATCGCGCACAAGAAGGGGTTGAAGCTGGACGGAAATAATCCGACCATTCTGACCGGCTACGGCGGATTCAATGTATCGCTGCTGCCGACGTCGGGTGCGTTCTCGCTGGCGTGGATCGACATGGGCGGCGTATTCGCGCAGCCGAATCTGCGCGGCGGCGGCGAGTTCGGCGAGGAATGGCACAAGGCTGGGATGCTCGACAAGAAGCAAAACGTGTTCGACGATTTTCTGGCGGCGGCGGAGTTTTTGATCAAAGAGAAATATACGCGCAAGGAGAAACTGGCGATTTCAGGCGGATCGAACGGCGGGTTGCTGGTGGGGGCGGCGCTGACGCAGCGACCGGAGTTGTTCCAGGCGGTGATTTGTGGCGCGCCGCTGTTGGATATGGTGCGGTATGACAAGTTCAAGGTCGCGAAATTCTGGGTGCCGGAGTATGGGAGCGCGGACGATCCGAAGCAGTTTCAGGTGCTGTACAAATACTCGCCCTATCATCACGTCGAGAAGGGCGTGAAATATCCGGCGGTGATGTTCGTGACGGGCGATGCGGACACGCGCGTCGATCCGCTGCACGCGCGCAAGATGGCGGCGCTGTTGCAGGCGTCGACGGCGTCGGAGAAGCCGATTCTATTGCACTACGACACCAAGGCGGGGCATTCGGGCGGGTTGCCGATCGATCGGTTGATCGAGAACAGCGCGGATGAGCTGGCGTTTTTGGTGTGGCAGTTGGGGATGCAATAGAAAGGCCAAAATGGCAGGCGACAAGATCGCCTACCCCACTCTTGGAAGCCATGCAATAAAATGCAGGGATGCATCGCATCCCGCTGTTGATCGTCGCACTTTCGCTGTTCGCGCAAGAGACGAAGCCGCCCGCGAAGAAACCCGGGCTTCCGCTCAAGTCGGAGCGAAAGATCGAGTTCACTACCGACGAAGCGACCTGGCTGTCGCTCGCACTGACGCCGGACGGAAAGACCATAGTTTTCGAACTGCTGGGCGACTTTTACACGCTGCCGATCGGCGGCGGAGAGGCCAAGCAGATCACCAGCGGTATGGCGTTCGATTCGCAACCGTCGGTGTCGCCGGACGGAAAGCGCATCGCATTCGTGAGCGATCGCGAGGGCTCGGAGAATCTGTGGATCTGTAATATCGACGGGTCCGATCCGAAACAGTTGAGCAAGGATCCGCAGGGCGATTTCGAATCGCCGTCGTGGACGGCGGATGGCGACTACGTGCTGGTGTCGCGACGGCCACCGGCGGGCGGGCTGCACGAGATCTGGATGTTCAACATTCACGGCGGAAGCGGCGTGCAGGTCACGAAAGCATCGCCAACACCAACGACACCGCCGCAGCAGCGCGTGCGAGCGCTGGGCGTGGTTGCGTCGCCTGATGGGAAGTTTTTTTACTACGCGCGGCGCACTGGAAATTTCACATACAACGCGAATTTTCCGATCTGGCAATTAGTGCGGCGCGATCGCACCACAGGGGACGAGGATGTAATCACCAGCGCGCCCGGGTCGGCATTTCGTCCAGTGATTTCGCCGGATGGGACGAAGCTCGTCTTCGGCACGCGGCACGACACGGAGACGGGTCTGCGCATGCGCGATCTGGCGACCGGCGAAGAGAAGTGGTTGAAGTATCCGATCCAGCGCGACGATCAGGAATCGGCCGCGACGCGCGACGTGCTGCCCGGCTACTCGTTCACACCGGATTCGAAAGATCTCGTCATTTCTTATGGCGGCAAAATCCATCGGATTCAAGTGGCGACGGGCGAAGCCAGCGACATTCCGTTCACGGCGAAAGTGTCGCAGGAGTTGGGACCGGAACTGAAATTCGCATCGCGAGTGGAAGAGGGGCCAGTGAAGGCGCGGCTGATTCAGGCGCCGCAGCAATCGCCTGACGGAAAGTCGATGGTGTTTTCGTCGCTGACGCATTTGTATCGGATGGAGACGGCTAGCGGAAAACCGCAGCGGCTGACCGCAGGAAACGCACGTGAGTATCAACCTTCGTGGTCACCCGACGGACAGTGGATCGCGTACGTGACGTGGGCCGATGACGGCGGGCACATTTGGAAGACCCAATCGGATGGATCGGGCTCGCCGGTGAGGCTGACCAGGCTAGGAGCGTTCTATCGCGATCCGGTGTGGTCGCCAGACGGGACGCGGATCGTCTCGCTTCGACAGGCGCGGCAGGCACGCATGACCGGAACCAATGGTTTCGCCGCGTCGGGCCTAGGGATGGACGTGGTATGGATTCCCGCGGAGGGCGGAGACGCGACGCTGATCGTGCCGTCGCGCGGGGTGGGCCGTCCGCATTTTTCGAGCGACAAGGAGCGCATCTTTGTGTACTCGAACCAGGGCTTGCAGTCGTTTCGCTGGGACGGATCGGATCGGCGGACGATCTTGAAAGTGGTCGGGAAGAGTCGCGGACCGGAGCCAACGCCTGCGTCGGACGTGCGTATTTCACCGGACGGTCGGCACGCGCTGGCGAAGGTCACCGATCAGCTTTACCTGGTGGTGGTGCCGCCGCCTTCGGGCGAAACGCCGACGGTGAACGTCAACTCGGCATCGGTACCGGTGAAAAAGATGACGGACATCGGCGCAGACGATTTTCAGTGGGCCGATGCGGGTAAGACGATGACCTGGGGGCTGGGCGCGAGCTTCTTCCGCGAACCGGTGGCGAGTGTGGTGTTCGACGAGCCGAAGCCGGAGGCGGGTGCCGAAAAGAAAGAAGAAACGGCCGAGGCGAAGCCAGCGGCGAAGAAATCCAACGCGCAGGAAATCGAAGTGACGCTGGAGCAGCCCCGGCATAAGCCCACGGGAACGATCGTGCTGCGCGGTGGGAAGGCGATCACGATGAAGGGCGACGAAGTGATCGTGGACGCGGACATCGTCGTGACCGACAATCGCATCGCGGCAATCGGCAAGCGTGGGTCGGTTACGATTCCAGCCAATGCGAAGATCCAGGATGTGAAGGGCGCGACGATCATGCCGGGGATCGTGGACGTGCATGCGCATTGGATCGAGGTGGCGCGCGGGCAGCTCGATTTGCAGAACTGGGCGTTGATGGCGAACCTGGCGTACGGCGTAACCACCGGGCGCGATCCGCAGACCGGCAGCAATGACATGTTCGCGTATCAGGATCTGATCGACATGGGCGAGATGCTGGGGCCACGCGCATACAACACGGGTCCTGGAGTTTTCGCCGCGACGGACTTTCAAAGTCTGGACGATGCGCGCAGTGTGGTCTCGCGCTACAAGAAGTACTACCGGACGAACACGCTGAAATCGTACATGGTTGGGAATCGCAAGCAGCGCGAATGGATGGTGATGGCGTGCAAGGAACTGGGAATTATGCCGACCACGGAGGGCGGTCTGGATCTGAAGCTCGATCTGACGCACGCGCTGGATGGGTTCGCGGGCAACGAGCATTCGCTGCCGATCGTGCCCTTATATAAGGATGTGATCCAGATCTTCGCGAAGTCGGGGATTTCGTACACGCCGACTCTGTTGGTCGCATACGGCGGGCCGTGGGCAGAGAATTATTTCTACGAGACGACCACGGTACATGATGACGCGAAGCTGCGTCGCTTCATCCCGCACGCCATTCTGGACGAGCGCGCGAAACGTCGGCCGTGGTTCTCGCAAGAAGAGCATGTGTTCCCGAAGATCGCGGCGGAAGCGGCGAAGATCGTGCACGCGGGGGGACGAGTATGCATCGGCGGGCACGGGCAATTGCAGGGAATCCAGTGCCACTGGGAAATGTGGGCGCTGCAATCGGGCGGGCTGTCGAATCATGAAGTGTTGCGATCGGCCACGTTGTTCGGGGCGCAGGCGATCGGGTTCGAGCAGGATCTCGGGTCACTCGAGGCCGGCAAGATGGCAGACTTGCTGGTGCTGAATAAGGATCCGCTGGAGAATATCCGCAACACGAATACGATTCGATTCGTGATGAAGAATGGGGAGATGTGGGAAGCGGATTCGCTGAATCAGGTTTGGCCGGCGCAGAAGAAGCTGCCGGATTTGTGGTGGTGGAAGGAAGAACCTAAGAAGTAAGAACAGGCGGCAAGACCGCCTGCATTATTGGGCTTTGTCGGCGAGGACGCGGACGTGATCGTCACGAACTTCGACGTAGCCGCCGGTGATTTGCAGGCGGTGCGTGGTGCCGCCGGTGACATAGCTCAGCTCGCCTTCGCCCAACTCGCTCAAGAGCGCGGCGTGACCCGGCAGGATTCCCATATATCCATCTTTGCCGGGAATCTGCGCGGTGGTGCAATGCTCGCTGGCCACCAGCTTCTCGGGAGTGACGACCTCGAGTAGAAATGTGTCCGCCATCCTAGTGCTGCTTCTTCATCTCTTCAAATTTTGCGAGAACGTCGTCGATGGAGCCTTGCATGTAGAAAGCCTGCTCCGGGACCGCGTCATGCTTGCCTTCCACCAGCTCCTTGAAACTGCGAACCGTATCCGCGATCTTCACATATTTGCCCTTGCGGCCGGTAAACGCTTCGGCCACATGGAAGGGTTGTGAGAGGAATTGCTGGATCTTGCGGGCGCGGGCGACGGTGGCCTTGTCTTCGTCTGAAAGTTCGTCCACGCCGAGAATCGCGATGATGTCCTGCAGGTCCTTGTAGCGCTGCAGAATCTGCTTCACACTCTGCGCCACGTTGTAATGGTCTTCGCCGATGATCAGCGGATCGAGAATACGCGAGGTGGAAGCGAGCGGATCCACAGCGGGGTAAATGCCGAGCTCAGAGATCGATCGCGAAAGGTTCGTCGTCGCGTCGAGGTGCGCGAAGGTAGTGGCGGGCGCGGGGTCGGTGTAATCGTCGGCGGGCACGTAAATGGCCTGAACCGACGTGATCGAGCCGGACTTGGTGGAAGTGATGCGCTCCTGGAGATCGCCCATTTCGCTGGCGAGATTGGGCTGATAGCCGACGGCGCTCGGCATGCGGCCCAGCAGCGCCGATACTTCGGAACCGGCCTGCGTGAAGCGGAAAATATTGTCGATGAACAGCAGCACGTCCTGATTTTCTTCGTCGCGGAAATATTCGGCGACGGTGAGCCCGGTAAGGCCAACGCGCAAGCGGGCACCGGGCGGCTCGGTCATCTGCCCGTAGATCAGAGCGCATTTGGATTTGTTGAAGTCGTGAATATCGATAACGCCAGACTCCTGGAATTCGAGCCACAGATCGTTACCTTCGCGGGTACGCTCGCCCACGCCGGCGAACACGGAAACGCCGCCGTGCTTGGTCGCGATGTTGTTGATCAGCTCCTGAATGATGACCGTCTTGCCGACGCCGGCGCCGCCGAACAGGCCTATCTTGCCGCCCTTCAAGTACGGCTCGAGCAGATCGATCACCTTGATGCCGGTCTCAAACATTTCGGATTCGGTGGACTGTTCGTCGAACTTCGGCGCAGCGCGATGAATGGGGTAGCGCTTCTTGGTGTTCACCGGACCCATGTTGTCGACCGGCTCGCCGATCACGTTGAGCACGCGGCCGAGCGTTTCGCGGCCGACGGGAACGGTGACGGGTTCACCCAGGCTGGTGGCTTTCATGCCGCGCACCAAGCCGTCGGTGGGCTGCAGCGCGATGGTGCGCACGCGGCTTTCGCCGATGTGCTGCGCGACTTCGCAGATGATGCTGATGGGTTCGGGGACCTTGAACCCTTCGCTGGTGATGCGAATCGCCGTGCGGATCACGGGGATCTGGCCTTCGGGGAATTCGACGTCGACGGCGGGGCCGGCGACTTGGATAACTTTGCCTTCGATCAACATGGGACTTCCCTCTTCCTTTGGCAGTTGGCTGGTGACAAGATTACCTGCCCCACAATTACTGCAGAGCGGCGACGCCGCTCACCACTTCAATAATTTCCTTGGTGATGCTGGCCTGCCGCACACGATTCATGTACAGCGTCAACTTGTCGATAACCTCGGACGCATTACGCGACGCCGCATCCATGGCGGTCATGCGCGCGGCATGCTCGGCCGCTACCGATTCCAGCAGCGCCCGGTAAATCTGCAATTTGATGTAGCGGGGCAGCAGGCTGCCCAACAATTCCTCGGGTTTCTGTTCGTAGATGTAATCGGGGGGCTCCGCATTTTTGGGAACCTCGATGGGCAGCAGACGCGAGGTATGCAGCGTCGACGCCATCACGTTCTTGAACTCGTTCACGAACAGGTACACGGAATCGACTTCCGCCCTGGTGAAGCTCTCGATGATCGAGTTGGCGATGCGATCGGCATCCTCGATCTTCAGGTTGCGGTACAGGTCGACATGCTCGCCGAAAATTTTCTTATCGCGCCGGCGATAGTAATCGCGCGATTTCTTGCCGATCACTAGGAAGCTGAGCTCGGCGTGACCATGCTCGTCGGCGAAGCGCTGGGCCATCTTCAGCAGGTTAGCGTTGAAGCCGCCGGCCAAGCCGCGATCGGCCGCGATCACGATCATCAGGATGCGTTTTTCCGGGCGCACATCCAGCAGCCGATTTTCATTCGCGTCGGGACTCTGGCTCGCGGCCTGCGCGACGTTGCCCAACATCTCCGTGAGCATTTTTGCGTACGGACGAGCAGCCAAAGCGCGATCCTGCGCGCGACGTAGCCGGGCCGCCGAGACCATCTTCATGGCCTTGGTGATCTGCTGCGTGTTCTTCACCGAGCGGACGCGCCGCCGGAGATCGATCAGGCTCGGCATCTACTTCTTTCCGTGCTCCTGAACAAAACGGTCTTTGAATTCCTTGAGGACGGCGTTGAGTTGCGTCTTCAATTCGTCGTCCAGAGTCTTCTTGGTCTTGATAGCGGGCAGCAGATCGGGATGCGCATTCTCGACGAAGTTGTACAACGCGGCTTCGAAGGGCCGAACCTGCGATACCGGGAGATCGTCCAGAACTCCGTTGGCGCCTGCATAGATGATGAGCACCTGCTTTTCGACCGGAAGGGGCGAGTACTGACCCTGCTTGAGCAGTTCCACCATGCGCGCTCCGCGGGTAAGCTGGGCCGTGGATGCTTTGTCGAGATCGGAACCCATCTGCGCGAAAGCCGCCAGCGCGCGATACTGCGCCAGGTCGAGACGCAAGCTACCGGCCACCTGTCGCATAGCCTTGATCTGCGCGTTGCCGCCGACGCGGCTGACCGAGATGCCGACGTCAATCGCGGGGCGCACGTTGGCGTTGAAAAGATCGGCGACCAGGTAGATCTGGCCGTCGGTAATCGAAATCACGTTGGTCGGAATGTACGCCGAAACGTCGCCTGCCTGGGTTTCGATGAAGGGCAGCGCGGTGAGCGAGCCGCCACCTTTCTCCGCAGACAGTTTCGCTCCACGCTCGAGGAGGCGACTGTGAAGGTAGAATACGTCGCCCGGAAACGCCTCGCGTCCGGGAGGACGGCGTAGCAGCAGCGAAATTTCGCGATACGCGGCGGCGTGCTTCGAAAGATCGTCGTAAATGCACAGGGCGTGGCGACTGGAGTCGCGGAAGTATTCGCCGATCGCGCAGCCGGAGTAGGGCGCGATGTACTGCATCGGCGCAGGATCGGATGCGGTTGCAGCCACGACGATGGTGTACGCCATGGCGCCGTGATCTTCGAGCACCTTCACAACCTGCGCGACGGTGGAACGCTTCTGGCCGATCGCGACATAGATGCAGATGACGTCGCCGCCCTTCTGATTAATGATGGTGTCGAGCGCGACGGTGGTCTTGCCGGTCTGCCGGTCGCCGATCACCAGCTCGCGCTGCCCGCGGCCGATCGGCACCATTGCGTCGATGGCCTTGATTCCGGTTTGGAGCGGCTCTTTCACCGGCTGGCGATCGACCACACCGGGAGCGATGCGCTCAATCGCGCTGAATGCAGTAGTTTCGATGGGACCCTTGCCATCGATCGGAACGCCGAGTGCGTCGACCACGCGGCCGATCATGGCTTCGCCAACGGGAACCGACATGATGCGTCCGGTGCGCTTGACCTGGTCGCCTTCTTTGATGTGCGAGTAATCGCCTAGCAGCACGGCGCCCACCTGGTCTTCTTCCAGGTTCAGCGCGATGCCGGAAACGCCGTCGCGAAACTCGATGAGCTCGCCCGCCATGACGTTCTCGAGGCCGTAAATACGGGCGATGCCGTCGCCCACGGAAATCACGGAACCGGTCTCCGAGACATTGACCGCGCTGTCGTAATTCTCGATTTCATCGCGCAGCAGGCGCGATATTTCATCCGCTCGAATCTGAGCCATTCCAAATCCCCTTCGAAAGCCGGAGCCTATTGGCTCGCCAGCTTCGCCCGCATTTTGTCCAACTGTCCCCGCACGCTGCCGTCGTACACCAGCGATCCAACGCGCGCCACGGCGCCGGCCACCAGGTCCGGATCCGTTGTGAATCTGAGTTTCGCTTTTTTGCCCGCGAGGCGCGAAAGCTCGAGTTCGAGCGCGGCGCGCTGGCCAGGATTCAATTCGCGTGCGCTCGAAACGTCGGCGCGCACAAATCCCAAATGTTCGTCCAGCAGGGCTTCGAAAGCCTCTGTCATGGACGAGAGATCGCCCACCCGACGGTGGTCGATCAATACGTAGATAAAGTTCCGGATCTGTTTCGAAATTCCAAGCGGCTCGGCCAGCCGCTCCATCACGTGGCGCTTGCGCGTGGGCGAGACCGCCGGAGAAAGCAGCGCGTTACGCAGATCGGTGGAGCTTGCGAGCAGTTCCTCGACCGCATGCAATTCGGTCAGTGCGTGCTGCGGATTGAGCGACGAACCCGGCGCGGTTACCACGTCCACCAGCGCTTTGGCGTAACGGACTGTGACGACGGAGCGCATCAGTTACGCGACCCCTGCCGCTTCAAATCGCCCACGAATCTGTCGATCAGGCCGGCTTCGGTGCTGGGGTCGAGACGACCGCGAATGCGTTGTTCCGCCAGTTCCAGAGCGAGTTGCGCGGCGTAGGTTTTCAATTCGCGACGAGCGACCTTACCGGCCGATTCGATTTCCTGCGCGGCCTGCTCTTGGAGCTTGGCGATCTGCCGTTCGGTTTCCTGCTGAATTCGTTCGCCTTCCCGCTGCATTTGGGCGGTGGCTTCGGTGCGAAATTTTTCGATATCGGCGCCCAGCGCGGAAACGCGGGCGTCGGTAGCCGCGGCACGCTGTTCGGCGTCGCGCTTGACCTGCTGCGCTTCCGCGATGCCCTTCTGGATCGACGCAGTGCGCGTATTGAAGAACGTGGGCAGGTTCTTGTTCATCAGATAACCCAGCCCCAGCGCGAGAATCGCAAAGTTGGCCCACTTCCAGGCCAGCAACGGATCGCCCGCGGGAGCGGATTCCTCGTGACCCTTCGATTCGACTTTAGTAGGTTCCTGTGCGAGGGATGCGCCGGCCGCGAGGACTAGCACCAGCAAAAAGCGCTTCATACAGCTCTCCGCGATAGCACGCTGGTCGCGATTTCGTCGGCCAGCGTGGAAGACGTGCCTTGAAGTGTGTTGCGCGCCTCGGAGGCTTCGGCCGTGATCTGCGCTTTAGCTTCGCGCACGGAAACTTCCATTGCCGCGCGTGCCTCGGCGACCTGGGCGGCTTGACGATCCAGCCATTTTCGGCGAGTTTCTTCCTGTTCGCGATAAACCTCAGCGCGTGCGTCGCGCAGCTTGGTTTCGTATTCGGCGGTCTTGCGCTCGGCTTCGGCCAAACTCGCCGAAGCGGCTTTTCGCGCGCCATCGGTCAATTCTTCGCGCTGCTTCAGGATTTTCTCAAGCGGCCCAAACAGCATGGCCTTGAGATAGAAATGCAAAAGGAGGACCAGAACTACGGTGGGAATGGCCTTCACCAGAATGCCACTCAGGGCTTGGAGTGTCTGTTCCATCGAGAAAAATTGTGCAGGGAGCGGAAAACGGAGACGATTTCTTCCGACTGTCTCTGAAACCGTTAAGCTAACACAGCGCGGCCCTTTTGGTCAATGACAAACGCGTGAAATTTAAGCCCTTCGAAAGGCTTTTGGCGCGTTTAAAGCAACGCGAATCCGCCCACTTTCTATCATATGCCAAGCGCGTCTCGAACGTCGCTGTCGCGTAAGATGAACCAGATGCTTACTGCGATCACGCGCCGCGTCAGCCCGTCGTTCGAAGCCTGCGAGCTGTCGTTTCTCGAGCGCGAGCCGATCGATTTGGCGCGCGCCGCGGAGGAGCATCGACGGTATGAGGAGTGTCTCGAA
>DASYPO010000418.1:0-4340 GCA_036006545.1 Bryobacteraceae bacterium
CTGCGATTTCGAAACAACACGTCAACATCATCGCCATCGCGCAGGGATCGAGCGAGCTGACCATCGCAATCGTGGTGCGTCGCGACGGCCTGGAGCGCGCCGTCCGTGCCATTCACGAAGAGTGCGAACTGGGACGCCAAAATTCAGCGCCGTGATATCCTCTGAAATACCCACCCAGCAGTGGTTGTAATGCGCCCCGAAAGTTATTCAACCCCAGGCGGGATCGTCGTCACGCGGACCATTTCCAAAGTCCCCTACAGCCGCGGTCTGCGCGATCTGCTGAAGAAACTCGACACACAGCGGGGTATTTATCTTTCTTCCGGTTACGAATATCCGGAACGATATTCACGCTGGGATATTGCGGCGCTCGGGCCGCCGCTCGAGATCATCGCCGCGGGACGCGACGTCGTTTTTCGCCCGCTTAGCGAGCGCGGCAAAACGCTGACGAAGATTCTCGAAGCCCTCCTCACCGCCAATCCGCACTGGGAATCGTTTGGGGCGAGCGGCGACACACTCGAAGGAAAACTCAACCCGCTGCCATCGCTGTTTCCCGAAGAGGAACGCAGCAAGCAGCCCTCGGCGTTCTCCGTTCTGCGCACGCTCCTCGATGAATTTCGAAACCCGCTCTCCGGCCGGCTCGGCCTCGTCGGCGCCTTCGGATACGACCTGCTGTTCCAGTTCGATCCCATCCGCATGAAGCTGCCTCGTGCGGGCGTGAAAGACCTGCACCTGTACTTCTGCGACGACATTTATTTCATGGATCGCAAGAAGGAGCAGATCGAGCGCTACCGCTACGATTTCGCGCGCGGAGAGTCGTCGACCACCGACCAGCCGCGCACCGCGCCGCGAGTCCGCAAACCGAAGCGCATCGCTCCCGCGCCCGTATCGAGCGACCATACGCCGGAAGAATATATGGCGGGCGTCGAAAGGGTCCGCGAGGGAATGCGTCAGGGCGACTACTACGAAGTCGTACTGCGGCAAACCTTCTCATCGCCGTACGCGGGCAGTCCGTCAGAACTGTTCGAGAAGATCCAGCACGCGAGCCCCAGTCCCTATGAATTCTTTCTGCAGCTTGGTGACGAGCAACTCATCGGCGCGTCACCCGAAATGTTCGTACGCGTGGAAGGCCGCCGCGTCGAGACTTGTCCCATCGCCGGCACCGCGCGCCGTACTGGCGATCCGCTGCGCGATGCCGATAGCATTCGCGAACTACTAAACTCGGCGAAAGAAGAATCCGAGCTGACCATGTGCAGCGACGTCGACCGTAACGACAAGTCGCGCGTATGCGTACCGGGATCCGTGCGCGTGATCGGACGGCGGTTGATTGAATCCTACGCCGGAGTCTTTCACACCGTTGATCACGTGGAAGGCACTCTGGCCGAAGGATTCGATTCGCTGGATGCGTTCCTCAGCCACATGTGGGCAGTCACAGTGATCGGTGCACCGAAGAAATGGGCGGCGCAGGCGATCGAAGATATCGAAAAGGACGCGCGCGGGTGGTACGGCGGCGCGGTCGGAATGATCGCGATGGACGGCGACATCAATACCGGAATCCTGATCCGCACGGTTCACTTACGCGACGGCATGGCCCGTTACCCGGTCGGCGCGACGCTGTTGTACGATTCCGTTCCGGCCAACGAAGAACTGGAGACGCGACTCAAAGCGACGGGTTTTTTCCGCGCACTCGGCGCCGCACCTGCCGCGATGGAAAGGTATTCGGCGGAAGTGCAAGACGCGCGTGGAGTGCGATTGCTGCTGGTCGATAACGAAGACTGCTTCATTCACACGCTGGCGAATTACGCGCGACAAACCGGCGCGGAAGTGATCACCTATCGTGCGGGTTTCCCGGTCGAGCTGATCGAAAAACTTCAGCCCACACTGATCCTGGTCTCGCCTGGTCCCGGACGACCCGAAGATTTCGGCGTGCCCGCCCTGGTGCGTCACGCGGCAAAACTAGAAGTTCCCGTGTTCGGCGTGTGCCTGGGATTGCAGGGCATGGTCGAGGCGTTCGGCGGCGAGTTGGGCGTGCTGGATTATCCGATGCACGGAAAGCCGTCGCTGGTGCGCCATCGCGGCGAAGGAGTTTTTGCGGGGCTGCCGGAAGAGTTTCGCGTGGGCCGCTATCATTCGCTCTTTGCGATTCCCGAGAAACTTCCGCCCTGTCTGGAAGTGACCGCCGAAAGCGACGACGGCGTGATCATGGGAATCCGCCACCGCGACCTCCCGATGGAAGCGGTGCAGTTTCATCCCGAGTCGATTCTCTCGCTGAACGAAAATTGCGGGTTGCGTCTGATGGAAAACGTGGTTCGCCTTTACGGGCACGCGCGCGCCGTCACTCGTGCTTAGCCTGCTCAACAGGATCGGTCCTTTTCTGGTTTCCTTCGCCGTCACCAGCACGTTCTTCATCAACTTCTGCTCGTGGGTTTTCGCCTGCGGCTGCCGCGCGCTATGGGCCGGAGCCGACGCCGCGTGCAACATCCATGCGCAGCACGGAAAACACTGCCCGTGGTGCAGTCACGGATACGCCGGATATGTGGCGGTGATGGCGATAATCTGCGCTCCGCAACTGGCGGTCTCTTTGTTCGCGCGCTGGACTTGGCCACTGCGGACCGCGATCTGTTTGGCGCTATTTCCAGCGGCTGGTGGCGCGGCCGCACTCATATATGGATGGGTCGATGGGTACTGGAGCCGGTAGTACCCCGCTAGACCTTGCCGATTCGAGGTACTGTCACGCATACTGATATGGCGACATGGGACTCCAACCCACCGACGTACTATTCATCGCGATCGTTGTTTGGATCGCCATCCAGATCATCGACGGCGACTGGGGCGGCGGACGCCGCGCCCGCCAGTCGGCTCGCTGATCCTCCCAACAATCCTTGTACAATCCGGTTCATGCGCGTTGGCGCGGGTGGAGACATGCGCTTAGCGCTGGTGAACGATGTCTGAGGTGATCGTCATTGGCGGCGGCCTCGCCGGTCTGGCTGCCACGGCTGCACTGGCTGGCGCGGGACACCATGTCAGGCTGCTCGAAGCGCGCCCGTTTCTCGGTGGACGCGCGACTTCCTACGCGGTCGGCAGCGGCGCGGACTCCGAAACCATCGATAACTGCCAGCACATTCTGCTGCGCTGTTGCGTCAACCTGCTCGATTTCTACAAACGGCTCGGTGTCGAAAATGAAATCGAGTTCCATCGCGAGTTTGTATTTCTCGAACCGGGCGGCCGCGCCAGCGTGCTCCGCGCCGGAGTCTTTCCCGCGCCGCTGCATTTCACGGGCGCGTTTGCCGGCTTGCGATTTCTGAATCTCGGGGAAAAAGTCGCGGTTGCGCGCGCGATTCGCGCCATCGGCCGCGACGCCAAGCGCACCGATCTGGATTCCTTCACCATGCAGGCATGGCTCGAGAAACAGGGCCAGCCCAAGCGTGCCATCGAGCGTTTTTGGCGCCAGGTGCTGGTCAGCGCGATTAACGAAGAACTCGACCGCATGAGCGCGGTTCACGGTTTCCAGGTGTTCCGGCTGGGATTTCTGGCGCGTGCCGATTCCTATCAGATGGGCGTGCCGGCGGTACCGCTGGGACAGCTTTATCGCAGCGAGGCGTGGGAACGGCTAGGCAATGTCGAGATTCGCACGCGCGCCGCGGTCGATCGCATCCATGTTGCGGGCAGGACGGTGACGGGTGTGTCGGTCGCAGGAGAAACGCTCCATGCCGACGCATATGTTCTCGCAGTGCCTTTCGAGCGCGTAATGCCCCTCGCTCCCGAACTGAAGTTGGACTTTTCCAAATTCGACCATTCGCCAATCACCGGAATTCACCTGTGGTTCGACCGGCCCGTCACCAATCTGCCACACGCCACTTTGTTGGATCGCACCATTCAATGGATGTTCAACAAAAGCGAGGGTCGCTACGTTCAACTGGTCGTAAGCGCATCGCGCAGCATGGTCGAGATGCCGCGCCAGGATGTTATCGATCTGGCCATGCGCGAACTTGCCGAGTTTTTCCCAATCGTGCGTGAGGCCAAGCTCGAGAAAGCCCACGTGGTGAAGGAAATTCGCGCGACTTTTTCCGCCAAGCCCGGCCTGGAAAAGCTGCGGCCGGCGGGGCAAACGACCATTCAAAATCTGGTGCTGGCCGGCGACTGGACACGGTCAGGTTGGCCGGCGACGATGGAAGGCGCGGTGCGCAGCGGGTATGCCGCGGCCCAGGCCATCACAAGCGGCGACGGCGTGATCGAGGACGTGCCCGCAGGTTTCATCGCGCGAACACTTGGTTTGAAATGATCACATGACATGGTCGATTTCTCGGCTGCCCGGCAGATCATCACGTTCGCGCGTTTTCATC
>DASYPO010000419.1:0-4907 GCA_036006545.1 Bryobacteraceae bacterium
GGAGAGTGCTTTTATCCGTGTGAATCCGCGTTGATCCGCGGCTAAGATGGGTTAGGAGCCTCCTTGTCCCTCGAAGATGATCTTTTAGAGCAGCGCCAGCGCCGCACTTCTGAAATTACCGCGCTCGGATTCCGTCCCTACGGCCAGCGTTTCGATTTCTCGCATACCATTCCTGCGATCCTCGCCGACTACAGTTCGAAGACCGCCGATGAGCTGGCCGACAAGCCGCAGGTGCGTGTCGCCGGTCGCGTCATCACGCCGCGCCGCATGGGGAAAGCCGGTTTCCTGCATCTCCAGCAGTCCGGCGAACGGCTCCAGGTCTACGTCCGCAAGGACGCCGTCTCTGAAATCGATTGGTCGCTTTACCAGATTCTCGACGGCGGCGATATCATCGGCGTCGACGGCTATCTTTTTCGCACGCGCACTGGCGAGCTCAGCATCCACGCTGAAAAGCTCACCTTCCTCTCGAAAATCCTGCTGAGCCTTCCCGAAAAGTGGCACGGACTCGAAGACGTCGAAATCCGCTACCGCCAGCGTTATCTCGACCTGATCGCGAATCCCGAATCGCACAAGATTTTCGTCACGCGCGCGAAAGTTATCTCCTCGTTGCGGCGCCAGCTCGAAGCGCGTGGCTTTGTCGAAGTGGAAACGCCGATGATGCAGCCGCTCTATGGCGGTGCCACCGCCAAGCCGTTCGTCACGCATCACAACACGCTCGACATGGATCTGTACCTGCGCATCGCGCCCGAGCTTTATCTCAAGCGCCTCATCGTCGGCGGCCTCGATCGCGTCTACGAAATCAATCGCAATTTCCGCAACGAAGGCATCTCGACGCAGCACAATCCGGAGTTCACCATGCTTGAGTTTTACCAGGCGTACACCGATTACCACGGACTGATGGATTTTTCCGCCGAGCTGCTCAAGCAGACCGCCATCGACGCGACCGGATCGCCCCTAGTCACGTATCAGGGAACCGCGCTCGATTTCGGCAATGTCCGCCGCATGACCATGGCGGAAGCGGTTGGCATTCCGGGCTTGAAGGGCACCTCGCTGGTCGAAGCCTTCGAGCGCAACGTGGAATCGACGCTCATCCAGCCGACCATGATTTACGACTACCCGGTGGAGGTTTCACCGCTCTCGAAAAACAAGGAGAGCGATCCGTCGCTGGTCGAGCGCTTCGAGATCTACGCCGCCGGAATGGAGATCGGCAACGCCTACACCGAGCTGAACGATCCACAGGAGCAGCGCCGCCGTTTCGAGCTGCAGCTCCAGTTGATCGCCGCCGGCGACGAAGAAGCTCATCAGATGGACGAAGATTATCTGCGTGCAATGTCGTATGGTATGCCGCCCACCGGGGGCGAAGGCATCGGCATCGATCGGCTCACCATGCTGCTCACCGATTCGAAATCCATCCGCGACGTAATCTTGTTCCCGCTCCTCCGCCCCGAAGGCGAGATTGGCCTCGCTGCGAAGCTGCGCGCGCTCACTGACCACTAGCCACTGCCCACTGGCCACTATGTTTGAATTCTTCGTCGCCCGCCGCTACCTGCGCGCCAAACGCAAACAGGTGGTGATTTCCGTCATCACCGCGATCTCGGTGATCGGGGTCGCTGCGGGCGTGATGTCGCTGGTGATCGCGCTCGCTATCAACAACGGATTTAGCAGCACGCTGCAGCGTAATCTCCTGGGCGCCACCGCGCACGTCTCAATTCTCGAAAAAGAGCGCGGCACCGGAATTTCCGGCTGGGAAGAAATCGCGGCGAAGCTGGCGAAGATCCCGCACGTGATCAGCTCGGCCCCCGGGCTTTACGACGGTGCGTACCTTTACGGCGTCGGACAAGGCAGCGGCATCATCGTCAAAGGCGTGAGTGTCGCGCCCGGTTCACCGGTTCCCGATGCGCTGCTGCATCCGAAACTGGGCGGCGGAGTCGACGCATTGCGTGCCGCGATGAACATGCCGGGTGAGCTCCCGGGAATTATTCTCGGCGCGCGGCTGGCAGAAAACGTCGGCGCGGCCGTCGACAAGCAGGTGCAGATCCTGATTCCCAACGGCGAGCTGACGCCCTTCGGTACGCGCCCGAGTTTCCACCGCTTGCGGGTGGTCGGAATCTTCGAATCGGGATTCTTCGATCTCGACAACAACTGGGGCTTCGCCGCGCTCCCCGTCGCGCAAAAACTCTTCGGCCTCGAGGACGTGGTCAACAGCATCGAGTTGCGCCTCGATGATATCTACAAAGCCAACGAGGTCGCCCGCGCGGCCGAGCCCATTATTGGTCCAAAGTTCGCCGCGACCACCTGGGGTGAGCAGAATCGCCAGCTTCTTAACGCGCTCAAGACCGAACGAATCGTGACGGTCATTACCATCGGCCTGATCCAGATCGTCGCCGCGCTGAACATCCTGATCGCGCTGATCATGATGGTGATGGAGAAGCACCGTGATATCGCGATCCTCATCTCGCTGGGCGCGCGCGCCGCGCAGATCCGTCGGATATTTGTGTTCGAAGGCGCGCTGATTGGATCGGTGGGAACCGTGCTCGGCCTGATCGCCGGTTACACGCTGTGTTATTTTGCCGGCCACTACCGCTGGATTCGACTCGACGAACAGGTTTACGCGCTGTCCTTCGTGCCCTTCGAACCGCGCGCGCTCGATGGCGTGTGGATCGCCGCGACCGCGATGGTGATCAGCCTGGTCGCGACGCTGTACCCCGCCCGCAACGCCACGCGCATCCTCCCCGCCGAAGCCCTCCGCTACGAGTAACGCAGTGCCGGCCTGTGGGGCAGATGATCTTGTCATCTGCCAGTTAGCCTAACCTAAGTACCCCACAACTCCTTCTGTATGAATATCTTGCAGCCCATCCCGCAGCTTCGTACCAGCCCGCACAGGATTGACACTTCGCCGAGCGCCCTATTATCATGATGGATCTACGCTCACAACATGGGCCTCCCGCTCGTCCTGAGTACTTCATATGATCAAAGTCGAAGGGCTTACCAAGAGATACGCCCGCACAGTCGCCGTCGATAACGTTTCCTTCGAAGTTCAGAAGGGCCAGATCGTCGGATTCCTCGGTCGCAACGGCGCCGGGAAGACCACGACTATGCGCGTGCTCACCTGCTTCCTGCCGCCCACGGAAGGCACCGCCAACGTCGCCGGCTTCGATGTGCAGAAGCAGTCGATGGAAGTGAAGAAGCGCATCGGTTACCTGCCCGAAACCCCGCCGCTTTATCCGGAAATGGAAGTCCACGAGTATCTCAAGTTCGTGGCGCGCATCAAGGGCATTCCCAAGGCAGAGATTCAGAAGCGCGTCGACGACGTGATGAAGAAGACCGACATCACCGACGTGCGCATGAAGCTGATCAGCAAGCTTTCGAAAGGCTATCGCCAGCGCGTCGGATTGGCGCAGGCGATCATGCACAATCCCGAGGTGCTGATCCTCGACGAACCCACCGCCGGTCTCGATCCGCAGCAGATTCTCGAAACGCGCAACTTGATCAAAGGTCTGGCGGGCGACCACACCATTATTCTTTCGACCCACATTCTGCCCGAGGTGGAACAGATCTGCCAGCACGTGATGATCATCGCGCGTGGCAAGCTGGTCGCTACCGACACGATGGAGAACCTGACCCATCCTGCCGGCGTCGAGATGGTCAACGTCGAAGTGACACCGCGTAGCGGATCCGGTGCCGACCCGGCGCTGGCTCAAGGTGTACAACAATCGCTCGAGAAAGTCGCAGGCGTCAGTCGCGTGAATCACAAAGACACGCTGGACGGGCGGCTAATCTTCACCGTGGAAGGCCTGCACGGACGACAGATCCGGCCCGACATCGCGCGGGCGGTGGTGGAAGCTGGATGGAATCTGCAGGAGCTGCACGCCGTGGGATCGCGCCTCGAAGAAATCTTCCTCCGTCTGACAACAGCAGTCGAGCACAGCGATGAAGTCGCAAAGGCCGAGGTCAAAGAGCCAGCAGCCGCTGAACCCGCCGTCGAAGTCACTGATGCGCCGGCAGGAGAATCGAAATGAACACCTTCACCATTTGCCGCAAGGAGCTGAGCGGCTATTTCCGCTCTCCGATTGCATATGGCGTGATGGCATTCTTCGCGCTGATCGCCGGATACTTCTTCTATGTCGCGGTGCTGATTTTCGTGCGCCGCGGATTTGAATCGCAGATGATGGGGCAGTCCTTCCCCATGGACATGAACGAGTGGATCATCCGCCCGGTGTTTTCGAACATCAGCGTGGTCGGCCTGTTCCTGATTCCCATGATCACCATGCGATTGTTCGCCGAAGAGAAACGCTCAGGGACGATAGAACTGCTGACCACGTCGCCTCTCTTCGACCTCGAAATCATCCTTGGAAAATGGCTAGCGGCGTTGATCCTCTATGCCGCGATGCTAGGACTTTCGTTGATCAGCATGCTGGTGTTGTTTGCTTATGGATCGCCGGATTGGAAGCCACTAATGGTTGGCTATCTGGGATTGCTGCTGCAAGGCGGGGCGCTACTCGCGATCGGCACTTTCATTTCGACGTGCACCAAGAATCAGATCGTCGCCGGTGTCGCCGGATTCGCGATCTGCCTGCTGTTGTGGGTGCTGAGCTGGGTCAGCGAGTTCGAAACATCGAACCTGGCGAGCGTCATTTCTTATCTCTCCGTGCTTTCGCACTTCGAATCGTTTTCAAAAGGCGTGATCGATAGCAAAGACCTGATCTTCTATCTCTCCGCGATTTTCGTGGGATTGTTCCTGACGGCGCGCTCGCTTGAGACGCTGCGGTGGAGGGCGTAATGAAAAAGTTCACTGCCTGGCTGAAAACCCGTCAAGCCAAGTTCGCGTTGTACACATTTATTTACACGCTGGTGGTCTTCGCCGCCGTGGGCGTGGTCAATTATCTGGCCAAGCGCTACAACAAGAG
>DASYPO010000420.1:0-7431 GCA_036006545.1 Bryobacteraceae bacterium
AGCACGCAGCCCGCGAGCCAATCGACCATGTTGGACCAGCCGTCGCCTGACGGTTTTACATCGGGGGCAAGTTTGCCGATGGGCCTCCAACCGGCGATCGATGGTCGCGTGCGCCGGTAAAACGCAACGAGAACATCCGGCGATTCGGGCTTCGTCATGAAGGTGACGGTGAGCCACACGACGGTGGTGATCGCGACGTTGATGATCATGGTCCACGCGAAGTCGACGGGCTTGTCGGTATCGAGGTTGTACCCGAACTTCAGCACCGATGACACAATGAACGCCGAGATCATGGCCGACACCTCGCTCCACGCGTTGATGCGCCACCAGTACCAGCGCAGCAGCAGCACGCCGCCGGTGCCCGCGCCGGTGACGATCAGCAGTTTCCACGCGCCCGCGATCGAATCCATATAGAAGGTGATGATGGCGGAGATGAAGGTGAGCAACACGGTCGCGACCTGCGACATCCGCACGTAATGGCGGTCGCTGGCTTGCGGTTTGAGGAAACGGCGGTAGAAATCGTTGACCAAGTAGCTGGCGCCCCAGTTAAGCTGCGTCGCGATGGTCGACATGTAAGCCGCAGCGAACGCTGCCACCATCAGTCCGCGCAGCGAAGGCGGCAGGTACGCGATCATCACGCGGATATAGCCGGTCTCGGGTTTCTCTAAGCCGGGGAACGCGACCAGCGAAACCAAACCAACCAGAATCCACGGCCACGGACGCACGGCGTAATGGGCAATATTGAACCACAACGTCGCGAGCAGAGAATTTTTTTCGTCTTTCGCGCAGAACATGCGCTGCGCGACGTATCCGCCGCCTCCGGGTTCGGCGCCGGGATACCAGGTGGCCCACCAGTTCAGCGAAATGTAGACCAGGAATGTGATCAGGGGCATCCAGGCGGAGTTGAGGTCGGGCACGAAACTTAGCACCGAGCCTTGATTGCCGCGCGTCGCGTCGACCGCGATCAGCTTGGTCTTGAGCGCTTCGATCCCGCCGACCGCGCCCACCGCATAGACCGCCAGCAGGATCACCATGCTCATCTTGATGACGAACTGAAAAACGTCGGTGACAAGCACTCCCCACAATCCGGAGAGCGTGGAAATGAACGACGTGAGCGCGATCATTCCGATCACGACGAGAATCGCCTGGACTTTGGTGATCCCGAGAATCAGCATCAGGATGTCGACCATGGCTTTGTTGACCCAGCCGAGAATAATGCAGTTGATCGGAACGGCGAGGTACACGGCGCGGAAGCCGCGCAGGAAGGCAGCGGGCTTGCCGGAGTAGCGGATCTCGGCGAACTCGACGTCGGTCATGACGCCGCTGCGCCGCCACAAGCGCGCGTAGAAAAACACGGTCATCATGCCGCTCGCGACGAAGCACCACCACACCCAGTTGCCGGCGATGCCACCGGTCGCGACCAGGCCGGTGACGGCGAGCGGCGTGTCGGCGGCGAAGGTGGTCGCGACCATGGAGGTCCCGGCCAGCCACCACGACACGTTGCGTCCGGAGAGGAAGAATTCGTTGACATTCGATCCGGCGCGCGATTTGTAATAGAAGCCGACCGCGATATTGAAGGCGAAGTAGAGCGCGACGACGACCCAGTCGATAGATGTTAATTGCACTGAGCACGCATTATAGCGAGGGCGGGACCAGGAGGTCCCGCGCCGACGAGGACGTCCGCCCCACAACGCTTAGTAAAATGGTGCTTTGCGACACTTCCTCCGCCGCAACCCGCCGCCCTTCACCCGCGTGCTTCTGGTCGAGAGCGGATCGCGCGGCATATTCGATCACCTGATTCCCGGACTCCACGAACTCTATCCGGAGATGGAGCTCGACTTGGTGACCTGCTACGCCGGCGTGCCGCAAGGATTTCGTGGAACCGTTTTCAACATCGCGGATTACGCGGATGCGGCCGGGCGCAAGAAACTCTACGCGGAGTTGCGCGCGCGCAAATACACGGTCACGGGAATCATCTGCGCCGCAGAGCCGATCATGACCAAATGGAAGTGGGTGATCGCGGCCAAGGTGCCCGCCAAACTTTTCGTACTGAACGAAAATGGCGACTACTTCTGGTTCGATCGAGCGCACCTAGGCGTGATCGGACATTTCATTCTGTTCCGCGCGGGACTTACGGGCGCGGCCGCGGTACCGACGCTGGTGCGGCTCCTGATGTTTCCGTTTTCGCTGACGTACCTGCTGCTTTATGCCGGGTTCGTGCATCTGAGAAGAAGAATTCGTTTGGCACTGAGAGGAGCACAATGAAAGCCGTCTATATCGAACAGACCGGTGGACCTGAGGTTCTGAAGTTCGGCGAGCAACCAACGCCGAAGCCGGGAAAAGGCGAAGCGCTGGTGAAGATGGCGGTTGCGGGAATCAACTTCATCGACACGTATCAACGCAGCGGTCTGTACAAAATTCCGCTACCGGCAGTGCTCGGAATGGAAGGCGCGGGCACCGTAGAAGCCGTGGGCGAAGGCGTGACGGAATTCAAGCCGGGCGATCGCGTGGCGTTCGGAACCGTGCGCGGCGCGTATGCGGAATACGTCGCGGCACCGGTGGCGCAACTGGTCGCGATTCCCGAGGGCGTCGACTTCACGCAGGCCGCGGCGGCGATGCTGCAAGGCATGACCGCGCATTACCTGACGCAGTCAACCTTTCCGCTGAAGACCGGACACACGGCGCTGGTGCATGCGTCGGCGGGTGGAACCGGGCGGCTGATCGTGCAGATGGCGAAGCTGGCGGGCGCGCGCGTGATCGGAACGGCGGGATCGGCGGCGAAGGCGGAATTGGCGCGCGAAGCTGGCGCCGACGAAGTGATTCTCTACAACGACATCGATTTCGCGGCGGAAGCGAAGCGGCTGACGGGCGGAGTCGGCGTCGACGTGGTTTACGATTCGGTGGGACAGGCGACCTTTCAGAAGAGTCTCGATTCGCTGCGTCCGCGTGGGCTGATGGTGTCGTTTGGGAATGCGAGCGGTGCGGTGCCGGCGATGGAGCCGCTGCTGCTCACGCAGAAAGGCTCGCTGTTTTTGACGCGGCCGATGTTGGCGCATCACGTTGCGACGCGCAGCGATCTGGAGTGGCGCTCGGGCGACGTGTTCCAGTGGATCGCTGAGAAAGATTTGGTGCTGCGGGTGGAGTATACGTATAAGCTCGCGGATGCCGCGCAGGCGCATCGGGATTTGGAGGGTCGGAAAACGACCGGGAAATTAGTGTTGGTGGTTTGAAGGCGCTACACTGTCACGATGGAATTCGAAGAATTCAAGGCGTTCATGCTGCAAAGCGCGGCTCAGCATGAAGTGAGGATCGCTCAGATTGAGGAATCCTTGGGAAGAGTCACAAACACCTTGGTGCGCCTGGTTGATAACCGGATTGAGCTACAAAAGGAGTTCGATCGAAGGTGGCGCGTGATCCAAGACGGGATTGAAGCCACGCAGCGGAACATTGACGCGACTCAACGCCAGATTGATTCGCTGTCACGCGTGGTGATGCACCCCACGTGACCGATCCGACGGCACACCAGGGCTAACGCAACAGCGTCACAATCGCCTGCGCTTCGGCGGATTTTCCTTCGCCCACTGGTCCCACGCGCTCCGCAGTTTTGAATTTCACCGACACACGATCGAGGTCGAGCGCGGTAATCTTCGCCAACGATTCACGAATCGCCAGTCGAAAATCCTTCAGCTTGGGTCGCTCGAGAATTACGGTCGAGTCTATATTGACGATGGTATAGCCGCGCTCGCGAACCAGCGCCACCGCGTGCTCCAGGAATTGGGGACTGGCCGCGCCCTTCCACTTCGGATCGTTATCCGGGAAGTGCATTCCGATGTCACCCAACGCGGCCGCGCCAAGCACCGCGTCGGTAATCGCGTGCAGCAGAATATCCGCGTCGGAGTGGCCGTCCAGGCCGAACTCGCTGGGGATCGTGACGCCGCCGAGAATCAACGCGCGTCCTTCGGCGATCCGATGCACATCCCATCCCAACCCGGTGCGGATCTCCATGTCGATACTTGGTTCGCTACGCGCTATCGGCGGCCATTTCCTGGGAAAGGAACAACTGCGCCAGATCCATATCGGTGGGCTTGGTGATCTTGATGTTGCGGTCGCTGCCCTGCACCACGCTGACCTCGATCTGTTCCAGCCGTTCGACCAGGCTGGCTTCGTCGGTCGCAAGGAATGCATCGGCGCGCGCCATCTCGAATGCTTTCTTGAGCAGCGCGAAGCGAAAAACCTGCGGAGTCTGCGCCAGCACCAGGTCGTCGCGCTTGAGCGTGGTGCGGATCTTATTCTTGTGGACCTTCTTCACGGTGTCCACCGGCACGATCCCCGCTATGGCCGCACCGGTATGCGCCGCCTCGGCGATTACTCTTTCGACCAATTCCGGTTCGACGAACGGCCGCACGGCGTCGTGCACGGCGACGAGATCGGTATCCGCTCGTATCGTCGCGAGCGCGTTCTCGACCGATTGCTGGCGCGAATCGCCGCCCTCGACGAAACGCACCGGCTTGTGGGGATGATCGTGATGCGCCTTTTCCTTGAGCACAAGGCCGTGCGCCCAATCCATATCTTCGGCGCGCAGGGCAACCACGATTTCGGTCACCGAGGGGCAGCGTTGGAACTTGCGAATGGTGTGAATCAGGATCGGCACGCCTTCGAGCTGCATGAACTGCTTGCGGCTGGTGCCAGCTTTTTCCCGCCCCATGCGCGTGCCGAGGCCTGCGGCGGGCAGAATGACAGAGACTTTCATGAGCGCTTTATGATTGTAAACCTAGATCACAGGCGACAAGATCGCCTGCGTTACAAACCGGATCACAAGCGTCAAACAACGACCGCCCGCGCAACAATTCAGATTGGAACCTCGGCTGAAGCCGAGGCTGCGAGCTGAAGCCCGCGCCACGACAATTTACGAACCGGCGGCGGGGGCCGGGGCGTGCTCGCGAGGCGGGCGTTCCGGGCGATCCTTCTCATGCACGGCGTGCTGGCGCTCGTCGAAGCGGCCGAAGATCATCTTTCCGGCGGTAGTCTGCAGCACGCTCGTCACAGCGATATCGATGGTCTTCGAGATCATCTTGCGCGCGTTGTCGACCACCACCATGGTCCCGTCGTCAAGATAGGCGACGCCCTGGTTGTATTCCTTGCCCTCTTTGAGAATGAAGACGCGCATGGTCTCGCCCGGCAGCACCACCGGTTTGAGGGCGTTGGCCAGCTCGTTAATATTGAGCACCTGCACGCCGTGGAGCTGCGCGACCTTATTGAGATTGAAATCGTTGGTGACGATCTTGCAGTCGTAGACTTTGGCCAGCTCGATCAGCTTCATGTCGACTTCGCGCACGTTGGGAAAATCGTCTTCCAGGATCTGCACGTTCAACTGCGGCATTTTTTGGATGCGCTGGAGGATGTCCAAGCCGCGGCGGCCGCGGTTGCGCTTCATGGAATCGGAGGAGTCGGCCACCATCTGTAATTCGTGAAGGACGAATTGAGGAATGACAATCGCGCCGTCGACGAAGCCGGTTTCGACGATGTCGGCAATGCGGCCGTCGATAATCACGCTGGTGTCCAGGATTTTGAAGGATGTCTTAGAGGCGTTATCGCCACCGAACAAACCTCCCAACGCGGCCAGATTCAGCAGGTCGCCCTTCGCAGCCCCGATCATGAGACCGCAGTAGGTCATCCAGGCGAGCACCGCGAGTTGAACGAAGCCCAACGTACCGCTTCCCACCGGCACAAACGCGTTGTGCAGCACTAGTGAGATCAGATACGCGCCCAGAATTCCCAGCACGCTTCCAATCGCAGCACCGATCAGGCGCTTCAAACTGACCTGCTTGATGCGAATTTCGAAAGCTACCACCAGGATGCCTAGAGCGGCGCCAGCCGCTGCGGCGATCGGAGCGTCCAAATCGAATGGGCGGAGAAAATACGCAGCGCAGGCCAGGCCCGCCACAAAGAGCGCGCGAATCACTAACAGATCACTCACACCATCCCCTTACTGAGAGACAGACCCGCAGCGTCCTGAGGACGCCCCAACAAACCCGTCTGTCAGATTCTTAGCGTAGGAGTATAGCATCCCCTGGGAGGTTTCGGGCGAAAGAAATCGAGTGTGGATCGGAGGGACCATGGCTGCGCGGTGGATAAGCGCAGCACGACTAGACGGAGGGATTACTCTTTGAATCGGCTACCGGAGACTACAGTGCTTTAGCAAGTTCTTCGGCGAACGCGCTCCCGGGACCACCGTTGCCAGGCTTGCGAACACCGCCACGCTTACCACGCCGCGGGCGCAAATCCGCACCTTGTCCGGTGGGAGCAACCGGGCCGGAGCCAGTTCCAGCAGGTCCGGCGGCGGGCGCACTAGGTCCACCGACGCTCCGCATCGGCAAGCCGCTCTTCGGCTTGGGCGGTTGCGCGGGATTGGCCCGCAGCAAGCGGTCTTCGAGGGGCGCTCGATCAAAACGGCGGATAATGGAGTTCATCTCCTCCGTGTTGGGCGCGTCGATAAAGGCGAAGCCCTTCGATTCCTGCGTTTCCGGATTGCGAATCACCTTAATCGCGTCCGCGACCAGGTTCTCGGCGCTAAGCCAGCCCTTGATGTCGTCCGCGGTAACCCAAGCGGGCAGATTGCCCAAAAAGACCGTAAAACTCATTCGATGGTTGTCTTCAACTCCGTTGGAAGGGGGATTGCTTCAGGGGGACCATGAAAGCACTCCTATGCTATCACAGTCCTACGCATCGGTACAGTTGAATTCATGCTTACCTGTACCGATTTTAATGATCGGCGCATCGTTCAGCGGTTGAAACGGAGTTGTGACTGAAGTATGGATCAGCGCACGACAACCTTAGACACGGCTTCGTTGTCCCGATCGTCGGCGACCCGCACCGCAATGGTCACCTCGCCCGCCGGCCGGTCGAGCGTGACGCGATAGTCATGCTCCTGCGAATCGGTCAAGCGCGTGGTCGGTTCGACCACTGTCCAATCGCCTCCATTGATCGAATACTCGGCCTTGCCGATGGTGCTCAGCGCGTCTTTCGCACGGAAGCTCACGTCGATCTTTCCGGGAGCCGAGGTGACGGCCCGGAGGTCGCGAATTTCGGGAGGCGTGTTGTCGATCAGGAACGGCTCGCTTTCACGCTGCGCGGTCAACGCCTGGTCGGGCGGATTGGACGGCGCGTCGGTCGCCGTGATCCGGACGACGTAACGGCCGTCCGGGTACGCGGTCGAGTCCCAGGAGTAATAATGTTCGCGAAGCTTGTCGCGCAGTAGCTTCCAGGTGGTTTCGTTCACACCACGAATCTCGGCCTTGAAAAGCAACGTGTCGCCGTTTTCGTCGGACGCTTTCCAACGCGCGCCGATCTGCCCCTTGGCCCAATTCAGCGTGGGCGAGTTTCCGGAATCGGTGGCGGGAGTGGACGGCGATGTTCGGCTCGGCTGGCCCA
>DASYPO010000421.1:0-3942 GCA_036006545.1 Bryobacteraceae bacterium
GGATCGACACCGCGTCCTCCACCGACGGCGGCTCGACCAGGACGGGCTGGAAGCGGCGTTCGAGCGCGGGATCCTTCTCCACGTGCTTGCGGTATTCGTCGAGCGTGGTGGCGCCGATGCAGTGCAGTTCGCCCCTGGCCAGCATCGGCTTGAGCAGGTTGCCGGCGTCCATCGAGCCCTCGGCCTTCCCTGCCCCGACAACCGTGTGCAACTCGTCGATAAAGAGAATGATGCTGCCCTCGGCCGCCTGAACCTCTTTCAACACGGCTTTGAGCCGCTCTTCAAATTCGCCGCGAAACTTGGCGCCCGCGATCAGCGCGCCCATATCCAGCGCGACTACCCGTCGATTCTTCAATCCCTCGGGCACATCGCCGCGCACGATTCGCTGAGCCAAGCCTTCGACAATCGCGGTCTTGCCCACGCCCGGTTCGCCGATCAGCACGGGATTGTTCTTGGTCCGGCGCGAAAGCACCTGGATCACGCGCCGGATCTCCTCGTCGCGCCCGATCACCGGATCGAGCTTGCCCGACTCGGCCATTTTGTTGAGATCCCGGCCGTACTTTTCGAGCGATTCGTAGGTCGCTTCCGGGTTCTGCGTGGTCACCCGCTGTGATCCACGCACTTCTTGCAGCGTGCGCATCAGGCGCTCGCGCGTCAGTCCGAGATCCTTGAAAACTTTTTCTTCCGTGGCGGCGAGCAGCACGTGCTCGACCGAAATGTAGTCATCCTTGAGTTGCTTGGCTTCGCGCTCGGCCGCGTTCATCAGTTTCTGCAACCGCGGCGTGATGTAGATCTGGTCAACCGCCTGCGCCGAGCCCGTCACCTTCGGAAGTTTGTCCAGTTCCTCGGTGAGCCTCCGGTGGACGGTTTCGAGGCGCGTATCCGTTTTGGCAAGAACCGACTGCGCGAGGCCATTCTCCTGTTCTACTAACGCGAGGAGCAAATGCTCGACATCCAACTGCTGCTGGCCGCGCCCAACGGCCATCGATTGGGCGGAACGAATTCCCTCCTGCAGGCGTTCGGTAAAACGATTGAAGTCCATATGAAACCTTCGGTGACTTTAGTCTAACATATGAGTAATCTGTTGTGCAATGATCTTAGTGTGTTGCTATCAAGTTTCGCCTGCAACCCGCCCCTGGGAACCAAGCGTCCCTAATACAACGAGATATGCGGAATGCCCTCACCTCAGTCCTCCTGGCCCTTTTCGGCATTGCCCCAGTGTTTTCTATGCAATTGGGGGTCCCCGAACCGGATGCGCGCGAATTAGTCAAGCAGTCCGCCCTGGCGATGCAGCGCTATCACAGCTACCGGATTGACGCCGTTACAGTTATCGACATGAAAGGCGGGGCTTTCAACAATCGAATCGAAATGCCAACAACCGTTGCGGTGCGGCGGCCGGATCGAATGCGCGTCGAATCGAAAAGCGAAGCCGCCGATATGACGATTGTCAGTGACGGCGAAAACACCTGGATTCATATGCTTCCCGCGAATCAATATGTTAAGCGGGCGGCTGCGAGTTCGCCCGACGCAGCGGTGCTGCAGTCCGGGCTGCTTCAAAAACTGCCAGACATAAATAAGTCCATTCGTAGCATCAAGTTGACTGGTCAGGATACGCTTGAAATCGAAGGAAAAAAGTACCAATGCTGGCTGGTGGAAACGCGCTTCGACAAAATCGAAATGCCGTCGTTCGCGACCGGCGGAACCATCCAGAACGCCGTGCAGATCATGTGGATCGACAAAGAGCGGAACCTCTTGCTGCAGAACAGTTTCGGAGCGAGGATCAATGCGCCCGCGCTGGGAGTCCCGATCGAGATGCTGGTTTCGACGCTGACGACGTCGCTCCAAATCGAGCCCGAACTGGCCGATTCGCTTTTTGTTTTCACGCCGCCGGAAGATTCGAAGGTGCGCGCCGATTGGACGCTGCCGGGGATTGAGAGACCGGCGTTCGTCGGCAAGCCGGCTCCTGCGCTTCAAGCGAAGGCAATGGACGGATCGCCGATCAATGTCGCGTCGCTGAAGGGCAAAGTTGTGCTGCTGGATTTTTGGGCGACGTGGTGTGCGCCGTGCACCCGCGAACTGCCGCTGCTTGAGAAGCTTAGCCGCGAGTTTCGCGCGAAAGGGCTGGTAGTGATGGGCGTCGATGTGGGCGAAGAGCGCGCGGTGGTCGAAAAGTTTCTCAAGACCGCGGGCGTGACTTATCCCATCGCACCGATAACACTGTCGGACGAGACGCTGGCCGCGTACTCGATCAGCTCCTATCCAACCGTGGTGCTGATTGACCGCGAAGGTAAGGTGGCGTCGTATGAGATTGGCGCGCGCGGTGAGGCGGCGTTGCGCGCGGACCTCAAAAAGCTCGGTCTCACGGCCAAGCCGTAGCCGCCGCATGCTAACCTAGTCATTTGCGTCGAATCTATGCCCGCGCGGGTCAGCGAAGCTTTGGTCCTGCGCACGTATCCCTTCCGGGAATCGGATCTGATCGTCAGTTTTTTCACCCGCGATCTGGGAAAGCTGCGTGGCGTAGCTCGCCGCGCGCGCCGTCCGAAGAGTCCGTTCGGATCGGGGCTTGAAAGACTGTCCCGCGTCCGGATGGCTTTCTACCAGCGCGAGAACGCCGAGCTGACGAATCTGCAAAGCTGCGAGTTGATCGAATCGCAATTCGATCTGCAAGCCGATTACGCACTCGGGCTGGCGCTGGATTATTTCACGGAGGTTTCCGAGCACTTGTTGCCGCCGCACGAACCGAACGAGAAGTTTTTTCGATTGATGATCGCCACGCTGACCCACATGCGCACTAAAGGCGACTTCTGGACCGGCGTGATGTATTTCACGCTGTGGGCCGTGCGCTTGACCGGCGTGATGCCGGAGATGCGGGTGCGGGCGGAATCGGCCGCGATCGCGGAAGAAATGTTCGTGACGCCGATCAGCGGCCTCGCGCCGCGGGAATGGAATAAATCGACCGCGGCCGACCTGCGCCGCATTCTGGTTCGCACCATGGAACAGCACGTCGAACGAAGATTCCTGACGGTGCCCCTGCTGGAGGCGTTGTGAAGGGTCCCTATTACCAGGAGATGATCTTCGCGCTGAAGCGCTACTGGGCGGATCGCGGCTGCATTATTCAGGAACCCTACGACGTCGAAGTAGGCGCGGGCACTATGTGCCCCGAAACATTTCTGCGTGTCCTTGGTCCCAAACCATATCGCGTGGCTTATGTTCAACCCAGCCGCCGGCCCGCCGATGGGCGCTATGGGCAGAATCCGAATCGTCTGTACAAGCACCAGCAGTTGCAGGTAATCCTCAAGCCCACGCCGGACGACGTGATCGATCAGTACTTGGGATCGCTGACGGCGATCGGAATCGATCTCTCGAAGCACGACATCAAGCTCGAGGAAGACAACTGGGAATCGCCGACGCTGGGCGCCTGGGGCATCGGCTGGCAGGTGATGCTGGACGGACAGGAGATCACGCAGTTCACTTATTTCCAGCAGTGCGGAGGTTTGGACCTGGAACTTTGCCCGGCCGAACTGACCTATGGAATGGAACGGCTTTGCGCTTTCTTGCAAGGCGTCGAAAGCGTGTACGACATCGAATGGGCACCGGGGTTCAAGTACTCGGACGTTCGCATGGCCGATGAAGTGCAATTTTCGGTTTACAACTTCGAGACCGCTGATGTCGACCGCTTGTGGCGTTTGCTCGGCGAGCATGAAGCCGAGTGCAAGGGGCTGCTCGCAAAATGGGCGAAATGGGAAGACAAGTCGCGCTTCCCAGTGCTCGCCACTTACGACCAGGTATTGAAATGCTCGCACCTATTTAACCTCCTCGACGCGCGCGGGGCGATCTCAGTGACCGAGCGCGTGGGCGTGATCAAGCGCGTGCGTGACTTAGCGGTCGGCACTGCGAAGTTGTGGGCGGAGCAGCAAGCATGAATTTGCTCCTCGAAATCGG
>DASYPO010000422.1:0-12544 GCA_036006545.1 Bryobacteraceae bacterium
TCGCGAATTCGGTGCCGACGGCGGATTCTTTCGCGAGGAAATGTTTGCGCGAAGGTCCAGCCAGGATGGGCAGTTCCAACTTCACCAAATCGCCCAGGCGGGCCAGGATTTCAGCATTCTGCTCTTTGCGCTTGCCGAATCCGAGGCCGGGATCGATCACGATCTGACGCCTTCCCACGCCCGCGTGCACAGCGCGATGCGCGGAAGCCTCGAGCTCGCTCGCGATGGTCAGCATCACGTTCTTGAGCGGCGGCAATTTGAGCCAAGTTTCGGGCGTGCCACGCATGTGATTCAGAATTAGCCCGGCATTGGCGTTGCCGACGGCGCGGGCGAGATCGGGATCGAAGGTCAGCGCGCTGGGATCGTTAATGATCGCGACTTCTTGTTCGAACGCCTTTTCGGCCACGCCGGCTTTGTAAGTGTCGACCGAGAGCGGCACGGCCAGCTTGCCGCGCAATCGCTTCAACACCGGGATCAGTCGGCGCAGTTCTTCGGCTTCGGAAACGCGCACAGCGCCGGGGTGCGTCGATTCGGAGCCGACGTCGATGATGTCCGCGCCCTGTTCTTCGAGCTCGACCGCGCGGGCGAAGGCGCGATCGGGGTCGAGGAATTTTCCGCCGTCCGAGAACGAATCGGGCGTGACATTAAGGATGCCGACGATGAGCGTGCGTTCGCCGAGCTGCACGGAGCGGTCGCGGAGTTTCCATTCGAAGCGTTTGCGCATGTTGCGGGGAACCTTAAGGGTAACAGTGGCCCGTGGCTAGTGGTCGGTGGCTAGTGAAAAACAGGAGCCAGGAGCCAGGAGTCAGAAGTCCTGATGTCGAGCCGCGTCTAGTCCCAAAGGACATAACTGAACCGCAGTTCGTCGTTCGCTGCGCGGGCGCTGGCATCTCGAATGAGTTCGGCGTTTAGAATGAGCTCAGCATAGTGGCCAGAAGCACTCCGGACACAAACGTGCGATCCCGCCGGGAGCGGGTCGACCCGAAGACGGCCGGTCTTGAAGGTAGCCGCTTGACAACCAGCCTTTCCGAAATCGACCGACGCGGGTTTAGCGAATCTTGTCCCATTCTGCGGAACCAACGTCCGCAGTTTCCCGATCTGCTCGAACCAGAAGTCCCATTCCTTTCCCGTCGGATGCGACTTTGGCTCCGTGCCATCGCCGTCCAGAGTCACCATGCACTCGACCTTGCCTCCCTTGAGCACGACTGAACATTGGTCGTTCATGGTGACAGTCTTCGCTTGCTCCGCTCGGGCGCAGTAGCAGATCAATATCGCAATGAGAAAAACTCCTCTCACATTCTCGATTCTAGACGAGCGGTCGTCCTCGGAATTGTGGGTCACAATAAGGATTCATGGTCGAAACGATTGAGTGGACCGACACCGGCGTGGTGATGATTGATCAGACCCGGCTGCCGCACGAGCAGGTGTTTGTCACCTGCACCACCTATTTGCAAATGGCGGACGCGATCCGCTCCATGGTGATTCGAGGGGCGCCGGCCATCGGGGTCGCGGCGGCAATGGGGGTCGCGCTGGGTGTCCAGGAAGGTGCGGATTTCGAAACCGTGTGCTCGACTCTGGCGGCCACTCGGCCGACGGCCGTGAATCTGTTCTGGGCGATCGAGCGGATGCGGCGCTTACACGCGGCCAATAATAGTGCGTCGCGTACCGCGACGCTGATACAAGAAGCGAAATTAATCCGCGAAGAGGACATCGCGATTTGCCGCGCCATCGGCCAGCACGGCGCAGCGCTGGTGCCCGATCAGAAAACCGTACTGACCCACTGCAATGCGGGCGCGCTCGCGACGGCCGGATACGGCACCGCGCTGGGCGTCATCCGCGCGGCGTGGGAAGGCGGGAAAAAGATCGACGTGTTCGCGGATGAGACGCGGCCGTTCCTCCAAGGTTCGCGGCTGACGGCGTGGGAATTGCAACAGGACGGTATCCCCACCTCGATCATCACCGACAACATGGCCGGGCATTTTCTGCGCTCGGGACGGATCGGGTGCGTGGTGGTGGGCGCGGACCGGATCGCGGCGAATGGCGACGTCGCGAACAAAATCGGCACCTATCCGCTCGCGGTGCTCGCCAAAGAAAACGGCGTGCCGTTTTACGTTGCCGCGCCGGTTTCAACTTTCGATTTGACGCTGACTTCGGGCGAACAGATCCCCATCGAGCAGCGCGCAGCGGCGGAAGTCACACACGTTTTCGGAGTTGCGGTGGCGCCTGATGGTATTGGCGTCGAGAATCCGGCATTCGACGTAACGCCCGCACGCTACGTGACGGCGATCATTACCGAACGCGGCGTAGTGCGGCCGCCCTATGCAGAATCGCTCCGTGTTACGGTGGGCTCATGAAGAGATTTCTGACGGCGGTGCTCGGGTTGAGCGCCGTGTTGTCCACTGGGCTACTTGAAGCGCAGCCCCTTTCGGGCCGCCGCGCGCCCAGTTTTTCGCTGCCCGATTCGAAGCTGAAGCAGCACGACATTCTGGACTATCGCGGCAAGTGGCTGGTGATCGATTTCATGAGCACCACCTGCCCGCATTGCAAGGAAGTGACCAAGAAGCTGGAGCAGTTCAAGTCGATGCATCCCGGCGTTGCGATTCTCTCCATCGTGCTGCCGCCGGAGAATATGGCGACGGTGGGCCGGTATCTGGTCGAGATGAAAATGACCACGCCGATCCTGTTCGACGGCAGTCAGGTGGCGCAGAGTTATTTTCCGTACCTGTCACCGCAGCGGCCTTCGCTCGACATGCCGCACGTGTTTGCAATTAATCCTCAGGGGAATATCGTGAAGGATTGGCCGCCTAGCGGCGCAGAGGCACCGGGCTTCGTCGCCGAACTCGCGCAGCTGGTGGGCGGTGGCGGAACGACGGACAAGCAGAAGAAATAGAGGTGCTGATGTGGGGTGGTTGAGGATCAAGGCGGGACGAGGGCGTCCCGCGCGGACCAGGGGGTCCGCCCCCCAATCGACCCCGGGGTCCGCCCCCCAGTCGACCAGGCGGTCTGCACTCCAATGGATCAAGTGCTTCACCCTCCTCTTGCTGGCATCGACGGCCACGGCCTTCGCGGCCGATTCGCTGGTCGACGATCTGCACAAGGCCGCTCGCGCGGGCGATCTGCAGCGCGTAGAAGAACTGATCGCGCGTGGCGCTCCCGTGAATGGACGGGACTCGCTGGGCGGGACGCCGTTGCACGACGCGGCGTGGGCCGGTGAAACCGAGATCGTCGCGCTGCTGATCGCCAAGGGCGCCGAGGTTAACGCGCGGCACACCGAAGGAGGATCGACACCGCTGCACTACGCGGTGATCACCAATCGGCCGGACGTGGTGGAGTTGCTGCTGAAACACGGCGCGGATTTTCGCGCGGCGTACAAATCCAGCGCGACGCCGCTGCACCTGGCTGCGAGCCGCGGCTACGGCCGCATTGCGACGATGCTGATCGCGCGCGGCGCCGAGGCGAATTCGCCGGACGCCACCGGATCGACGCCGCTCGAAGAAGCCGCATGGAAAGGCGAAACCGAGATGGTGCGGCTGCTGATCTCGAAGGGTGCCGAGCCGAATCGCGCGAATTCGCAAAACGGCGTGACGCCGCTGCACGCCGCGGCGATCAAAGGGCATCGCGAGGCGGCGGAACTGCTGATCGAGGCGGGAGCGCGGGTCGACGCGCGCGACAAGCACGGGACTAGTCCACTCGAAGACGCGCTGCACTATCGCCAGACCGGTGTGGTGGATCTACTGCTCGATAAAGGCGCGCGACTGGAGGCAGCGCAGGCGTTGCGCGAAGCGGTGATGCGCGGGCAGGTGGACGTGGTTTCGCTGCTGCTCGGGCGCGGGGCTGGGTTGGGCGGATCGACGCTGTTGCATGACGCCGCGTTGAAGGGCCATCTGGAAATTGTTCGGCTGCTGCTGAAGCACGGGGCAGAGGTGGGCGCGCGCAATGCCGAGGGTGCAACGGCACTGCATGACGCGGCACTGGCCGGGCAACGTGCGGTGGCGGCGGCGCTACTGGACGCGGGTGCGCCGATTGATGCGCGAGACACAGAATCGCAGTCGACGCCGCTGCATCGCGCGGCTTCCTGGGGTCGCGTCGACGTCGTCAAACTGCTGCTCGAACGCGGAGCTGACGCGAGGCTGGCCGATAAGAATGGACACACCGCGCTCGACCTGGCGGTTGCCAACGGGCAAAACGAAGCGGCTGCGCTACTGCGTCAGCCTTGCTGCGGAAAACCGTAGTACTAAAGAGAATCCCCTAATCTGTCGATTTGTACAGCAGCGCGCGAACCCAGCGCGCAGCGGGAGCAGTGTGCAGACTGCGCAGTTATCACCAGAATTAGCAGACGCCGCCGATGTTCTAAGCGACCAGCTACGCGTGCACTTACAGCGGCTGGCGGTGCTGATCGAGCCGCATTCCGACCAGATCGAGAAGAAGTTTCTGAACCGGCTGCGATCGCTGTCCTTTGAGCCGCGACAGCGGTCGGCACTGGCAGCGATCACCTCGGGCGCTGCGGCGAGAATTCTAGCAAAGGGCGATCCACCGCTCAAATTCATCGAGCAGGTGGAGTATAACGGTCGCCGGCTGGCCAAGCTGAACCTGCCTCCCAGCGCGATTTTGGAAGCACTGCAGGAGTACGATCGCCTGCTGGCGCCGATCCTCGAAGGCCTGATTCCCGATGAGCACTCCAACTTTCAGTGGGTGCGCGAGCAGCTTCATTTTTGCGTCGTTCTGACGCTGAACAACGCCTATTACCAGGTCCGCGAGGCGGAAACGCAGGCGTTCTACGAATTGTTCCGGGTGGAGCTGGAATCGCACAGTCTGGACGAATTGCTGCGCCGGTTCCTGGAATCGCTGGTGCATGCGTGTCGCGCGGACGCGGGCCGCATGTACCTGCTGAACGAAGATTCGACGGCGTGGGTGTTGAAGGCGGGGGCGCCCAAATCCGGCGACGTCGTATCGATCCCGAATAAGCCGGGACTGCGCAAAAAACTGTCGCGGGCGCGGCACGTGAATGGCGACGGACGTGGCACGGAGCTGTTGCTGGACCCGGTGTGGAACCAGCGTTTCAGCTCGTGCTGGTCGATTCCGCTGGCGACAGACGGGCGCACGGCGGGTGTGATGCAGTTCGGATTCGCGAAGCCCTACGAGTGGCTGCCGCGCGAGCAGGAATTGCTGGCCGCCGCCGCCGAGCGATGCCTGATGGCCGCCGAGAAAACCCGGTTGATGGAAGACCTGGCGCAGCGCGAAGAACAGGTCCGTCGCTTGGCCGAGCACATGTTGCACGTGGAGGAAATGGAGCGGCGCCGCATCAGCCGCGAGCTGCACGACGAGGCGGGGCAGAGCCTGTTGTGCATTCGCCTGCAGATCGAGTTGATCGAGCAGGCGCTTCCAGAGAAGGACAGGGAATGGCGAGCGAAACTGGGCGAGGCGCGCGACCTGACGGAGCGGACCATTCTCGAAATGCGTCGCCTGATCGCAGCACTGAGTCCAGCGGTGCTCGAACAACTGGGCCTGGGAGCGGCGCTGCGGCAATTGGTGAATCGGTTCCAGCGGCTGCATACCTGCCGCGTCCGTCTGCAGCTTTCGAAGCTGGGGGTGCAGTCGCAGCAGATCGAAATTATCGCGTACCGCCTTGTGCAAGAGTGCTTTAACAATATCGGGAAGCACTCGGCGGCGGATCATGTAAACATTTCCCTCTCTTCCGCCGATGGACACCTTAGATTGACAGTTGAGGACAACGGCGTAGGGTTCAACGTCGAGGAAGCGTTGGCCAAGCGCGATTCTTTTGGATTGTCCGGTATGCGCGAACGAGTAGCACTCCTCGGCGGACAGTTCCAAGTCGAAAGCCGTAGGGAAGCACCTAAGAGGGGTACAAAGATTTCCATCGAACTGCCGATAGCGAAGTAGTAGGGGATTGGCAGGAGATTGAACGGAGAAGGTCGAAGTTATGGCTAAGATTCGAATCATGCTGGCGGACGACCACACGCTCTTTCGCCAAGGCATTCGTACGCTGATTTCGGCGGAGCCCGACATGGAAGTAGTCGGCGAAGCCTCCAATGGCGGCGATGCGGTGGACAAAGCGAACGAAGTGCGGCCGGACGTGGTGCTGATGGATATCGGCATGCCGGGGCTGAGCAGCTTCGAAGCAACTCGCCAGATCAAGAAAAATCGGCCCGAGACTAAGGTCCTGTTCCTGACCATGTACGACGACGAGGATTACCTGGTCGAAGGCATGGAAGTGGGCGCCAGCGGCTACGTACTCAAAGATAGTCCCAGCCAGCAATTGGTGGCCGCCGTTCGCGACGTCTGCCGCGGCGGAAGCTATCTGAGCCCGCGCATGCTGTCGCAACTGGTGGACGATTTCCGCAGCCGCATCAAGAGCGCTAATCGGCTCCCGCGTTTCGCGACCCTCACTACCCGTGAGCGCGAAGTGCTGAAGATGCTGGCCGAGGGAAATTCGGTGAAAGAGATCGCGTGCGATCTCAACCTCAGCGTGAAGACCGTCGAGGCGCACAAGTTCAATTTGATGCGCAAACTCGACATTCACAACAAGGCGCAGCTGGTGCAGTACGCGATCCAGAAGAAGATCATCAAGATCCCGAATCTGGTCTAGTTCGCGCGCCCTCCGGTTGCTAACATAGGACTGGATGGAGCCCTATTCGACGACCGATCCGTTTTATTCCGACACCCATCCGGAAGCGATGAAGGTGTGGATCGATCTCCTACGCAAAAAATCCCCCGGCGAGAAACTCGGCATGGTTTTTGAGATGGTCAGTTTCATGCGCGCACTTTCTGAAGCCGACGTACGAGCCAATCACCCGAACGCCGATGAACGGGAAGTGTTCCTACGAGCAGCGGCGCGACGGTTGGATCGCGACCTGATGATTCGCGTTTACGGCTGGGACCCCAAGGCCCATGGCAAATGAGGCCGACGGCTTCAGACGCATTCTCTCGGTATTGGATCGCATGGAGATCCCCTACCTGGTAGGCGGATCGGTGGCGAGTTCAGTTCATGGAATCCCGAGATCTACGCGGGATGTAGATTTCATCGCGGCGTTGCAGCTAGACCAAATCGACGAGTTTGCGGGGCAACTGAAAGCGGATTTCTACGCGGATGCCCAGATGATCCGCGACGCCTGGCGGACTGGCAGATCCTGCAATCTGATTCACTACGCGAGTGCCTACAAGTTCGATTTGTTTCCCCTGAAACGCGACGAATTCTCCCAGACGCAGATGCGGCGGCGGGTTTTCAGGGAGACTCGATCCGTGGCGGCTGAACCGATTGAGTGCGCGGTAGCGACAGCGGAAGATACACTGTTGAACAAGTTGGTTTGGTATAAAAACGCGGACCAGACATCCGAACTTCAGTGGCACGACGTCCGTGGAATCGTGCGCGTGCGCGGGGCTGAATTGGACCTGGACTACCTGCGAACCTGGGCGCCGAAGCTGGGCGTCGAGGATCTTCTTGATCGGCTGCTCAAGCTGGAGCCGATCTCAAGCGAATAGCTCGGGCATCGACACTTCAATTTCGCCGGCGCGTAGCGTGCCCTGCGATTCCACACGGACCGGCTCGCCGCCTTTGTGATATTCCCACGCGGCTTGTTTCTCGGGATCGACAACCCAGCAATACGGCGTGCCCCAGGCGTGATACTCCTCGCATTTCGCGAGCGTCGCACCCAGGCGATCGTCGGGCGACAGAATCTCCACCACAAGCGGCACTGCTTTGGTCGGGTATGGTCGTTCCAAGCGGTCATCGACCGTAACATCCGGAATCAGCCACTTTGTTTCCGAGATTCGAACGTGGATTTCCGGGTAAGCCTGGTAACCAAGGCGATTGAGAATTAACCCCAGGCGAAGCTGGAGCATCCCGTGATCGGTGGCCGGCAGGGATTTCTGGCGCAGCACCCCGTCGATGTATTCGCAGGCGGGCTTGCAGGAGAGCTTGAGATATTCCTCAACCGAAATAGGTGCCGTCGTACTCATGCCTTCTGCCGTCAGCCTACCAGAGAGTGGCGCGAGCGGTAGAATCGTCTCGTGAGCACTAACATCACTCGACGCACATTACTCGGCGGTCTCGCGGCCCTGCCGCTTGCCTCGAAACTTGCGGCCCAGAACACGCGCCGCCTCCCGATTCGCAAAGCGGTTGAGTTCAACATGCTCCCCCGCACGCTCAGCGTCGCCGAGCGCTTTCAACTCGCGCGTGATGCGGGATTCGAAGCGATCGAGTGCCCCACTACGCCTGAGCGCGACAAGGCTGAGGAAATTCTCGCTGCGTCGAAGAGCGCGTCGCTCCCGATTCACTCGGTGATGAATTCAGAGCATTGGAACAGCCCCCTTTCGTCCGCCAATTCCGCAGTTGTTGAGAAAAGTCTGGAAGGGATGCGCACCAGCTTGCATAACGCCAAGCTGTGGGGCGCCGACACCGTGCTGCTGGTGCCCGCCGTGGTGAATGCCGAAACCAGTTACGCTCAGGCCTGGGAACGGTCGCAGACACAGATCCGCAAGCTGATTCCGCTGGCCCAGGAACTCAAGATCATCATCGGTATCGAGGAAGTGTGGAACAAGTTTCTGCTGAGCCCGCTCGAATTCGCGCGCTATGTCGACGAATTTCAGAGTCCCTGGATTCGCGCCTATTTCGACGTCGGCAACGTGGCGATTTCAGGTTATCCACACGATTGGATTCGCACGCTCGGCAAGCGCATCGTCAAATTACACATTAAAGATTTCTCCTTCAAGACCGATCCCGGTAGCAGAAAGAGGATCGTGGATTTCACCGCATTGCGGGAAGGCGATATCGATTGGAAAGCGGTGCATGTGGCTCTCGCCGAGATCGGCTACGCCGGAACGGCGACAGTAGAGTTATCCGGCGGCGACGGCGCCTATTTGAAGGAAGTGAACCGGCGCTTCGAGACGATTCTGGCAGGTGAATAGGACGGAATGAAGCGCTTTTTGCTGGGTGTTCTGGTGGGCCTCCTGGTCGCGGGCCTGGTGATCGTGATTTTGGTTTTTGCGGCGCTGCGCTTCGGCGAGCGCAAAGTGGTGGTCGCCGATGGGTCGACCCTGATGTTGCATCTGGAGGGTGACTTACCGGAGCAGGCACCCGTCGATATGTCGCTGCCCTTCCTTCAGGCGCGGCAGTCGCTTACAGTCTTCGACACCTGGATGCTGCTGCGCAAAGCGGCGGCCGACCCGCGCATCAAAGCGCTGGTGTTCGAGCCGCGGGCAATCACTGCCGGTTGGGCCAAGCTCCAGGAAATTCACAGCGGCATTCTGGCGTTCCGGAAATCGGGTAAGCCAGTGTACGCATATCTGCGTGGCGCCGGCGCGCACGAATACTATCTGGCCACCGCCGCCGACCAAGTGTTTATGGCGCCCGAGGACATGCTGGATGTGAAGGGGCTGCGAGCGGAGCTGATGTACGTGAAAGGCACGCTCGACAAACTGGGCGTACAGATGGAATTCGAACATGTCGGCAAATACAAAGACGCGCCCGACATGTTCACGAAAACGGGTTCGTCGCCCGAGACGCGCGAAGTGATGAACCAGATTCTGGATCAGTTTTTCGGCGACCTGGTCGATACTATCGCGCGCAACCGCAAGAAGCAGCCCGAAGAAGTGAGGCGGCTGCTGGACGACGGACCATTCCTTGGAAAAACGGCGCTCGAAGGCGGACTGGTGGACGGATTGGCCTTTGAGGACGAGATGCTGGGGAAGTTGCGTGAGCAGATGAAGCTGCCGGAAATCCACAAGATCAGCGAAAACGATTACGCCACGATCACACCCGGCAGCGTCGGCATCGAGGGTCCCGCGCGGATTGCGTTCGTCACCGGCGATGGTGAAATCACGCGCGGCGCCCCGCACGACACCAGCATGGAAGGCGCCATCACCGCTTCAGCCATGGTCCCGCTGTTGAATAAGCTGGAGCACGACGGGTCGATTCGTGGCGTCGTGCTGCGCATCGATTCACCGGGCGGAGACGGCATCGCGTCCGACGATATTTTGCACGCTGCCAAAACGCTCAGCCAGAAAAAGCCGCTAGTGATTTCGATGTCGGACCTGGCGGCGTCGGGCGGCTACTTCATCGCCATGACGGGGGACCCGGTGCTGGCGTATCCCAACACGCTGACCGGATCGATCGGCGTTTTCTACGGGCGCGTGAATCTGCTGGGACTGTACGACAAGATTGGTCTCAAGAAAGAAGTGATGACGCGCGGAAGGTTCGCCAAGATCGACAGCGATTATGGACCTCTCAGCGACGCGGAGCGCGCCAAGCTACGAAAAGAGATCGAGGAGTTCTATCGCGGATTTGTGGAGCGCGTCGCCGCTGGCCGCAAGCGTCCGTATGCCGAGATGGACGCTCTGGCGCAAGGACGCGTGTGGGTGGGCGCGCAAGCCAAGCAGAACGGCCTGGTCGATGAGCTCGGCGGCCTCGATCGCGCTTTCGAATTGGTGCGCGAACGGGCCAAGATCGGTGCGGGAGAGAAGATCACCATCGTGACCTATCCGACCAAGCGATCGCTCTGGGACATTTTGTGGAATCGTACGGACGACGCGGCGCAATCGCAAATCGAATCGCGGCTGCGGACGTTCATCGGCAAACTGCCGATTCGTTCACTGGCGCGCGGCGGAGTGATGCGCCTGATGCCTTACACCGTCGAAGTAAAGTAACTCAAAAAAAGAAGCCGCCGGGATCGCTCCCGGCGGCTGTGCGGTGATCGCGAGTTGTGCTGTGAGGCGGCGCGATCACTCTGCGGCGGCAGGCTTATTGAGGTAGATCACGGCGAGTCGTGTGTCGCCCGTCTCCTTCTTGTCGCGCTTCGGTTCGTTCCAGCGGAAGCCCGTTGCTCCATTCCACATTTCCACCAGCGTGCAGGCGTCGCCGATACATCGGAACGTCAGGTGGGGATTCAAGTCCTTGCTAGTGCTGATGGAACCGTTTGGCACAGCGAGCGCGCCGTAGCGATTATCGGTGCCGTGAATCCGAAGGACCTTCACGCCCCCGCCTTGGAGGTCGCTCAGTTGGTAAGTGCCTGCGGGCAGTTTGCCGATGCCGACCTTGAATTCGAACGGTACGTTTGCTGTGACCGGATACTGCGCCCATACGGTGCCGGTGGCGACCAGGGTCGCTGCGGCCAAAAACATGACGCGATGCAGATTGGTTTTCATTGTGTTTCCTCTTCCTTTTTCCTTTTCTCTTTTGACTTCGGAACACGCTTGATATTGCAGCTTCCGTGCCAAACCGGCGATCGCGGGAAGTGCTTGAGAATGTGTGCAGCGCTCATCCGCGGAGGCGCGCCATGAACACTTGGGTTCACGCGCGTTAACCGTTCGGTTTACACTCGACGAAGAGCGTGCCCGATCCTTCGACCAATACCCTTCTTCGTGCGTGCAGCATTCAATTCCTGTTTCGGGCGCTGGCGGCGGCCGAGGATGACGAGCAGCGCGTGGCGCTGGCGGATCAAATCCTTCAGTTGATGGCCGACCTCACGGGTTCAAGCGAGCCAGGCGGATTCGTATTGGAGTCGAAAGACGAACGCGGGTTGCGCGATGCTGCGGGCCGCGCTGGAGTGGCGGAGGTCGTCGAACGGGTCCTGGTAGATGGACTGGTAGTGGATGCGACGTCCGGTTTGATCGCCGCACCGCTTTACGTACACGGTGCGATCCAAGGAGTGCTCGCGGTTGCCGCCGCGGAGCCACAGCGCGAGCTGCTGACGGCAGTCGCAACGCTGGCGTCGGCAGCGCTCGAAGGCGCGCGTGAGATTGAGCGATTGAACACGCGCAACCAACTGCTCGAGGCGGAGCTGGCGTCGCGGCCTTCCGGAATCGTTGGGAAAAGCGCGGCAGTGGTGAAATTGCTGGAGCTGATCAGAAGGGTCGCGCCGCAGGAGGCCACGGTGCTGATCCTGGGCGAGAGCGGCACCGGCAAGGAACTGGTGGCGCGGGCGATTCATGCACAAAGCGCGCGTAGCACGGGTCCCTTCGTGGCGATCAATTGTGCGGCGCTGACGGAATCACTACTTGAAAGTGAATTGTTCGGCCACGAGAAGGGTGCGTTCACCGGCGCTGCCGCACAGAAGAAAGGCAAGCTCGAACTGGCCGACGGCGGGACTGTTTTCCTGGACGAGATCGGCGAGATGGCACCGGTGCTGCAGGCGAAAATGCTGCGCGTCCTGCAGCAGCGTGAATTCGAACGCGTGGGCGGCACGAAGACGCTGCGCCTGGATGTTCGCTTGATCGCGGCGACGAATCGCGACCTCGGGGCGGAGGCTGCGCGCGGGGCTTTTCGAACGGACCTGTATCACCGGCTGAACGTGGTTGCGCTGCATATGCCGCCACTGCGCGAGCGTCGCGAAGATATCGTGCCGCTGGCCCATCATTTTCTGGAGCTCGCCGCGGCGCGCTGCGGGCGACGCGTGGATGGCTTCTCGGCGGAAGCGGAACACGCGCTGGAAGCGTACGCGTGGCCGGGCAATGTGCGCGAACTCGAGAACGCGGTCGAGCGCGCGGTGGTGCTAGGCGAAACCGAGCAAGTTCTGGTGGATGATCTTCC
>DASYPO010000423.1:0-23971 GCA_036006545.1 Bryobacteraceae bacterium
TTTGCGCACCTGCTGCGATTACCTTCGACCTCCCATCGAATTTACATCCGCATCCCACCAGCACCGCACATATTCCGACGACGATCACGCGCCTCACCGTGGGGGGCGGACCCCCTGGTCCGCACCGACGCCCTCGTCGACCCTCCGGAGCCTACTTATTACTCCAACTGACGATGTCGGCATTCTCACCTTCTCCGCCCGGCTGGCCATCCGCGCCTAGCGAAACGATCTCCGGTGTGTCGCCATGCTCGCCCGGATACTTGTAGAGATACGGCCGGCCCCACGGATCCAGCGGAATGTCCTTCATCAGGTACGGGCCGCTCCAGTTGTTCACGTTTTCTGGTTTGACGCGAAGCACCTGCAAACCCATCTCCGTCGACGGAAACGCGCCGACGTCTCCGTTGTACGACACCAGCGCAGTCATGAAATTCTCGATCTGCGCGTGCGCCGCGGTTCGCTTGGATTTACCGACGTTCTTGAACAACTGCGGCCCCACCAGCGCCGCGAACAGCCCGATGATGATCACCACCACCATCATTTCGATCAGCGTTACACCGCGTTGAGACTTCCGTCGTCGTTGATTCATGTCTTGTCCTCTATACCGCCACGTCGTTGATACTCGTAATCGCCATCAGCATGCTCAACACCAGCGTGCCGACCATAATGCCCATCACCAGAATAATGATGGGTTCGAACAACGACGTGAAACGTCGAATGGAACTGCGCGTCTCGCCGTCGTAAATATCTGCCATGCGCGTGAACATCGCGTCCAGCCTTCCGGTTTCCTCGCCGACCGCGAGAAGATGCCCCGCCAGCGGCGGAAACACGCCCGCGCGCTCCAGCGGTTTCGCGATTCCCTCGCCGCGTTTCACGCCCTGCGCGATTCCCTCCAGCGCTCCAGCGATGTAGCGATTCCCCAAAATCCCGCGCGAAATTCCCAGCGACTGCACCAAGGGCACGCTCGCGGCCACCAGCGTCCCCATCGCCCGTGCGAACCTCGCCGTCTCCGCTTTTCGCAGCGCATCGCCCAACAGCGGAATCTTCAAGCGAAACGTGTCCCACCACAGCCGCCCCGGCACCGTGCGGATGTACGCCTGAAACGCTGCGATCATCACCACCAACGCGATCGCCACCGGCACCCAGTACGCCTGCACGATCTCGCTGGTCCGCAGCATGATCAGCGTGGGTGTCGGAATCTGCATCTTCGGATCGGAAAAAATCTGCGCGAAGCGCGGCACCACGAAATTCAGCAGCACGAAAATCGACCCGATTCCCACCAGCGTCAGCAGCGCCGGATACACCAGCGAGCTCACGATGTAACCGCGCAAATCGTCGCGCGTGCGCTCGAATTCCGACAACCGGTCGAAAATCTGCGAAAGCGATCCCGACGCCTCGCCCGCTCGTGTCATATTCACATACAGTTCAGAGAAGTGCGTCGGATGCGCGGCCAGCGCGTCCGCCAACGATTTGCCGCTCTTGATCAGCCGTAGGATGTCCAGCACGAGCGATCGAAACTCGGGCCGCACCGTCAATTCCGCGGTGATTGAAAGCGCGCGATCCACCGGCACGCCGGCATTCAGCAGCGTCGACAGCTCCTGCGTGAAAAACAGAACGTCCTGCCGCGTGCTGCGCCGGAACGACGGCAGCTTCCATTCCAAGCCTCTTTTTCCATCCAGCCCGACGTAGACCGGAATCAACCCCTGCCGCTTCAGCTCCGCCGCCACCAGCTTTTCGGTTTCGGCCGAAATGCTTCCCGTGCGGACCTTTCCGTCCGAAGCCACCGCCCGAAAGTGAAACGTCGTCGCCATTCTAGAATTCCTGCGTCACGCGGATCACTTCATCCGAGGTAGTAACGCCCGTCCGCACCTTGAGCCAGCCGTCTTCGCGCAGGTTCCGCATGCCCGCCCGCCGCGCCGCCGACGTGATCTTGCTCGCGTCTTCGTTGCGCATGATGCAGGCCCGCAACTCTTCGTTCAGCTCCATCATTTCGAAGATACCTACGCGCCCGCGAAATCCGGTGCCGAAGCAATTTTCGCAACCCTTGCCACGCCACACTGGAATCGACTCGCCTTCGTGCGTGGTCGCGGTTCCCGCCGGCGCTTTGCATTCCTTGCAAATCACGCGCACCAGCCGCTGCGCGAGGACCGCCACCAGCGACGACGTCAGCAGATAATTCTCCACGCCCATGTCCGTCAAACGCGTGATCGCGCTGGGTGCGTCGTTGGTGTGCAGCGTCGAATAGACGAAGTGGCCCGTGAGCGCGGACCGAATGGCGATGTCCGCCGTCTCGCGATCACGAATTTCACCGACCATAATCACGTCCGGATCCTGACGCACGATGTGCCGCAATCCCTGCGCGAATGTCAGCCCGATTTGTGGATTCACGTGGATCTGATTGATCCCGTCCATCTGATACTCCACCGGATCTTCGATGGTGATGATCTTTTTGTCCGTCTGGTTGATACGCTTGAGCGCCGAATACAGCGTGGTCGATTTGCCGCTTCCCGTCGGCCCCGTGACCAGGAAAATTCCATGGGGTAGCGACGTGTAGTATTCCATTCGCTCCAGCATGTGCCCGTCAAACCCCAGGTGCAGCAGATCGTAGAAATCGCCAGCCGAGCGATCCAGCAAACGCATCACGACGCTTTCGCCGTACAGCGTCGGAAGTGTCGAGACGCGAAGATCCACTTCGCGGCCCAGCGTCTTGACCTTGATACGTCCGTCCTGCGGCAGCCGCCGTTCGGCGATGTTCAACTTCGCCATCAGCTTCACGCGCGAAATGATCGCGGCCTTCAGCTCACGCGGCGGCGATTCCTGCCCCACCAGCACACCGTCGATGCGATAACGTACGCGAAATTCTTTCTCGAACGGCTCGATGTGAATATCCGACGCGCGCTTTTCGACCGCCTGCGCCACCATCGCGTTCACCAGCCGAATCACGGGCGCTTCGCTGGCCATGTCGCGCAGGTGTTCCAGGTCTTCGTCGGCCTCGCCCGATGTCGCCGACATTTCCGTTTCCGTGCGCGCCTGCTGACCGTAATAACGATCGATCGCGTCCAGAATCTCCTGTTCCGGCGCGAGCCCGACCTGCACGTTCAGCCCGGTGCACGCCTGCACAGCCGACCGCGTTTCGTAATCCAAAGGATCGGCCATCGCGAGGGTGATCGTATGATCGTGCAGCGCGACCGGCAGACATCTGAACTGGCGCAGGAATTTCGGCGCAAGCGATTCGGTTTCGGGCGAAACCGCGGGTGGTCCGTCCAGCGCGACCACCGGAATCTGCAACTGCTCGCTCAGCGCGGCGAGCACGTCGCGCGCGGCGATGAATCCCAGGTCGACCAAAATCTTGCCGATTTTGTCGCCGCTGCGTTCGCGTTGGATTTCAAGTGCGCGGGCAAGGTCCTCCTCGGTGATCAAGCGTCGCTCGATGAGGATCTCGCCCAGCCGCATTCTGGATTAGTACTCGGTCACGCGAATCGCAGCTTCCAGGCCCGCGCCGCCGGCGCGCTTCACTTCGAGCAGCTTCTTGCGTGGCGCCTGCAGCGTTACCTGACCCGGCAATCCCTTCGCGTCTTCCCACGGATACACCGAAAGAAACGCGACGATCACCACTTGCTCTTCCATCGGTACCGTGTCCAGCAACGCCGCCGACTCCATCAGCGCCGTGCGCAACACCTTCAACAACTGCGGCCGCCGTTCGATTTTGCGGGCGCGATGCCGGTCCTTCTCTTCCTTTGTGTGGGTGTGTGCCATCAGCCCCAAGGGAGCCGAGACCAGGTTCACTTCCGCGGTGAACACCGCCCCGTAGCCTTCCAAATAAACGCCGCGCGTCGGACCCATCAAAGCCAGAGGATTGTCCTCCCACAGCCGCGAAATGCGGCCGTCGAGACTCTTTTCCATCGGGGTTAGAACGGCCCGGGTTACGCGCGGCGATTCCGTAGCCGCTGGCAGTGCGGCGACAAGGAGGAGGAAGATCGGAAGATACTTTTTCATTGCAGTGAGAGTCCTGAGGTCTGTTTATAAACTTGTAGAAATTGTTTGTTGAGAAGTGTGTAGGCCGCGTTCCATTCGGCGGCTTCCTGTTCGTGGCGAGCCTCGATGGTTGCGACCGCTTTCGTAACCGCAGAGTTCACCTGCGCGTCGATCGCCGCCGGATCGGCCCCTGGCCGCGCGAACGCATGCACCAGAATCGCCGCCGCGATCAACATGGCCGCCGCGAACGTCGGGCTTGTCATCCATTGTGCCGGGCGCTGCCACCAGCGCGGCTCGAAAACTTTATCGGAAACGAAGGCGATGCGCCGCGGAACTTCTTCCTCGCGCAAGGTCGACATTGCATCCAGCGTCAGCCGCAATCCGGCCAGCTCTTCGCGGCACGCCGCGCATGTCGCCGCGTGACCTTCCGCCGCGCCGCGTTCGGTCGCGTTCAGTTCGCCCAGAGCGTAAGCTTTCCAGTCGAATTGGGAACAACTCATGCCTCACCTCTCAAAATCGCTGGAGCCAGCGTTGCTTTCAGCAAATCCAGCGCCGTGTAGAGCCGCGATTTGACCGTCGATACCGGGCATCCCAGCACCTCCGCCATTTCCTCGAACTTGAATCCCTGGTAAACCTTCAGCAGCACCGCCTCGCGCTGTTCGTCGGACAGCCGCGCTAGCGCGCTTTCGACCGTGAGCGACAACTCGATTGGCAGCATCTTCGCATTAGTTGCCACCGGCCGTGGCTCGCCCACTAGCTCCGACTCGGGCCGCTTCTTGCGCAGTAGCGAAAACGCCTCGTTGTGCGCGATCCGGAACAGCCACCCGGTGAACCGGGCCGGATCCTCGAGCTTGGGCAAGTTCTGGTACGCCTTCAAAAACACGTCCTGGCTGACATCCATCGCGTCTTCCCGGTTCGCCACCAGCCGCAGCAGATAGTTGAAGACGCGCTTCTCCCATCGGGACACCAGGAGGTTGTACGCCTCCACGTCTCCCCGCTTGGCCTTAGCGATCAGGTCGAGATCTTCGACCTCGCGAAAGATCAACTCTTCAGCTCCGTTCGTAAAGACGCCCCGCAGGGGCAAAAAGTCGGAAAAGGGTCTCTTTTAGTGTAGGGTGGGGCCAGGCTTTCAGCCTGCAGCCGCGTTTCAGGCGGCCTTCGGGTGCTTGTGGCGCGGGCTTTTTCTTAACCCTCAAGCGGGCAGCCCGCAACCGGTCATCGTGGCGCGGGCTTCAGCCCGCAGCCTCGGCTTTAGCCGAGGTTCAGACCGTATAGCGGCTGACTAGGAGGGCGGACGCCCGGCCTCCCGGCTCTTCCGAGTACACTCCTCTAAATGGACTCCCTGGTCCGCACGCAGGCCATCTCAAAAACCTACGGCGGCGTCCGCGCGCTCGATGCCGTCGATTTCGAGCTCGCCCCCGGCGAGATCCACGCCCTGATCGGTGAGAACGGCGCAGGAAAATCCACGCTGGTCAAGATCATCACCGGCGCCGTGCGCGCCGACTCAGGATCTCTTGAAATCGCCGGGCAATCCATCACGGAACACACTCCCGCGCATGCCAAAGAACTCGGCGTCGCTGCGATCTATCAACATCCCGCCCTCTTCGCCGAGCTGAGCGTCGAAGAAAACATCGCCCTCGCGCTCGAACGTTCCACCGCTTTCACGCGTATCGATTGGACCGAACGACGACGCATCGCGACTGAATTGCTCGCCCGCGTCGGTGCCGATATTTCCCCGCAAACCGAAGTCGGTGCGCTCACCGGACCCCAGCGCCAACTGGTCGAGATTGCACGCGCCCTCGGTGCCGACGCCCGCATCCTGATTCTCGATGAGCCTACCGCCGCCCTCACCCACCGCGAAACCGAAAAGCTCTTTCGCGTCCTGCGCGACCTCCGAACGAAGGGCGTCGGGCTGATCTACATCTCCCATCGACTCGAAGAACTGCGCGAAATCGCCGACCGCGTCACCGTGCTGCGCGACGGTCGCCTTGCAGGCCGCCACTCAATGAGCGAGGTCGATCAACCCGCGCTGATCCGCCTCATGGCCGGCCGCGACCTCTCGCAGGTTTTTCCCAAACGCGAAGTCCCCATCGGCGACGTCGTCCTCGAAACCCGCACGCTCACGGTCCGCGCCGGCGAAATTGTAGGACTCGCCGGATTGATCGGCGCGGGCCGCACTGAGCTTGCCGAATCGATCTTCGGTCTCGCCCCCGGCGCTTCGATTCGCATCGGTGGCGAATCTGTCACTCTCACATCTCCTCGCGATGCGATCGCCCGTGGCATCGCCTACGTCCCCGAAGATCGCCAGCGCAACGGCGTGATTCCCGACATGCCCGTTTCGCAAAACATATCCCTGGCCGACCTTGCGTCGGTTTCGAGCAACGGCTTTCTCGACACCACTCGCGAACGCGCCACTGCCGCCGCATTGATCTCCAAACTCGAAATCAAAACTCCGTCGCCCGACGCCGAAGTCGCGACCCTCTCCGGCGGCAATCAGCAAAAGGTCGCGATCGCCCGTTGGCTGCACACTAAGCCGCGCCTGCTGATTCTCGACGAACCGACCCAAGGCATCGACGTCGGCGCCAAAGCCGAAGTACATCGACAGATGGTCGAGCTCGCGGCCGACGGTGTCGCGATTCTGATGATCTCGTCCGAACTCCCCGAGATTCTCGGCATGAGCGACCGAATCGCAGTCATGTCGAAAGGCCGGATCGCCGGGATTCTCGATCGCTCCGCCGCCACCCAGGAAAAGATTCTCGCGCTGGCACTGGGAGGCTCGAACTCTTGAGACGCGAGTTTCCCGCCGCCCTCGCGCTCGCCGCGCTGCTGATTATTGTCGCGATTGCCGCGCCTGCATTCTTCCGTGCCTCGAATCTCGCTGATCTCGCCTTGAACAACCTCCCCGCCCTGGTCGCCGCCGCCGGTATGACGCTCGTGATCCTCACCGGCCACATCGATATCTCGGTCGGATCCCAGTTCGCAATTTGCAGCGTCACCGCCGGCCTCCTCGCGAAATCCGGAGTGCCGATCGTCATCGTCATACTAGGGGCGGCCCTTGCCGGTGCCGCTCTCGGCGCGATCAATGGCACGCTGGTCGCCCGCGCCGGGATTCCCTCCATCGTCGTCACGCTCGCGACCATGATCATGCTGCGCGATGCCCTCCGCTGGGTCACCGAAGGCGAGTGGGTGCGCGGCCTGCCCGCCAGTTTCCAATGGATGGGACTTGGACAATCGCGCGGCGGCTTCGCATTGACGATTGTCGCGATGATCGTTTTTGCGGCACTCGCGTGGACCCTGCGCCATCTCACCGCAGGTCGGCAGATCTACGCCACGGGATCCAACCTCGAAGGCGCGCGGCTGGTCGGAATTCACACCCGGACCGTCATCGCGAGCGCATTCATGTTGTGCGGCGCACTCACCGGGCTGGCCGCCGTTCTGAACACGATGCGCTTCGCGGAAGTACAAAGCAACGCCGGCATGGGCCTCGAGATGAAAGCGATTGCGGCAGTCGTGGTTGGCGGCGCGGCCATCACCGGCGGACGCGGCAGCATGCTCGGAACGTTGATCGGTGCCGCGCTGCTTGGGGTCGCCGGGACCGCGCTCGCGTTTCTCGGCGTAAATTCTGCGTGGGAGCGCGCGCTGCAAGGCGCGATTATTCTCGCGGCCGTCGCGACATCCGGAGTTCTTCGTGACCGGCGCTGACGCCCACCGCCAGAATACGATTCTCCTGCTGCTCCTGGCAGCCGAAATCGTCGTGTTCAGCGTCACCGGCGCGAACTTCTTCACTTGGGCGAATCTCGGCGAGTTGATCCGCCTCAGCGTCGAACTCGGCTTGCTCGCGCTCGCGCTCACCTGCGTGATCTCGACCGGTGGAATCGATCTCTCCGTCGGTTCCATGATGGGTCTCTCCGCCGTCGCCTTCGGTTACCTCACGCTCGACCGCGGATTGTCGCCGATCCCCGCCGCACTACTCACGCTCTTGCTCGGCGCCGCCGGTGGCGCATTGAACGCATTCTGGATCGCGCGGCTGGGCAAGCTCCCGCTGATCATTACGCTCGGAACCTTCAGCCTGTTCCGCGGGCTCGCCGAAGGACTCACCGGGGGCGCGCGCAATTTCACTGGATTCTCGCCCGGGTTCCTGTACTTCGGTCAGGGATTCCTCGGCGGCGTGGTTCCCGCGCAGACGCCGGTATTTCTCCTCGCGATCGTCGCTTTCTGGCTGCTGCTCCACCGTAGCGTGATCGGCCGTGCACTCATCGCCATTGGATTCTCTCCTTCCGGCGCGCGCCACGCCGGTCTCCCGGTTCGCTCGCGACTCGCACTGGTCTACATTCTCTCCGGAATCACCGCGAGCCTCGCCGCGCTGGTCTACGTCGCGCACCTCGGCCAAGCCAAGGCCGACGCAGGCACCGGTTACGAGCTCATGGCGATCACCGCCGTCGTCCTCGGCGGCACGTCGATCTTCGGCGGACGTGCGTCGATATCTGGGACGCTACTCGGCCTCGCTGCGATCGTCGTGCTGCAGAACGGCCTCCGCCTCTCCGGAATGCCCGTCGAACTCGCGGGAATCCTGACCGGCGCACTGCTGCTCGCGACCATTGGATTCACGGAGAAATCCCGATCGCGCAGCCCGTCGCGAGGAATGTACGCAACCGTCGCCCTCCTGGTGGTCGCCGCACTCGCCGGCCACTTCTGGCTTGCCCCGCGAACCCACAAGCTCACGGTGGCCATGATGCCCAAAGCCAAGGGCGATCCCTACTTCGTGAGCTGCCGCCAAGGCGCCGAGGAGGCCGCCAAAGAATTGGGTGTCGAGCTGCTATGGGACGGCCCCACCGGCCTCGACCCAGCCAAGCAGAATGAAGTGGTGGAAGGCTGGATCACACGCGGCGTCGAGGTGATCGCTGTTAGCGTCGAGAACGTTGCGGGAATCTCGACCGTCCTGCGCAAGGCTCGCGCACGCGGGATTGGCGTGCTCACCTGGGACGCCGACGCGGAACCTGACGCGCGCGATTTCTTCATCAATCAGGCGACCCCGCAGGGCATTGGCGAAGCCATCGCGGATCAGGCCGCGGAGATCCTGCACGAAGAGGGCTCCTTCGCTATCATCACCGGCGCCCTCACCGCCGCGAACCAGAATGAGTGGATCAAACACATCAAGGCGCGCATCGAATCCAAACATCCGCGCGTGAAACTCACCACCATCCGACCCAGCGACGACGATCGCGACAAGGCGTTCTCCGAAACGCAAACCATATTGAAAGTGAATCCCGAGGTGCGCGCCATCGCCGCGATCTCCGCGCCCGCGGTGCCTGGAGCCGGGGAAGCTGTACGTCAGTCCGGCCGCTCCGACGTATTCGTCACCGGTCTGTCGCTACCCAACCTGTGCAAGCCTTACGTGCACGCGGGCTCAGTCCGCTCGATCGTTTTGTGGAACACCAAGGATCTGGGCTACCTGACGGTCCTCGCCGCGAAAGCGCTGCGCGACAAGTCTCTCAAACCAGGCGATACTTCTTTCGCCGCAGGCCGACTCGGCCCCCTGGATATTCGAGGAAGCGCCGTGCTCCTTGGCAAGCCGTTCTTGTTCACCAAGGACAACATAGATAAGTTCAATTTCTAAGCTCTTATCTGCGTTTATCTGCGTCCATCTGCGGCTACTTCTTTTCCTCGCCAGCCACAAATTTCGAATCCGCCTGGAACTTCCGATAGTCCTTGAACGTGATGTCGTATTCGCCATGGACCTTCTTGACGAACGCCAGTCGCGCATCGGCACGAATATTCGCGCGCGCGGGTAACCATACTTCGTCGTTCACCCGCGTCTGCTCGAAATGGATCGCCCCGCCCGGCGCGATGCGGAACAGCCCCAGCCCGAACGACAGCACGTCGACCGCTTCGAGATCCGCCTTGACCCACTGATGCTCCGCCTGGTCGATCCAGAATTTCCCTCGTACCTTGGTAAGCAGGTTTGCTCGCGGCAGCGAAGGCGGCTTGTAACCCTTGCGCGGCTCCGCCTCAATCACCCACGCCGGCTTGCCGCTCACTTGCTCGACCCCCATCACCCGCATCACGAATGCATTGGGAATCTCCCGAAAATACTTGCGCTCGAGCTCGCGTTCCTTCTCGATCCTCGCTTTGTCGCTCGCCGATTCGCGCTTACGCTTCGCGGATTCCCTCTCCAGTTCCTCCTGCGCTTTGCGCTCTTCCTTGGCCGAAAGCGGCTTGTCGTCACGCGAGATCAACCGCTCGTACGGCCTCCCGGCCAGCATCAGGACCTCGAAGGTCTCAACTTCGGTCTTCTTGAGTTTGCGATTCGAATCGTACTCGCGCGCCTCGCTGCGCTGCTGGTAGGTGTAATTCTTCAGCCGCTCGAAGTTCGCCTGGTCGCGATCCAGCGACTTGCGAACGATCTCCGCCGCATCCTGCCCGCTCGCAACCGCCAATCCCGCCACAAAAAGCAATAGGCGCCGCATGATCCTTAGACGCGGATCACGCGACGCCCATTACAAACTATCTTCCGGCTGGCCGCTGTCCCCTGGCCCCTAGTTCTCGGGCAGCGTCCCCGACAGATATTGCGTGTCGTAGCGAGATCCGCTCGCCGTCTGGATGTTGCGCGGCCCCAACTGCCGAACCACGCGGAACACCACCGGGTCGCCCGCCTTGAGCGTCTTCTGGATCGCTACGATGTCCTCTTTCGACGACACCGGCTTGCGATTGATTGAGGTGATCACATCCTTTTCCGCCAGACCGATATCGTCGGCGAAAGAGCTGCTCTCGACCCGCGTCACCACCACGCCGTGCTTGGCGCCGGTAGCCGACTTCTCCTGGTCGCTGGCCGGCCGTACGCCGATCCCGAACTTCCCGGGCTCCACTTCCGGTTTCGCCGGATCCTCGCGCTGGCGCCGCGAACCTACCACTTGCTCTTCGTCCGCGAACACCTGGGTGCGATCCTGAATGGTCAGCTTGAAGGTTTGCGCCTTCCCGTCGCGATCCACCGTGAGCATCACCGAGTTGCCCACCGGCGTATCCGCCACGCGCGCCATCAGGTCGTCGCCGTCTTTCACCGGCTTGCCGTTCAGCGCAATGATCACGTCCTCAGCTTGCAGCCCAGCCTTGTCCGCCGGTCCGTCCTTCTTTACGTCGCGAACCAGCACGCCGCCCGAGAAACCCATCGCCTTCAGAACTTCGGGCTTGGGGTTGCGATCCCAGCGCACGCCGATCGATCCACGCGTCACCCGCCCGTCGCGAATGATGTCGTTGTATACGCGCACCGCCATGTTCACCGGCAGCGCGAAACCTACGCCCTGCGATCCGCCGCTCTCGGTCGCGATCATCGTGTTAATCCCGATTACTTCGCCGCGGATGTTCAGCAGCGGGCCGCCGCTGTTGCCGCGATTGATCGCCGCGTCGGTCTGAATGAAATGCTGGAACTGTTCCGCGCCTTCGATGTTGCGTCCGGTCGCGCTCACGATTCCCGCGGTCACCGTCGCTTCCAGGCCAAATGGCGACCCGATCGCTACCGACCAGTCACCCACCTGCACCGCGTCCGAATTGCCGATCACCACCGGCGTCAGCGGCTGCTTCGGATCGATCTTGATCACCGCCAGATCGGTCTCTTTGTCCGTGCCGATCAACCGCGCACGGTAATCCGTGGTATCGCCATGCAGCCGCACTTTGATGTGGTCCACATTTGCCACCACGTGATTATTAGTGATGATGTATCCGTTCTTATCGACGATGAACCCGGTGCCCGACTGCACGCGCTTTAGCGCCTGCGGTGGCAGATTCTCCGGTCCCACGCCTCCGCGCGGCGATCCAAAGAAGCGGCGCAGTTGATCCGGTACTCCATCGCTATCTTCGTCGTCCGGCTGCGGCTGCATGCGGCCGCGTCCCCGCGAGGTCGGCGCTTTCGCCATGTAATCCGCCGTAATGTAAACCACGCTGGCGTCCAGTTTCTTCGCTAGCTTCGTGAACTCATTGCCGATTTCTGCAGCTTTGGGAACCACCAGCGGCGTCGCGTCCGGCGCGGCGCCTTGTCCCCGGGCTGCGTTGACTCCGGAATTTACCAGTGTTCCGATCACGATGCCGATCGAGAGGGTGAACAGCATTACCGTGACGGAAAGCACCTTCTGTTGACGTACCTTGTTCAACAACTTCATACCTTCTTTGTGTCCTCTTTGGATAACGGAGACCTACCTAACCATTATAGGTTTCCTATAGGTTTCCGCACTTCCCCATTCTGTGGATGCTCAGTTTTTTGGATGCTTCCGAAGGCCGCCGGGTTTCAGCACCCGGTTAAACCGTGGCCTTATGTGCATGTAGACGACCAGTGTCCGAAAACGTCACTCGCCTGCCAGCAGCAGGCACAGCGCCAGCAAAACACGACGCAAACCGATTTCGCGGCCATCCGGCTGGAACCATTCGGCTGCCGTATGCGCCCCTCCGCCCTGCCCGCCCGCGCCGATCGAAACCGCCGGAAGCCCCAGCGACAAAGGTATATTCGCGTCGGTCGAGGAACAATCCAACTGGCTGCGGATCCCCAGGTGCGCGTCCACCGCCCGCAGCCGTTCGAGAATCGCCGCGCCCTCGGCTAGCCCGCCCCCCGGCCGCGAGCCTATTTCCTTCAGCCTGCCCGCAACCCGCCCGCTCGCGCTCCGTTGATTCTCGACTTCTACTGCTCGATCGAGCGAAGTCGCCAGCAGTGCCGCCATGCATTCGATGCGCTCCACGCTCTCCGACCGCAAATCCACCTTGGCGCGCGCTTCACTCGGAATCGAATTGATGCTCGACCCGCCCTCCATCAGCCCGAAGTTGAACGACGAGCGTGGTCCGTCGCCATTCGGTGCCTTGTCGGTAAACAGCGTGACCGCGCGACTCAGCGCGTGTACTGGATTGCCGGTGCCGTAATCGCTCCAGCTATGCCCGCCCGGACCCGTCACCGCCGCTTCGAACCGCCGGCTCGCCAGCGCCCGCGACGTGATGTGATCCGTGTTCGGCCCGTCCAGCACTAGGAATCCGCGCAACCGTGCGACATTGGAAGGCCGGCATAAATACCGCATCCCGTTTAGATTGCCTTCGCCCTCTTCGCCCACGTTGGCGACCAACAAGGGCCCGAACGCGCTCTCTTCTAACGGATCGCCGCAGGCCTGCCACATCGCCGCGATCGCCAGTAGTGCCGCCAAGCCGGCCCCATTGTCTGAAACGCCAGGGCCCAGCAGCCTCCCATCGGTCGCGATCTTAATATCCTCCGGCACCCGCGGCGCAAGCACCGTATCGAGATGCGCCGTCACCGCGATCGACGCCGCGTCTTTCCGGCGAGCCAGCCAGGCGCAGACATTCCCGGCCCGATCCAGGTTGGCGTCCCAGCCCAAGCTTCGGAATCGTTCGGCGAACCATTCGGCGCGCTCTGTTTCGAGGAAGGTCGGAGCTGGAATGCGGCACAGTTTCAGATGCTGCTCGTTGATCCAAGCGCGCTCCTTGCGGAACCACTCGAGACACGCCTTCACGCGCGGCGACGCGGCGAGATTTGCGACGGCCTGCGTGAGAAGCATGGAACCTTCAGTCTAGCCTGTAGGGCCGCCTGGCCCTTGCCGGCCATCCGCTTTCAATAACGGCTTTCGGGGACCCTCCTGGTACTTTGCTTGCCGGGTACCTAGCAGACTCTAATACACCACTAGTCCTTTATGGCCCCTAGTTCCTCAGTGCGTTTCCCGACAGGGTTCCCTATTCTCCCTTATCCATCGCATTTTCTTAAAAGAACAGACTTATGCTGGCGATATGAAAATCGCTCAACTTATCGCTCTCCCTGCCGTGCTCACACTCGCTTTGGTCGGTGGACCCTCGGAACCGTCCGGTCTCAGTTTCACTTGCAGCAACGGCGGCCAAACCGCCACTAGCTGCAACGTAGGCCAAGTGACTTTTACCGGCACCAACTACAATAACCACGTGCACGTTGTTATCACCAACCAATACGACGACGTAGTTGAGGATGGCTTTTACCAGGCACCCAACGGTGTACTGAACTTCACGGAGGGTTTTTTTGCGGGCACGTTTCACGTCACCACGACGCGCAAAGGTGGTCACGACGTTATCGATGACTTCTACATCGAAATCACTACCCCATCGCTTCCCTGACCTTTGGCACCACTTGACGTTCGCAACCCGGCGTTTTCGCCAGCCATTTTCGACCTGCCATGCCTTGCGGAGGGCGGATTCTCAATAACCAGAGAGCCGCCCCCCATCTTTCCTCCCAACTCTGACTTCCCAACGATCCGAAAGTGGCTGCTGAAGCTAGCCGCCCAACTCGGCCCCATCTCCAACTCCGCCGACCCCTACCGACTTGCCGGTCCGCACGTCCAACCCCTCGTACGGACCGACCATGAAAGTCACTCCCCTCTTCCTGTTCCTGGCAGCATCCGCCTTCGCGGCCGATACGCCAGCCCAGAAAACCACCGGAGCGTTCTTCGCACTCTCCGTCGCCGACCTCAAGACCAGCACCCAGTGGTACACCGACAAGCTCGGTCTGAAATCCACCCTCGAAAACCCCAAGCGCGACGGCGTCGCCGTCATCGTGCTCGAAGGCGACGTCGGCGGGACAAAACTGATTGTCGAGTTGATCCGGCGCGACGATGCACAACCGCTCGCGAAAGCAACTAATGGAATCGCAGACCCGATTCGCGTTCACGGAGTCTTCAAAGCCGGCGTCGTTGTCGACGACTTCGACAAGACGCTCGCGACGCTGAAGGCCAGGCAGGTGGAAATCGCCTACGGGCCATACCCCGCCCGCTCGAATCAGAGAGCCAACGTCATCGTCCGAGACAACGCCGGCAATCTCCTTCAGTTCTTCGGGAAATACGCCGCTTCCGGGAACTGAGCAGCCATAGAAAAAGGGGCTGATTGCTCAGCCCCTCTCCACAACTAACTTTCGACCTCGACTGCTTAGAACCGGATTCGCAATCCAAATTCCAACGCGCGATTCGCTGCGCCGTTCGGAGTGGTGTACTGGTTGGTCACCACGCCAAAGCTGGTCGGCGTATCGATGTTGGTGGTCGGATCCGCCGGAGTGAAGTGATTCAGGATGTTCACGAACTGGAACGAGAGCGTCGCCCCGATGGATTCCGTTACCCGGATATCCTTCGAAATGGTCGCGTCCAGATTCCAGAACGGAAATCCGCGGATAACGCCCGCGCCGCCCGAACCGGTGTCCGTGCCGAGGACCGGCCGGCGGAACTGATTGTAGACCGCCACGGGATCGGCGAAAATGTTCATGCCGGTGGTGCCGGTGGACGCCACGTTCTTCGGATTAGCCGCGCCAGTCTGGATCGGTACATTGTATTGCGCCGAGTTGCCGCCCGTGAAAGGTCCGTTGCCGGCCGCGTTCACGTAGTTCGAAGACTGACCCGAATAAATCTCGCCGAAGATCTGCGAGTTGCCGCCTACCGAAACGCGTTGTGGCAGCCCACTCCGCGCGGTAAACAGCGGCGCCACCACCCAGCCGCCCAGGAACTTGCCAACGATACCCTTCTGGCTGCGATAGTAGGGCACTTGGTAGAGCATGAGCAAGCTGTAGGTCATCTTCACGTCAAAGGGTTGCGTCCCATAAGTTCCGAATCGATCGAAATCGTAAGGATTCGGAACGGTGATGGAACTGGACGCCTGGGTTACGCTGCCGGTACCCAGCGCACGGCCGTAGGTCATATTGGAGCGCAGCGTGAATCCATGGAAATCCCTCGCGGTGAAGGAAAAGAATCCGGCATTATAATTGCCGTGTCCCAGCGAGTTGATGTAATCGAACGCGCCTGAAAGCTGCTGTGCGGTATCGCCGGCCTTGAGCGCCGGCGCAGCCAGCATCGTGCGACCCAATGTCCAGCCAGCGGCCTTGTTCATGTTGAGCCACATGGTGTACACCACGGTGTTCTTGATGTTGGCGTTCTCTTTGGAGGCGATCGCGGCGGTGCAATTCGCGAAGCCTGTGCAGTACGGCGAAGTGGGCCCGCCCATGGCAGCTTCAAAGAAGGGCTGCGCGGCGGGAACCGCCCCTGCATTCACCACCGGCCAGATGGCTGAGAAAGCCTGCGCGAAGCTCTGACCGTTCAGGGTGGTCATCCACGGAACGGCGTCGATGTTGATTTCCTGGAACTCGTTCTTGATCGTGCGGCCAATGTAGCCCGCTTCCATCAGGAACTTTGAACCAAAGGAGCGCTGCAGCGTGAAAGTGAATTGCTCGGAGTGATTCGGCTTGAACTTTGGATCCAGCTGGCTGCCGTCCGCCGCCGGAGAATTTACCAGGGTCGCGCCGTTCTGGGCGATGCCGGGGATGAACGGTTGCGGCAGCGTCTGTGTGACCGGCGGAAGCTGGGCGGTGTTCCCGTCCACGCCGATGCGGAAGTTGGTGCTCGGTCCGCCGGCGCCGACGCCCGGGCAGGTGCCGTCGCGCTGCGGATTGATGCAGGAGACCGCCTGGAGCAGGCCGGGGCCCAGCAGCGGCACTAGCATCAGGTCCACTCCATTCAAGCGGCCGTAGATGCGTCCATATCCACCGCGAATCACGGTCTGACCGTTGCCGAGGATTTTGCCCATCAATCCACCGTTGGCCTTGGGATTCCAGGCCAAGGAAACGTGCGGGCTAAAGCCGCCATAAAACGGCTTGTACGGATACTTATCCAAACCACCGTTGCTGTTGGGCAGCGTGGCGAACCCGAGTGTCGGTTCGAACACCTGTCCTTGCAAGGCGGCGGCCGAGCGTTGGTTCATGTAGCTCTGGATGTCGATCCCTTTTCCCGCGTTGTCCACCATCAACACCTGCTTGCCGTTGATTTCATACGGCGGCATCGCCAGGTTCCAGGCGAGACCGTAGGACAACGTCAAACTGGGCCGGACATGCCACGTGTCATTGAAATACAAATCGTAACTGGGGATGACGCTTTGGTCGAAACCCGGCGTGCCCAGCGGATTGAGCGTGAGTTTCGAGCCGCTGCGGCTGTACATCACCTGCGTCTGGTTGAGGACGCCGGTTGCCATGTTGAACAACGTGACGTAATTCGAAAGCGCGCCGGTGTAGCCGGTAGGCAGCACATACGCATTGTTGTTCTCGTTGGACCCGTTGACGTGATAGACGATCGAGGTGTTGATACCAACACCGTTGTCATCGCGCCCGTGGTAATCGAAAATGCGCTGATAGCTCCCGCCGAACTGGAACAGGTGGTGGCCCTTCAGCTTGCTCACGTTGTCGCTCAGGAAGTAATCGTGGCCATCCCAGAAGCGCTGGCGAACGTCCTGCGAATCCACGTTGTAGGGGATCAGCGCGTTGAGGCTCTCGCCGCCGATCTCCACTGCGCCGCCGAGCCCCGCGAACTGCGGAGGACCGGCTTGCGTCGACCACTGCCAGAAGTTGCGCAGATAGCTGAAGCGGAAATCGTTGGTGACGCTCGGGCTGAGCGTTGTAGTCAGTCCGGCAACGTAGTAGGAAGGCTGTACCGGCCGCGGCGCAAACGATTTGTATTGTCCCTGGGTCGCGCCCGAAAGCAATCCGCCTATGTCCGTCTGCGTATTCACCAACTGCGTGAACTTGTAGTAGCGATAGCTGCCGAAGAACTTCCACTTTTCGCCGAAATCGTGATCGATGCGCCCGGTGAAGAACTTGGATTCCTGGGGCAGGGCGAGCGTGCCGAGGTAACCCTGGGCATTGATCCCATCCACCAGACCGGCGGCGGCGCTGCCAGCAGTGTAGGTCGGATCGTTGGGCAGCGGCATGGTGTTCCAAATCTTCTGAATGGTCGGATTGATTCCCAATCCGCGAGGATCGCAATTGGCGCCGTTGCACTGCGCCGGCGCGTAAGTGACACCGTCCACCGTAACCGGGAATGGGTTGAGATTGAAGCCGGCGCCGCTGGCAGTCGCCTTGATCACGCCCGCACGGAACAGCTTGGTAGGTGTGCCTCGCTCGAAGCTAACTACGTTGGGAAACTTGGAGCCTTCATAATTGGCGAAGAAATACGTCTTGCCGCCCCAGAATTTCGGGGTCATCGGACCACCCACGGCGCCGCCGTAACGGTTGCGATGGGTCGCCGGCAGAGGCGTGGCTTTGCCGTCCGGGCCGAGTACGTGGTTATTGCGCCACAGGTTGGCGGCGCCAACGTTGCTGCCGAAGTAGAACTCATAGAGCGCGCCGTGAAACGCGTTGGTCCCACGCTTGGTGACCATCTGCACGCTGCTGCCCGCCGCGCCGTTGAAATCCGCTCCCTGGCCGATGGTGCCGATCTTGACTTCTTCGATGCTCTCGATGGGGGTCGGCATCACGCCGGTGGGCGTTCCGCCCGTCGCGCCGCCGCCTGCATATCCGTTACCCGGAGTATAGGTCGTGTTGGTTCCCGCCATATCGTCGCTGTTGTTGCCGCCGTCGAGCTGGAACTTGTTCTGGTCGGTCGCGGCGCCCGCAACGTTGCCGGTCAGGGACACACCCACTTGCAGAACCGACAGCGTCGATGCATCGCGGCCCAGATTCGGCAGCAACTGCAGCGCGTCGTTCGAAATGGTCGTTCCCACGGTCGCGTTCAGCGTCTGCAACTCGGCGCCCGCTCGCGCCGTGACCTCGACCGTAGTGGTCGTCACGCCTACTTGCAGCGAGACATCCAGCGTCAATACCTGTCCGATTTCAAGTTTCTGGGCTGAGAATTTGGAGGCGGTGAAGCCGACCTTTGCGACGGTGATGTCGTAAGTTCCCGGCGGAATGCCGACGATCGTGTATCGCCCTACATCGTTGGTGACCACTGTGCGAGTGCTGCTGGTGGTCGGTTCAGTTACGCGAATTTCGACCCCCGGGATCGCCGCCCCTTGCTGGTCCGTAATGGTGCCCGTCAACGTTCCGGTTGCGGCCTGCGAATAAGCCGGAGTGGTGCTTAATCCAAGCACCAGCGCCAGGCAGGCGAGGGTGAGGAACAAAGAAGTGCTGGTGCGGCTAGATGTATGTCTGGGAAACATATTCTCTCCTTAAACGCAAAATTGTGCTTGGTACGCGGCGTCCGCGGACGGGTCGGAGGCGGGCTATCTCAATTACGTCGGCTACTGACGGAGGCAACGACTTTCCCCTGGTCTTTACTAACCCCTGGTAGCTATTGAGTTTGGATAAGTATATTAGCGACTCGTATGGGAGTCAAGGGTCCTTTTCCACATTTCTTTGGTCACATACCGTGTCCCATCCGGATTCTTCCATCGCCGCATCTGGAACGCCGGGCTCGCGTTGGGGGGCGGACCCCCTGGTTCGCGGCTGACGCCCCCGTCAGCCACCGTGTCAGGCTCTAGCTCCACTCAAAGCCGATCGTATGATCGAACGGAGTGAACCCGGTGAGGTACACGCTGGGGCCTGGGAGCTTCGGCTCTGCCCCACGAATCTGCGTGTAGCGGTGCGGCGCTACACCGGGGCCAAATCGAACTGCATTTCCACCAAGCCGGTAGGTGGCTTCCCCGCGATCGAGAATCCAGCCATCCAGGACCTGTGGCGCGGGTGAACAGCCCTCGAGGATCCCGCCTTCGCGCAGGTTGATCTCGACCGCGACCGGCACCCCTCTAGTCCCCTCCGAGCGAATCCGTAGCCGAAATCCGTTGCGAGTTTCCGTAACCGTCGCCGATTGCGTGAGCCGACAGACCTCCGATTGTTTGCGAAGGCGGCGCGTCTCTTCCCAGTCCTCCGTCCCGATCTTGCGCGGCGGATCGAACGGTTGGAAGTACGGGCCCTCGATCGACTGCGTCGCCACATATCCCGCGCCATCCTTGCGCCACACCCCCGGAATGAATTGCGCCTTTCCGAAAAACGCGGACGCGAACCGCACCGCGTGGATCACTGCCGCACCGCGATGCAGCGAGAACGCACGGCTGCGCTGGTCGAGCAGCGTCGCACTGGTCAGGCCATGCCGGATGCGTGTCAAACCAACGCTGTCGAAACGCTTCTCGTAATCGTCGGGAACGGGCTGCTCCACCGGACCCGGCTGCGCAAGCTCAGGGAACGCAAGCAGATCTGAAATCGACGCAGCCTGCGAGGCAAAATGATTCGCCAGTGTCGCGTAGCGTCCGTTCTGATCTATGCGCGCCAGGTGCGCCAGCGGGAACCAATAGCTCGCCATCGTGCCGCGCTGATTGGCATCCTGACGGCGCGAAATCTCCGATACGACTTCGTAGCCGGGATGCAGCAGATACAGCATCGCGTCCAGATTGCGACGCACCGGCTCGAGCAGTTCCGGACGCCGCAGCTTCAGTGCAAGCAGCACCAGTGCCCGATCGGTAATCGAGTTGTATACCAGCGCGCTGCGCTCGGTGAACTGCCCGTCGGCGTCGATATCGATTCCTTCCGCCAGCCACTGGTCGATGCGCCTCACCAGGCCCGGGCTCGGAAAGAGCTCGTGCAACTGAGCCATCGCCGCGCTCATCACCCAGCGATGATTCGGCGTGTGCACTCCGCCGCGCTCCAGCGCGGGCGCCGCTTTGCGGAGAAACGGCTCGAGCAGCGTGAATATTTCGGGGGCGCCATAAGTGCGCGCATTCTTCGCCGTGGCCGCGACCACCTGCGTGACGAATCCCGTATCCGGCGGCGAATTGAAATTGGTCTCCACCAGCTCGACATTGCCTTCCGCGTTCTGCGCCGCCAGCAGGTAGCGAATCGCCAGCCGGATCCTTTCCATAACCACGCCGCTGTTGTGGAATTTCGATGCCGGTAGCAGCAGCGCCGACGTGAACGCATCGATGATTCCGGAAGCGGTCCCGGTGTAGTACAAACCGAATTGGTTGGGAAAATTCCCGCAGCCAGGGCTCGCAGGATCGGTAATCTGTTGCGCGAGGTAGCGCTCGACCGTTTGATCGTGGCGCTGAATCAGCGCTCGATCGATGGAAGGAACCGCCCCCGCAGCCGGAGTCGCCGCCGTTACAACCGCCAGCGTGCCGATTGCCTCGCGGCGCGTCAACTCCACGCTCCGGAACCTAACATCCCGATATTGTAGGTCGAAACTGAAGACTGCTCAGGGTTATCCGGCGAGGCTGGGCCGGCCGTCAGTGTTCCGACGCATCGGTTGTGATCTGCCATAGGCCGCGGATCGCCAAAGCCATTCCATCGGCCCGAAACGATAGCGTCCCAGCCACCAGACGCTCGCGGCCATTTGCAAAGTGAAAAGAGTCAGAGTGATCGCCAGCATCCCGACATGTCCGACGCGACCGAACCAACCGAATCCGTAATGGTAGAACAGCGTGACCGAAACCAGCGATTGCGTCAGATAAGTGGTGAGCGACATACGTCCGACCGCAGCGAGCGGGCCAAGTAGTCGTGCGCCCGCCGGTATCGACACGAGGAGCGCCAACGCTGTCGCATACACCACCGTGTTCCCCCACGCCAACAAGTGCCAGGCGGTCTGCGCGGCCGTAAAACGAAAAGCACGAAGAGAAAACGCAACCTCTCCTAAGGTCGGGCGCGACTTCGGAACGGGCCACCATTTTCCGAGATGCGTCTGCACGTACGCGCCGATTAACGTTCCGGCGAGCGCCACTAACAGCACCCACACCAGCCGGCACCTGCGCTCCATAAGCCGCTTCACCAGATCTACTCGTACGGCCCAGAATCCCAACAGGAATAATGTGAGAAATGCCGGAAAGACGAAGAGCGGCCAGCGGCGATACCAGAACAGATAATCGAGTGCTCCCCGCGTGACGATCTGGGTAAATGTTCCGTGCATGTAGATCCAGTTGACCTGATCGTCTGGGACCCGGGCCGGGAACTTCAGCCCCGTCGCGGCGATCGCGATGTTGATCAGGTACGGAAGCAGAAACAACGTCGCCGCAGCGGCGGCCAATAGCGCGCGCGGTGACAGTCGCCGGAAAAACAAAAGCATCATGCCGAGCAAGGCATACGTCGTCAAGACGTCGCCGCGCCAGATCAGCATTCCGTGCAGGATCCCGATCCCCAGCAACACTGCCATGCGACGCATGAACATCACGCGTATATCCACGCCCCGCGCTTCAGCCCGGGTGAGCTGGATCGCGAAACCCATGCCGAAAAGAAAGCCGAGGAGATAGTAGAAGCGAGATTCGATCAGCCAATTCTGAGCGAACTCCAGCGCGTGCTGAAAGCCCGAAATGGCATCCGTTGTGCCATACCAATCATTCAGGTTCGACCACAGAACGCCGAACATCGCAAATCCGCGGAGAACATCCAAAAGGAGGATCCGCTCTTCCGCGCGCACCGGAACAAATTCTCCAGGCGGATTGGTAACAGGACCACCAAGTGAAAATCCGGCGTGGGCCTCTGCCATGTGAGCGGAAACATTCTAGCAACACACTGCCCCGCTCGCGAGCCTCCGTCGAGACTCAATTACGAACACCGCAATAAAAACAGAACGGCCCTGCGCAGCGCGAACCGCACAGGGCCTTTTTATTAGACTGACTCGAAACTAGAAGCGATAGAACAACCCGAACTGCATCTTGCGGGTGCTAATGCCGTAGTTCGTGAAGTTCATGCTGGTGATCTGTCCGAACGTCGAGCTGTTCACCAGCCCCTGCGTATCACCGGCGAAAAAGTTCGGGTGATTGAACAGATTGTACGCGTCGGCACGAAATTCAAGACTCTGGCGCTCCGTGATCTTGATGTTCTTGACCATCGATGCGTCATACATCCAGAATCCCGGACCGTCCAGCGCGCGCCGCTGCAGCGACCCAACCGAACCGCCTTGCGGATTGAAGAACACCTGACCGGCGAAGGCCGGTTGCAGGTCCGGCGCTACACCTGCGCCAGTGGTCGGATTGATGTGCGATGGATCGATGAAGTATGGACCGTTCCCGGTCTTATACAAACCGGTGATGGCCTTCAACTGATCCAGTGTGAGGTTGGTATCGACCGTATTCTGGCCCGAGCGCGCGCCGCGATTCAGCGTGCCGCGAGACGACAGGATTGACACCGGCGGTCCGGATTCGATACGCAGGAATCCGCCGTACGTCCAACCGCCGAAAATCCGGTCCTTGATTCCGTGCATTGCAAAACGCCGGTTGGAACCGAACGGAAGCGGGATGGAATGATTCAGCTTGAACGCATGGGTGGTATCGAACGGCGCGCGAGCTTTTTCGAGCTTGGAGTTGTTCACGTCCAGGATCGGATCCAGGCCGCGCTGCGCCAGCGCATCGCTGAGCGCTTTCGAGAAGGTGTAATTGGCCTGGAACTGAATTCCGGAACGAGTGCGCTTCCGGACTTCGAACTGGGCCGCGTTGTAGGTCGAATTGCTGTAATTGGTGAGCACGTTCTGATATAGCGTCAGCGGATTCGGGAAGAAGCTGAACGTGTCGCTGGGCAGCAGGAAATTCGATTGGTAGATTTGCGCCAGTGAGCCGGCCTCGCCGGTCTGCACCAGGCCCGCGACCGTTGCGTTAGTCAGCAATCCGCCGCTCGGCAGCGAATTAAAGAACGGCAACGGCTGGCTGCCGGGGATCGTGGAATTGAAACTGGGGTTGAACCCTTTTCCCGCCGCGAGCGACAAAGCGCCGTTGTTGCGCGCCTTGTTGAAGTCCTGGATGTAGCCGCTCTGATTGATGTTGATCTGGTTGAAGTCGACGCCACGCAGCATCTTTACTGCATGGTTGCCGACGTAGCGGGCTTCGAGCACAAAGCCCTTGATCTCATGCGCCAGCGCCGCGTTCCACTGCTGGACATACGGCGTCGCCAGATTCGGATCGATCAATCCATACGCCGGAGGCGACGTGGGGGAGGCATCGAAATTCTTCTGGAAGGAGGTCGGGATGGCGAATGCCGGCGGCGCCAGCGTCGGTAGCCCCTTGCTCACGATAGCGGTCTGATTGGTGAGCGTCACCGGAGCGCTCAGCCCGTTGTTCACGCCGAAGAGAATCGTGTTGGGGACGTCGTTGATCAGATTGTCGATGCCGTACGCGATGCTGTAACCGGCGCGAAAGATGGTCTTGCCTTTTCCAGTGATGTCGTAGGCGAGTCCCACGTTGGGCGCGAAATTGTTCCAATCGCGCT